>CAZMWZ010000008.1:0-2749 GCA_964570045.1 uncultured Spirochaetaceae bacterium
GAGGAAACTCGGCTCCAGCCCTCCGCCTCCTGCCGCCAGAGCCCCTGGCCGAGGGTGCCGACGTAGAGGCGCCCGTCGGCCACGCGCAGCGCCTCGACCTTGCGCGGGTCCGCGCCGCCGAAGGCCCCGATTTCCTGCCATGCGCCGCCGCTCTTGGAGTAAGCGAACAACCCCTGGTAGGTCCCGATCCAGACCCGGGCGGGGGTTACTTCGATGCAGCGCACGGTGCTCGGCACCAGGCTTTCCCGGCCTTCCCGGAACACCCTCGCCTCGCCGCTGGACAGCGTTAAGCGGCAGACTCCGCCGTTCCAGGTGCCGATCCACAAGTCGTCCCCGTCGACCCGCAGGGCAGAAACGTTGCCGTCGCCCAGGCCGATGGCCTCGGGGGTGAGCTGCCGCCAGGACAACCGGCGCCGGAGCCTTTCCAGCAGGTCGCGCTCGGGGGCGGACAGCTCCTGAGGCTCGCTCCGGCGTGCGTAGTAGTCGGCCCGCTCCGCGTCGCGGTTCTCGTACCAGGCGATCTGGGCCAGGCGCAGCCAGGTGCGGGCGGGGACCCGCATTCCCGTCGCCGCGCTGTTCACCGCCGCCAGGTACGCCCGGTAGGCCATCTCGAAATCCTTGGCCTGGAAGGCCAACTCGGCCCTGGCCTGATGGGCCGCGAAATGCAGGGAGCGGTGCTCGGGGAGCAGGAGCTCGCCCAGGTAAAGCATTGCCCGCTCCCGCTGGAAGCGCGCTTCGGCTACCCGGGCCTTCAGAAACAGCAGCTGCCCGTACGCCGGGGAGGCCGGCTCGGGCCTGAGCTCCTGCAGCAGCCTTTCGGCTTCCGCGGACTCGCCCTGGGCCAGCAGGCGCTCCGCCTCTTGGAGGGCATCGCCGGTAGTGCTGCCCGCGGATTGTTGCGCTGTGGGGAGGCAGGCCGCCGGCTCCCGGAGGGCGGAGGACGTGCGGCAGCCCTGGCCCAAACAGGCCAGCAGGGTGAGTGCGCAGAGGCGGAGTACCTGCCGGCTACATCCCCGTGGAGCCAAACCCGCCTTCCCCCCTTGTCGTCTCCGCGAGCGTGGGCCGCGGGTCGAAATCGGCCCGGACCGCGGCGGTAAAAACGATCTGCGCTATCCGTTCGCCGGGCTTCACGGTGAAGCGCTTCCTGCCCAGGTTGACGAGGATGACCTTGATCTCTCCGCGGTAATCCGCGTCGATGGTGCCGGGTGAGTTCAACACCGTCACGCCGTGTTCCAAGGCCAGTCCGGAGCGCGGCCGGATCTGGGCCTCGTAGCCGGGGGGGATCGCCAGGTGCAGCCCCGTGGTCACCACGGCCCTGTCGCCGGGCTCCAGGTGAAGCTCGCCCGGCAGCTGGGCGCGCAGATCCGCCCCCGCGGAGCCGGCGGACTGGTAGCACGGCGGTGACCCGCCGGTGCACGGCACTCGGATCGTCGGCATGGCCGCCTCAGAATTTGAACGCCGGCAGCCGGAGTTTCCGCACCCCCCTGCTGCCGTAGGCGATCAGGTTGAACGACTCCGGGCGGATCAGCTCGTCCACCAGCCGCAGCACGGAGTCGCGTCCGACCTGTTCCAGCATCGCCAGGGATTCCTCGTGCTCCACGACCCGCTCGGTCAGGTGGTGCATCCGGAACAGGCGTTTCATCCGGTTCTCCATGTCCTCCTTGGCCAGGATCATGCCCCCGCGGATCTGGCTCTTGGCGTCCTGGATTTCCTTTTCGCCAGGCGGCTCGGAGCGCAGCCTGCCCAGCTCCGCGTCCAGCCCGTCCAGCAGTGCGGCCAGGGTAACGGGGGTGGTGCTGGCGTAGATCGTCCACAGGGAGACGTCCGTGAAATAGGAGCGGAAGGAATACACCGTGTAGCACAGCCCCTTGTCTTCGCGCAGGGTCTGGAACAGCCGGGAGCTCATGGATTCGCCGAACAGGGTGTTGAAGACCAGGTCCTGGTAGTAGTCCGGGGCGCGGCGCGCACTCGGGTAGCTGATGCCGGTGTACACCTGCACCTGCTCGAATTTGTCCCGCTTCAGCTCCCAGGCCCGCTGGCGTTCCGGCTGCCGGCGCCCGGGCGGCGAATGCGGGGGGCTGCCGGCCGGGAAACGCCGGTTCAACTGCTCCAGCAGGGCCTCCGGCTCCAGGCGGCCGCTGGCCGTGATCACGGTGTGCGCGGGGGTGTATCGCTCGCGGTAGAAGCGCTCCAGCTCCTCGCGCCCGATCGCGGACACCTCCTGGCTTTCCCCGGTGATCTTGCGCGACAGCTCGTGCCCGTTCCACAACCCCTCCAGGTACAGCTGGTGCGCCTTTTCCTCGGGGTTGTCCTCGGCCGTCTGAATCTCGTTGATCACGACGGCCTTCTCCTTTTCGATCTCCCGGGGGTCCAACAGGGAATTGAAGTACATGTCGGCCAGCACGTCCACGGCCAGCTCGGCATCATCGGCCGGCAGCGTGCAGTAAAAGCAGGTGACTTCCTTCTCGGTGAAGGCGTTGAGGTAGCCCCCCACCCGTTCCACCTCGCGGGCGATCTGGAAAGCGCTGCGCCGGAGGGTGCCTTTGAAGAGCATGTGCTCCAGGAAATGAGAGAAGCCCGCCTCCGGCCGGGCTTCATCGCGCGACCCGCAGATGTTCCAGAAGCCCACCGAGACCACGTCCGTGTTCCGGACGGACTCCAGTATCACCTGGCTGCGGGAATCCAGGCGGGCGGTGCGGATCAAGCCTTAGCTCCGGCGGGAGTCCGGCCTTCCCTCGCCCCGGGGTCT
>CAZMWZ010000008.1:2849-32327 GCA_964570045.1 uncultured Spirochaetaceae bacterium
AGCTTGACCTTGATCTCCTGGCCTTCCTTCAGCACGTCGCTCACGGCGTTCACCCGCTCCTGGGCGATCCGGGAGATGTGGACCAGACCTTCCTTGCCGGGCATGAACTCGACAAAGGCGCCGAACTCCATGATCCGGCGCACGGTGCCTGTGTACCAGCGGCCCACCTCGGGTTCCTCCACCAGGCCCTTGACCATGGCCTGGGCCTCGTCGGCCCCGGACTTCTCGCGGCAGTAGATGGTGACCGTCCCGTCGTTCTCGATGTTGATTTCAGCTCCGGTCCGCAACGTGATGCTCTTGATGGTCTTGCCGCCGGGCCCGATCACCGCCCCGATCTTCTCCTGGTCGATCTTCAGGGTGATGATCTTGGGGGCGTAGTCCGAGATGGAGTCGCGCGGCTCCCGGATGGTCCGGGCCATGATCTCCAGGATCGCGAGGCGTCCCTCGCGTGCCTGCTCCAACGCCCGGGCGAGGATCTGCGAGCTCACCCCCGCGATCTTGATGTCCATCTGGAAACCGGTGATGCCCTCCTGCGTGCCGGCCACCTTGAAGTCCATGTCGCCGAGGTGGTCTTCCTCGCCCAGGATGTCGCTTAAGACCTCGTAGCGCTCCCCCTCCTTCACCAGGCCCATGGCTATGCCAGCCACGGACTTGCTGATGGGTACCCCCGCGTTGAGCAGGCTCAGCGTGCTGCCGCAGACGGTGGCCATGGAGGAGGAGCCGTTGGACTCCAGGATCTCCGATACGATCCGGATGGTGTACGGGAAGACCTCCTTGCCCGGCAGCACAGCCCGCAGCGAGCGCTCGGCCAGGTGGCCGTGACCGATTTCGCGGCGCCCGGCTCCCAGCCGCCCGGTTTCCCCGACGGAGAAGGGGGGGAAGTTGTAGTGCAGCATGAAGTTCTTGCGGTTGTCCCCCTCGATATCGTCCATGATCTGCTCGTCAAAAACGGTCCCTAGGGTGGTGACGGCCAGGGCCTGGGTTTCGCCGCGGGTGAATAGGGCCGAGCCGTGGGTGCGCGGCAGGAGGTCGATCTCGCAGGCGATCGGCCGAATGTCCTTCGTTCCCCGGCCGTCCGTGCGCAGGCGCCTGTCCAGTATCGAGGCGCGGACTACGGCGTATTCAACATCTTCCAGGACGTCCCCCAGATACGGCAGCTGCTTCTCGGGGATCTGGGCCGCGAACTCCAGGCTCGCCTGCTCGTGCACAGTCTTGATGGCCTTGCCGCGCTCCATCTTGCCCTTCACGAAGCAGGCCTCCTCGAGCCTGGGCCTGGCCCAGCCGGCGACCGCGGCCTTCAAATCCGGCGCCAGCTCCTCGTCGGCGAGCAGGGGCAGCTTGGGCAGCCCGACGGCCTTGGCCAGCTCCAGCTGGATGCGGCACAGTTCGCGGATCGTGCGGTGCGCCTCCTCTATCGCCTGGATCATGATGCGCTCGGGGATCTCCTTGGCGCCGCCTTCGACCATGGTTATGCCGTCGGCGGTCCCGGCCACGATGATGTCCAGCGTACAGCGCTCGATCTGGTCATAGGTGGGGTTGACGACGAACTGCCCGTCCAGATAGCCCAGGCGCACGGCGCCGACCGGCCCGTCGAACGGGATGTTCGAAATGGTCACCGCCGCGGAGGCCGCAACGATGGCCACGATGTCCGGCGGGTTGATCTGGTCGGTGGAGACCACCGTGGGAATGACCTGGATCTCCCGCTTGAACTTCTTGGAGAACAGGGGGCGCATGGGGCGGTCGATGAGCCGGGAAACCAGGATTTCCCGGTCCTTGGGCCTTCCCTCGCGCTTGATGAACCCGCCCGGGATCTTGCCCGCGGCATAGTATTTTTCGTTGTATTCGACCGAAAGCGGTATGAATCCGACCTTTTCGGTCCGCCCTTCCGCGCAGCAGGCGGTCGCGATGACGGCCGAGCCCGCATAGCGGGCGAAAACCGCGCCGTTCGCCTGCTTGGCGATCTTCCCGCTTTCCAGAACCAGGTCGTTTTCGCCGATCCTGAAGGTGACCTGATGTGCCATGCAGCTACTTCCTTAGTGAGAGCTTGTTGATGATGTCACGGTACTTGGCGATGTCGGTTTTCTTCATGTATTTCAACATCCGTCGCCGCTGACCCACCAGCTTCAACAGCCCGCGGCGCGAGTTGTGGTCCTTGGGGTTGGTCTTGAAGTGTCCCGTGAGGTCCTCGATGCGCCGCGTCAGCAGGGCGACCTGTACTTCGGCCGAACCCGTGTCCTTCTCCGTCCTGCCGAATTCCTTGATCACTTCCACTTTCGTTTCCTTCGTAAAGGACATGTGCCATTCCTCCTAATCGCTAAAGCATATTTCCGAGACCCGGATGCCGATGCTCGCATCCCACTGGACGGCATCCCCCGTCAGGGCCACCTGCGCGAGGCGCCTTGCCCCCTCGCCACCGCAGAGCTGGGCGCGGTAGCTGCCCTCCTGCGGCAGGACCTGGCCGATGCGGGCCCTTGGCAGGCTGGCCACCCCGCCGCGCAGTGCGGGTTCCAGGCCCTCCAGGTCCAGGCAATAGTCCCCGCCCAGCATTTCCCGCGCCTCCGGGAAGCTGCCGTGAACGATCGCTTCACGAATGCGGGAACTGCTCACGACCCGATTCCGGTGGTAGGTAGCCGGGACTACCGTCAACTGCGGGCGCACAGAACTCAGCAGGGACTTAAGCTCGCGGATTCCCATGGCCCGCCCGCGTCCCATATGGAAATTGTATCCCACCACGAGGCGGCGGACGTCGAATGCCCGTTCCAGCACCGCGAGGAAGTCTTCCCCTGTCAGTGTACTTATTTCGATGGAAAAGTCAATCAGGACCAGGTAGCGCACCCCCAGCCCGGCGAACTTCCGCTCCTTCTGCCGGAGAGAAAGGATGCTCCCGGGCACGGGCCGGGTGCCCAGAACGCTGCCGGGGTTCTGGCGGAAGCTGCAGACTACCGCCGCGGTCCCGGGGGAGTCGCTCACGATCTCGCGGATGAGCCGCTGGTGGCCGAGGTGGATACCGTCGAACACCCCGATCGTCAAAGCGCTGGGCAGGTCGCGATGCGGCGCCAGGCCTTCCCAGGGAAGGACGGTCAACCCGCAGCCTCCGGAAACACGGCCCGGTATTCGTAGCGGCCGCCGCTCAACCGGACCACTGCCAGGAGGCATTCCGGTCCTTCGAACACCGCATAACAGCCGTCCCGCGCGGCCGGCTGCAGACACCACTGCTGCTGCAGCGGATTGCCGTTCAGGACCTCGCGGCGGCGGCGGGCATCCAGCCGCAGCAGGCCGACCGTCCCCAGGCGAGGCAGGAAGCGGGAGGGCGGTTGCAGGTCCCTGGCGGGGTCGAACCCCTCCGGCGCGACCGCCTCCTCCAGCCGGAAATCCCCGACGCGGGTGCGGCTAAGGCGGCTCACGTAGGCGCAGGAACCCGCCTGCTTTCCCAGGTCCCTGGCCAGCGCGCGGATGTAGGTTCCCTTCGAGCAGTCCACCGCAATCTCCAGCTCCGGGGGGGAATAGCGCCGGATTTCGATGCTCTTGATGTGGATCCTGCGCGGGGCGAGCACGGGCCGGCGCCCGGCGCGTGCGAGCTGGTAGGCCCGTTTTCCGCCGACATGCACCGCCGAGTACTCGGGGGGGACCTGCTCGACCTCCCCGATGAAGCCCACGAGGGCTCGCTCGATGCTCTCCCGTTCCGGCACCCGGGCCTCGGCCACGAGCTTGCCTTCCGGGTCCAGGGTGTCGGTGCTCCGCCCGAACACGAACACCGCCTGGTAGGCCTTGTCCGCATCCTCGAAAAGGAACGCCAGCCTGGTGCTCGCACCCACGAGCACGGGAAGCAGGCCTCCGGCGAAGCGATCGAGCGTGCCTAGGTGGCCAACCTGGCGGGTGGCCAGGGCTTTCTTCAGGGGCGCGAGGGCCTGAAAGGAGGTGATTCCCGCCGGCTTGTCGAGCAGCACCAGCCCGGAGGGGGGCGTCATTCCGGGGACAGTTCCCTCAGCTTCTGCGCGATCCGGAAACCCTGCTCGATCGAGGCGTCCTCCAGGAAAGTGAGCCTGGGGACGAAGCGCAGGCGCAGGCGGGCGCCCAGCTCCTGCTGCACGAACCCCGCCGCGTGATTGAGAGCCTCCACGCACTCCCGCCTCAGCACGGCGTCGCCGTAGTACGAGATGTAAATCTTCGCGTATTTAAGGTCGCGGGAGGCGGAAACCCGCGTGACCACGGCCAGGGACTGCACACGCCGGTCCTTGATGGTTTTCCGGTTGATCAGCGTCGCGATCTGTTCCTGGATGAGGCTCTCAACCCTCTTTTGCCTTACTTCCGACATCGGAACCCGATCCTTGCAGCGTCTTGGCTTTCTTGATGACCTCGAAGGCCTCCAGGACGTCGCCGGCCTTCAGGTCGTTGTAGTTCTCCACACCGATGCCGCACTCGTACCCCACTTCCACTTCCCGGGCGTCCTCTTTGAAACGCTTCAGGGAGGAAATCTTGCCCGTGTAGATGACCACGCCGTCGCGCACCAGGCGTACGGCCGCGTTGCGGCGCATGACCCCGTCGGTTACGTGGCAGCCGGCGATGATGCCGATCTTGGGAATCTTGAACAGGTCGCGCACCTCCGCGCTCCCGATCGTCTGCTCCTCCAAGCTCGGGGCGAGCATGCCCTCCATGGCCGCCTTGATGTCATCGATGACGTTGTAGATGATGTTGTACTTGCGGATCTCCACCTTCTCGCTGTCCGCCAGGTGCTGGGTGGCCGGCGTGGGCCGTACGTTGAAGCCCACGATGATCGCGTTGTAGGTGGAGGCCAACAGCACATCGCTGCGGTCGATGGCTCCCGCGGAGGCGTGCAGGACGTTGAGTCGGATCTCCTGGGTGCTGAGCTTCTCCAGGGCGTTCTGCAGAGCTTCCACCGAGCCGTGCACGTCGCCCTTGATGATGATCTTGAGCTCCTGGATCTCCCCGTCCTTGATCTGGTCGTACAGATTGTCGAGGGTGACCTTCGTGATGTTCTTGGACTCCTCCTGCTTCTTCAGCTCCTGGCGCTTGGCGCCGATCTGCCGGGCCTCCTTTTCGCTCTCGGTGACCTGGAAGGGGTCGCCGGCGTTGGGGATGCCGGTGAAGCCCAGGATCTCCACGGGAATCGAGGGGGTGGATTCCTCCAGCTTCTCCCCCTTGTCGCTGAACAGGGCGCGGACCTTGCCGGGGAACACCCCGGCCACGAAGGAGTCGCCGACCCGCAGGGTCCCCCGCTGGATCAGGGCGGTGGCCACGATGCCCCTGCCGAAGTCGATCTTGGACTCGACGATCCGGCCCTCGGCGCGGCAATCGTAGTTAGCCTTCAGCTCCAGGATCTCGCTCTGCAGCAGTATCGCGTCCAGCAGCTCCTTGATGCCCTGGCGCTTGAGGGCGGAGATCTCGCAGAACTGCGAGTGTCCGCCCCACCCCTCGGGGATCAGGCCGTGCTCGGCCAGCTGGGTCTTGACCCGCTCGACGTTGGCCTCCGGCAGGTCGATCTTGTTCACGGCCACGATGATCGGCACGCCGGCCGCCTTGGCGTGGCTGATGGCCTCGACGGTCTGAGGCATGACCCCGTCGTTGGCGGCTACCACCAAAATGACCAGGTCGGTTATCTGGGCCCCGCGGGCGCGCATTAAGGTGAAGGCTTCGTGCCCCGGAGTGTCCAGGAACACGATGCGTCCCTGCGGGGCGTCCACGGTGTAGGCGCCGATGTGCTGCGTAATGCCGCCGAACTCGGAATCCACGACGTTGGTCGCGCGGATGGCGTCCAGCAGCTTGGTCTTCCCATGGTCGACGTGGCCCATCACCGTGACGATGGGCGGCCGGGACCGCAGATCCTCCTCCTTGTCCTTTTCCCTGACGATGATCGTTTCATCATACAGGGAGACGATTTTGACCTTGCAGCTGTATTCCGCCGCCAGCAGCGTGGCGGTCTCGGCGTCGATTTGCTGGTTGATGGTCACCATCATGCCCATGCTCATGAGCTTGGAGATCAGCTCGGAGGCCTTGAGGTTCATTTTCCTGGCCAGTTCCGAAACCGTGATCACCTCCATGATGGAGACCTCGCGCGGAACGGGGTTGATTTTCTGGTTGAGCTTCTTCTTCTGGCTGAGGACCTTCTCCTGGTGCTCTTCGAAACGGGGCTTGGAGTAGTTGGCCTTCCTCTTGGCCTTAAAGACCTTTTTCCCCGCGCCCGGCTTGTCGGCGGAAGTTCCCCCCGCAGGGGCCGGCCTGGCCGGAGGCGCCCCGGGAGGCCTGCGGTCGAATGGCCTGGGCGCGCCGGGGCCGAAGCGCGGACGGCGGAAGTCCCCGCCGGGAGGGCCGCCGGGGCGGCGGAAGTCCCCGCCGGGGGGCCCGCTGGGGCGGCGGAAGTCCCCGCCGGGGGGCCCGCCGGGGCGGCTGTAGCGGGGCGGCGGGCGCCGGTCCCGATCCGCGGGCAGCGGCGGCCGGACAGGGGGTTCTCTGCGCCGCACCTGTTCCAGCGTGACCGATTCGGTTTCGCTGGGGGCGGCGGGGGGGGCCTCGCGCGGGGAGGCCGCGGACGGGACCTCCGGCCGCTCGGCCGGGATTTCCTGCGCCGTCGGCGTCTTCTTGACGACGACCAACTTCTTCTTGACTACGACGATCTTTTTCTTCTCGGGCTCCTCCGCGGCGGGCGGAGGCGGCTCGACCGCCGTCGGCAGCTTGCGGTGTTTGATGAGCGTCGCTTTAGGTTTCTTCGGTTCCTCAGCCATCTTGCCCTTCGTCTTCCTCGAAGCTTAAACCAACGCCGCAGTTTGGACAAGCGGTCATGTCCGGGCGGATCACCGCGCCGCACTCGGGACACTCGTAGGTTTCCTCCGCCGGTGCCTGCACCGCGGCGGCTGCCGGGGATTCCGGCGTCGGGTCCGCCGCTGCGACTTCCGGCTCCGCGGGAAGCGCGGCTTCCGCGGGGGGCGCGGAGGGGACGGCGGCTTCGGGCTCAGCAGGCTTGGCCTGCTCCTGCTCCTGCTCCTCGACGACCTCGATGTTCTCGGCGATGGCCTTGGCGATCGTCTTGGCGTCGTCCGGGGTGATCCCGCTCAAACCCGTGATGTGCTCCTCGCTCATGGAGATAAGGCTCTCGATGTACTCGATCCCGTTGGCCTTGAGGATGTCCACCAGGCGTTCGTTCAAGCCGGGAAGCTCGCTGATGCGCGTGATCTCCTCGGCGGGCTCCAGGTCCCCGAACAGGGCGGAGAGGGCGCGCCTGGTCTCAGCGGACAGGTCCATCTCGGAAAACTGCTGCACCGTCTTGACGTCAATGTTCCAGTCCACCAGGCGGTTGGCCAGGCGAACGTTGAGTCCCTGCTTGCCGATGGCCAGGGAGAACTGGTTGTCCTGGACCACGGCCAGGGCGCTCTTCTTGGACTCGTCCAGGATGACCACCTGCTCCATCTCGGCGGGCAGCAGCGCGTTGCGGATGAAGGTGCGGGGGTCGGGATCGTACTTCAGCACGTCGATTTTTTCGCCCTCCAGCTCGCGCACCACCGCCTGGATGCGGACCCCTTTCAGGCCGACGCAAGCGCCCACCGGGTCCACGTCGTCACGGTTGGAGTAGACGGCCATCTTGGTGCGGTAGCCGGGCTCCCGCACGATCTTGTAGATCTCGATCGTGTGGTCGTAGAGCTCCGGCACCTCCAGCTCGAAGACCTTGCGCACGAACTCCGAGTGCGTGCGCGACAGCACGATCTGCAGCCCCGTCGGTGACTTGGCGACCTCGTAGATCAGGGCCCGCACCCGGTCGCTGGGGTGGTAGACCTCGCGCGGGGACTGGTATTTCTTGGGCAGGATCCCTTCGGTTTTGCCCAGGTCCACGTAGATGTTGCCGTTGCGCTCCCGTTGGTAGTAGCCGATCACCATCTCCCCGACCTTCTCCTTGAACTCGGAGTAGAGGGTGTTCTTCTGGATCTCGCGCAGAGTCTGCTTGGTCTTCTGCTTGGCGCTCTGCACCGCGCCGCGGTCGAACTCCAGGGGGTTGATCTCGATCAGCAGCTCGTCCCCGAGCTCGCATTCCTCGTTCATCGTCAGGGCCTCGGCCAGGGGGATCTCGTACAGCGGGTCCTCCAGGTCGTCTTCTGCGACGATCTTCTTCCTGGCGAAAATGGTCACCTCGGTGCCGTCCTCGCTGAAGCGCACCACGGCGTTGTCCATGGACCCGAACTTCTTCTTGAAGGCGGCCAGGAGGGATTCTTCAATGGTTTTTCGGACCAGCTCCTCCGAAATCCCGCGCTCCTGAATCAGCAGCTTGATCGCTTCCGACATCTTCGAGGCCATCGCTTATACTCCCTCATGAAGCATCGAGCTTCGCTTTGACGATTTGTTCCAGGCGGATGCGCAGCCTCTGGCCGCTGCAACTCAGGCCGAGGGCTCCGTCCTCGACCCCTTCGTTGACGCCGTCCAGCCAATCCGCCGCGTCCCGCAGCCACAGCCGCACCCCGCGCCCCTTGAAGATCTCGTACTCCGCGGGGTCTTTGATGACCCGCTCCAGCCCGGGCGAGCTCACTTCCAGCCCGACCTCCCCGAGGCCGGCGGCGAGCTCCAGACGCGGCCGCAGGTTGCGCGACAGGGCGGCGCAGTCGTCCACCCCGACGCCTGCAGCGCGGTAGATGACTAGGTGCACGCGGCTGCCATTGCGGCTGCGGTGCAGTCCCAGCTCGACGAGCTGAAAACCCATCGCTGCGACGATGGGCTTCACCAGCTCCAGCAGTTCCTCTTCCGCGTGGGTCCCCACCGTCGTCCGCCTCAAATAAAAAGGGTCGAACTCTCGACCCTTATGCTACCACAAACGCTGTATACAAGAAGAAGTTCAACGATACTCCGATTCGCCCGAAAAGTCAAGGCACGTCGATGGCCAGGCTCAGGGCGCGTACCCGGCAGGCCCCGCCTTGCTTGAGCACGCGCGCGCACTCGCTGGCCGTGGCCCCCGTGGTGAATACGTCGTCCAGCAGTACCAACTCCGCGGCCGGAGCCCGGCGCAGGCGGATCGTGCCGCGGAGGTTCCGCCGGCGCTCTTCGTAGCCCAGCAGCTTCTGCGGCGGCCCGGCCAGCCGCTCCAGGGCGCGGCAGGTCGGAAAACCGTAGGAGTGCTCCAGGATGCGGCTGATGCGCTCCACCGGGTCCCAGCCGCGCCTGGCCACCGCCTGCGGATTGGCCGGGGCCGGTACCAGGGTCGCGCCGGGGAAGCGCGCCTTCAGGACGGCCGCGGCGGGCGCCGCCAGCAGTCCGGCCAGGCGGAGGCGGTTGCGGAACTTGAACTGGTACAGCACCTCCCGGATGGCCCCGCGGTATTCGAACAGCGATAGGTTGCTCTCGAACTCGTACTCCCGGCGCCGACAGCGGGTGCACAGGCGTCGCTCGGAGAGCAGCGGCAGGCTGCAGACCTCGCAGCGCCGGCTCCCCTCCAGGGGGCGCAGAGTCTCCCGGCAGTCCAGGCAGAGCGGTCCACCCCGCCCTGCGCTGAAGGCCAGCTCCCCGCCGCACAGCAGGCAGCGTCCCGGGAACAGCAGCTCCAGGAGCACGCCTACAGCCTACAGCGCCGGTGAGCTGGGCGCAAACCCGTGCAGCGGAATTTGACAAGCCGGTGCGGATCGTTCTACTATCGCCTCATGCAGGTCAACCGCGGAGAGCTTTCACCCGATCCGCTAGGCCCGGCCCGGCGGCGTGAGCTGGAGGAGCTGCAGGAGGCGGCGGCGGTTCGCCGCGCCTCCCCAGGCCAGTCCCCCCCGATCCCCGCGGAGGAAGGGCTGACCGAGCTGCGCCAGAGGGCGCTCGTAGCCCAACGCTATGTGGCGCGGGCGCAGGCCGTGCTGGGAGGCCTGGAGGGGTTCCGCGACTACCTCCTGGTCGAACCGCAGGACGAGGCGGGGGCATTGCAGGCCCTCCTTCGTGCCCGCTACCAGGGAGAGCCCGTGCTGGAGGCCCACAGCGCGACGCTGCTCGGCATCGCCGCACGCAAGGACATCGCCTTGCTGGAGCGCTGGATCGGGACGGTCCGGGAAACCGTGGCCGGCGTGGCCGGCGAGCTTGCCCGCCGGGAAGCCCCCGCGCCGGGGGCCAGGACGCTGCAGGCGCTCCTGGAGGGTATCCGCCTTTCCGGCGCCGGTCTGGAAAAGCTCCAGCGCGACAATGTCCTGAAGCTGTTGAGCTGACGGCAGCGCGCTATCCCGGCGATTAGCCGCGCAGCTCCCGCTGCCAGCGGGCCAGGAGAGTCAGGGCGTCCAGCGGCGTGGTCTTGTCCAGGTCCAGTCCCAGGATCTGGTCGCGGACCCCTTCCAGGGGGTCGAACAGTTCCGCCTGCCGCGCGGCCGGGCGCACTCGTGTTTGGCTCGGGGCGCCGCCCCGACGGTCTTCCAGCGCGCCTAGCAGTTTCTCGGCCTTGCGGATCACCTCCTCGGGGACTCCGGCCAGCTCGGCCGCGTGGATTCCGTAGGAGTTGTCCGTGGGTCCCGCTCGCACCTGCTTCAGGAAAACAATTTTGCCGTCGCGTTCCAGCACGGCCATGGAGAAATTCGCCAGGGCGGGATGCCGCAGGGCGGTGAGTTGGTGATAGTGCGTGGCGAACAGGGTGAAGGCGCGAACCTTCTCCAGCATGTGCTCCGACACGGCCCAGGCGATGGCCAGGCCGTCGTTGGTCCCGGTGCCGCGCCCCACCTCGTCCATGATCACCAGGCTGTCGGCCGTGGCGCCGCGCAGGATGTTGGCGGTCTCGCTCATTTCCACCAGGAAGGTGGACTCCCCGCGCGCCAGGTTGTCTGTGGCGCCTACCCGGCAAAAAATGTTGTCCACCACCCCGATGCGCGCGGCGGCGGCGGGCACGAAGGAGCCTACCTGGGCCAACAGGACAATCAGGGCGCACTGCCGCAGGAAGGTCGACTTGCCGGCCATGTTCGGCCCGGTCAGCAGGACGAACGAGGTGCCCTCCCGGGACAGGTGCAGGCTGTTGGGCACGAAGGCCCCGCCCGGCAGGTTCGCCTCCACCACCGGGTGGCGGCCTTCCTGGATCTGGAGCAGCCGCTCCGCGGTGACCTGCGGCCGCACGTAGCCGTGCACCGTGGCCGCGAAGGCGAAGGCCTGCAGGACGTCGAGGTCGGAGAACTGCTCCGCCAGGTCCAGCAGCAGGCCCACCTCCGCCTGCACCTCCCGGCGCACCTCCAGGAACCGCTCCCGCTCCAGCTCGATAATACGCTCGGAGGCGTTGTTGATCTCGCTCTCCAGGTCGGCGAGCCTCTCGGTGGTGTAGCGCTCGCCGCCGACCAGGGTCTGGCGCCGGATGAAGTGGCCGGGAACAAGGCCCGTGTTGGACTTGGTCACCTCCAGGAAGTAGCCGATGATCCGGTTGTACTTGAGCTTCAGGTTGCCGATGCCCGAGCGGGAGCGCTCCTCCTCCAGGTAGTTCCTTAAGACGCGCCGGGCGTGCTCCTTCATTTCCCGGAAGCGGTCCACCTCCGGGTCGTAACCGGGTTTGAGGAGGTTGCCTTCGGTGAGCAGAATTGAGGGCTCTTCCCGGATCGAGCGCTCCAGCAGGTCGGTCAGCCTGCGGATATCCGGCTCCCGGCCGCGCAGCCCGGCCAGCCTCTCCTCCAGCTCGGCGTGGCCGCGCAGCAGCTCGGCGGCGGCCAGCATGGCGGTGAGGGAGCTCTTTACTGCCAGCAGGTCCTTGGCATGCGCCTTCTCCAGGGCGATCCGAGAAGCCAGCCGTTCCAGGTCCAGCACCTTCCCGAGCTCGGAGCGGAACCTGGCCAGGAGTCCTTGGTTGCGGTAGAAGAACTCGACCGGGGCCTGGCGGCTGGTGATCGCCGCCACCTCCTTCAGCGGCCTGAGCAGCCAGCGCTTGAGCTTGCGCGAGCCGGCGGCGGTGCGGGTCTGGTCCAGCAGCTCCAGCAGGGTGTAGCGCCGGGTCCGGTCGTTCAGGTTCTGGACGATCTCCAGGTTGCGCAGGGTCGATTCGTCCAGCCCGAGGAAGCTGGATTCGGAGTACAGGGCGAGGGAGCGCACGTGCGAAAGCAGGCTCCCGGCGGTATCGGCGAGGTAGGAGAGCAGGACCCCCGCGGCCGGTATTTCCGGCGAGCCCTCCCCCAGGCCGAAGCCCTTGAGGCTGGCCACCCGGAACTGGCGCTCCAGCTGCTCGCGGTTGGACTGCGGGTCGAAGCTCCAGTCCGGGAGACGGTTGACGACCAGCTCCTCCCGCTCGGCCAGCAGGGCCTTCAGGGCGCCGTCCTCCTCCAGAAGGGACTCCTGCACCAGGATCTCCCGGGGCGCCAGGCTGAGGAATTCCCTGCGCAGCCGCTCCACCCTCCCGGAGCTGGCGAAGTGGGTGGCCGCAAAATAGCCGGTGGACAGGTCGATGCAGGCGAGCGCCACGGCCTCGCCTGTGCGGCAGACGCACACCAGGTAGTTGTTGGCGGTCCTTTCCAGCAGGTTCTCGTCGGTGACGGTGCCGGGGGTGATGACCTCCGTGACCTCCCTGCGGGCGATCCCGGTGTGGGAAAGCTGGATCTGTTCGCAGACGGCGATTTTGCGTCCGGCCTTCAGCAGCCGGCCGATGTACCCCGGCGCCGCGTGGTAGGGAATCCCGCACATGGGCACGCCGCCGCGGCGGGTCAGCGTCAGGTCCAGAAGCTGCGAAGCCTCCGCGGCGTCCTGCTCGAACATCTCGTAGAAGTCCCCCAGGCGGAAGAACAGGATGCTGTCCGGGTGCCGGCTCTTGATGCTGCGGTACTGGCGCATCATGGGGGTTGTTTCGGACATACAGGTAGATTATAATAATACCAGAGGGGGGACAATATGGACGTGGAACGTATCGACGCCTATCCGCCGCCGGAGCCACCGCCGCCAGAGCCAGCTTCCGCGCCGCCAGAGCGGGCTTCCGCGCCGCCACCCGCGCGCCCCACCGAGCCTCCGGCCGAGGTTTCCGACGACTCCGCCCGCAACGTAGACCTCTTTGCCTGAAGCCTGCCCAAAACCCTTCTGTACTGCGAGCTGATGGAGAGCTACGAACAGAACGCGCGGCGCCTCGCCGCTCTTAAGGATCCGCTGGAGAAGAGGCGGAGCGCAGATAATCCTCCAGAATGATGGCCGCCGCCACCGGGTCGACGCGCCCCAAGGCCCGGCGTCGGCCGAGGCCCATCTCCCGCAATACCGCTTCCGCCTCCCGGCTGGAATAGCGCTCGTCCCAGAGCACCGCCGGCAGCCCCCCCGCCTGCAGTCGGCGGGCCAGGCTGCGCGCCTGCCGGCAGCCTTGCGCCTCCGTCCCGTCCTCGCGGATCGGCAGGCCGATGATCACGCGCTGCACGTCTTTTTCGGCGGCCAGGCGCAGCAGCTCTCGGACCAGAGGCGCTTCGCCTTTGAAGGTCAGGTTGGTCAGGGGCGAGGCGATCATCCGCAGGGGGTCGGTGATGGCCAGCCCTACCCGGCGAGTTCCCAGGTCCACGGCCAGGATGCGGCCCACCTCACCCCCCGGAGCTCTTCTGCCCGGCGCGCCGCACCAGCTCCTGGATCACCTTCTCGGTGACGTCCACCTCTTTGGTGTAGAAGAAGAAGAACTGCTCGAACTGACCACTCTTGTTGAGGATCACCGAGAAGCCCTCGCTTTCCGCTACCAACTGGATGGCCGAAACCAGCTCGTCCAAAAAGGCGTCCTACAGCGAGATGCGCTCCGACATCTTGCGCAGCTGGTCCATCTTGATGCGGCGGTAGTCTTCCCGGTACTGCTTCTTCTTGAAAATTTCCGTGTCCAGCTTCAACGCCAGGTCGCTGTTGCGGTCAGACTCCGCCTGCAGCTTCTGAGCCTCCAACGCCAGGACCTCTTCGTCGATCCGGCCGATCTCCCTCAGGACTGTCGCCCGGGTCTCCTGCAGCTCCTTGACCGCCCGTGACTCGCGGAAGTAGACCGAGTAGACCTTCTCGATGTCCAGCACGCCGATGCGAGTGATCTGCTCGCCGAACGCGAACGCGGCCGCCGCCAGAAAGACAACCGCCGCTGAAACCGCCTTCAACCTGCTCGCCATGCCGCACTCCTTAGAAGGTATCGCCGCCCAGGGAGATGACGAAATCCACCGTCGTGCCGAAGAACGGCAGGTCGCCGTCCTGCCAGACCACGTTCCCGTTTTCCGCCTTGAAGCGCTTGGCCAGGTACAGCCGGATCGGGAACTGCGGGATGGAGAAGCGGATGCCTCCCCCGAAGCTGAACAAGAAGTCGTCCAGAACCATGTTGCCCATTGCGCTCACGGTCGGGTAGCCGACCACCGCGTCCATGAAAAACACCCCCCACAGCACCTGCTCCGCGATGGGCAGGCGCAGCTCCAGGCGGTTGTCCCAGAGGGCAAACAGGTCCCGCTCCAGCGGCCAGCCGCGGGCCACGTTCCAGCCGTCGATGTACAGCCGGTCGTTGGTGATGGTCAGGGCCTCGTCGTTCCAAAACTGCGGCAGGATGAACGACAGCGCGCTGTGGCCGGCCAGGATCAGCCTGAGCTTCCAGTTCTCGGTGGCCTGCCAGTCCACCAGGGTGAGGAAGCCCTCCACCGTGGAGTCCGTGCGGATGTATTCGCGCGTCCCTAGAGGGAAGCCCGCCGCGAAGGTGGCCCCCTGGGCGAGGTAGAATCCCTTGCTGGGGTTCAGGAAATAGTCCCGCTTGTCCCAGAACAGCGTCACGCCCAGTTTGTTGACGTTCTGCCAGATGCCCTGGCCGGCGCGGATCACCGGGTCGAACGGCCGGTGCAGCTCGGGATCATACTCGACCAGCTCCAGGCTGGTGCTCAGGCCGCCGCGCACCCCCAGCCAGCCGAGGGGCGTGAAATAGCGGTAGCCGGAGTCGATGCCCACGGAGATCCTCCAGGTGGTGTAGTCCATGGTGTACTGGTCGGGCATCTGGTAGCCGTGGTTGACGGCATACGCGTAGTCGGTAATCGCATCCGTCCCGGTCGACGGCTCGCCAGTTGTGGGATCCACCATGTACCCGTAGAAGGGGTCCGGCACGGCGTTGTCCTCGTCGCCCTGGAACACCGGGCCCATCACATCCTGGTAGATATTGGGCACCACGGCGTGCTCGAAGCTCAGGTTCACGCCCCCCGACCAGCGCTTGCCGAAAAGCCAGGGCTCCGTGAAGCTGAGCGCAGCCAGCTGGCGCAGGCTGGAGATCTCCAGGTTCACGCCCAGGGCCTGGCCGCGTCCCAGGAAGTTGTTTTCGGACCACTTGAGCACCCCGGAGATGGGATAGTCGCCGCCGGAGAAGGTCACTCCGAAGTTGATGTTGGCCGTGCTGCCTTCCTCCACATTGAGCACCAGGTCCATGAGCCCCTCGGCGCTGCCCTGGGGGGTCTCGGGCTGGATGGAGGTGAAATATTGCAGGTTGTAGAGGTTGCGCAGGCCCTGGATCACCTTGGCCTTGCTGAAGATGTCACCTTCCGCGAAGGGCAGCTCGCGCAGGATCACGTAGTCCTTGGTCTTGGTGTTGCCCTTCAGTATCAGGCTCTCGATGTGGGCCCGGTCCTTCTCCACGATGCGGATGGTGTACGAGATCACCTTCTTTTTCTCGTCCCGGGCTTCGTCCCTACCGATCACGTTGAAGATGTAGCCATTCTCGTAGTACAGGTCCGCCACGCGCTGGGTGTCCGCTTCCAGGCGGGTCCTGTTGAGGATCTTGTCCGGGGTCTGGCGCACCAGGGCCGCCAGCTGTTCGGAGGAGAAGATCTGGTTGCCCTGGAAACCCATCCCGCCGTAAGTCCACTGCTCCCCCTCGTTCAGGTAGATCGTGATGGAGAGGAAGTTCTTGCTCTCCTTCTCGTCGCGCTCCACGGCGCGGTCCACTTTCTCGATGCGGGCGTCGACGAAGCCATGCTCGCCGTAGTATTCCAGCAGACCGGCCAGGTCCTCCTCCAGCTTGGCTTCCTGGAACAGGCCGCTGGAAAACAGGGATTGCTGCTTGGTCTTCATGGTCTTGCGCAGCGTGCTCTCCGAGGCGAAGGCGTTGCCCGAAAAGGCGATGGCGCGGATGGCCGTCTGCACCCCCTCCAGGATGGCGAACCTCACGTTGACGGTGTTGCTACCCTCTTTGCCGGCCTCCAGGCTCCCCGTCACCTTGGCCTCGGTGAAGCCCTTTTCCAGGTACAGGCCGGCGATGGCTTCGGCGTCCGCGTTCACCTGGGCCTGGGTGACCATGTCTGCCTTCTTGACGAGCACCTTTTCCAGGATCTCCGTACGGCGCAGCTGCCGGTTGCCCTCCAGCAGGATGTCCGCGACCGTGGGCTTTTCCTTCACCGTGAACTCCACGATCACGCCCGCCTCACCGTCGACCGGCAGGGCGTTGGACTCGATCGATTCGAAATAGTCCAGGGCGTAGAGTGTTTCCTGTACCTGCCAGAAAAGCTCCAGGGAAAAGGCCTGGCCGACGTAGGGTTGGACGAGCGCCGCGAGTTCATTGCGGGAAACGGTGTCCAGCCCGGTGAAGGTGAAGTCCCTGATCGGCTTGCCGATGTACCACTCCTCCTGGGCGGAGGCGGACAGGGCGCACAGGAGCAGGATGCAGGCCAGAATCTTTCGCATAGGTTTCCTCAGTATGAAAACTTCCAGCTCAATCCGATGCTGTTGTCGGAAAGGAACAGATTTTCCGGGTGCCGGGGGGCGAAGGTCCACTCCAGCAGGAAGAAGGGGGTGGTCCACTCCAGGTTCAGCTCCCCCTCCGTCTGGATGTTGTATGCGTTGCCCACGGCATCCGTCGCCTGGAAACGCACCAGAGCCTGCACGAACAAATCCGTTCCCAGATACTTTCCTAAAGACAGGGTGGTGTTGTCAAGGGGATTGAAGCTCCCGGAGGCCGCGTTCTCCCCGACCAGCTTGCCGACCAGGATGTTCTGCAAGAACTGGGTGCGGATGCTGAACAGGTCCAGGTTCAGGAGGCGGCGCACGGCCCGCTCGAAGGGCGAAAGGATCCCGAACTGCCCTACGATGTCGGAGGTCAGCATGACGGCGGAAACCCCGAAGCTGGAGTCCTCGAAACGGTCCACAATGTTCCCGCCGATGAGGCCCATGATGTCCATGTCCGGGCGGGCCGGCTCGGAGTAGAAGCGCGGGGAGAACTGGCTCAACTTGTTGTCGGCTTCAAGGTAGATCTTGATCTCCTCGTTGTTCTGGTCGCGCTCGCGGATCTCGGCCAAGGCGTCGATCCAGGGGTCCACCTCGCCCAGGGCGTCATCGAAGCGGATGCTGCCGCGCTTCAGGTAGAAGCTGCGGTCAAAGTAGAAGATTTCCCCGCCACGGATCTCCACTTCCCCCGCCAGGGTCACCGCCCCCGTTTCCCCTTTCAGCGCCACTGCCACCTGCTCGCCCTGCTTGGCGTAGGTGTGCACCACTGGGAAGGTCTGGGCGGGCCAGAAGAACTCTACGCTGCGGCCCACGACGATCTTCAGGTCGATGGACAGCGGCGCCTTCGCGGAGCGGGCCGGTGCCGCTGTCTCCGCCTCGGGGCGCACCAGGGCGATGCGGCAGAGGTTGGCGGTGAGCTTGCCCTCGACCCAGGTGTCCACGCTGTCTCCGCGCACGCGCACCGCCCCGGTGGCGTAGCCGTCCAGCGACACGGGGGCGAAGGTGGCCTTGATGTGGGCCCCCGGGTACTGGTCGACGTAGAAACTCAACTCGAAGGCGCGGGGAATCCAATGGTCCAGGCTGAAGTAGCCTTCCGCCTCCACGCGCGCCCTGCCGGCCTGGCTGGCCACGCGGGGCAGGCTGAAGGTCTTCTCGTTGAAATCCAGGCGGCCGTTGATGGGCTTGATCTCCTCCGGGGATAGCTGGAAGCGCATGGCCGCGTCCCGCACCTCGATGGTGCCGAACCAGTCCGGATCGGTGATCATGCCGGCGATGCGCAGCGCTCCGAAGCCCGTCCCCGCGGTGAAGCGGATGATCTGCGTGCTCGGCGCTAGGAGCGTGTTGAGGATGCGCATGTCCAGCGCGCTGATGCGAAACTGCGACTCGATCCTGTCCCGCAGCAGCCTGCCGGTGGCTTTCCCCTGGATGGGCAGCGGCGCTTCCAGCCCCAGGCTGAACTCCCCGTTGCGGGCGATCGTGCCGTGGATAGCGTCCTGCGGGCCTCCGTCCAACCCGAACTCCCCGCCCCGCGCCCGCAGCCTCACGAGCCAGTCCGGATACTGGCGGCCTTCGACCTGGATGGCGGCGAGACGCAAGACGGCGTCCAGGTCGCGCTCCAACAGGCCGGAGAGCTCGGGCCCCGGCGTGGTCGTCCCCTTCAGCTCCAATGTGAGGCGCGCGGGCATGCCGAAGTAGTCCGCGGCGTAGCGGGAGCTGAAAGCCAGCTCGCCTAGCGCCAGGTCCCAGTAGCCCCTGCTGTCGCTGATGCGGTGCGTGAGCAGGGCAAGGTTCAGGGTTTCCAGGGCGAGCCGGTGATCGCGGTAGGCGGCGGCCAGCTCCATCGCCAGCGGATCGGTGTTGAGCCGGCCGTCCTGCAACTGGAGCCGCACGGCGAGGTCGGGGGCCCGCAGGCTGCCCTGGAAGCGCAGGCTGCCGGAAAGATCCCCGCTCACCGCCAGCTCGCCGGCCCGCTCCAGGGGGGTGCGGTTGAAGTCCACGAGCAGCGTAGGCCCGTCCTGGCCCCTGGTAGCGGTGAGGGAATAGCGCTCGGAACCCGCCCGATCCTGGAGCCGGACCCAGCCTTCAGCAGAAGGCGGGTCGAAACCGGCCACGGTCAGGCTGCCCTGCCCGGACACGGCGGAGAAGCGATCCTGGTAGCGGATCGAATCCATGGTGAGCCGGCCAGCGGACAGGGAGAACGAAAGCTGCAGGGAGTTCTCCTTTACGGCCAGGAAGGGGAAATTCTCCACCCGGGTTCGCGGCGATTGGGCGAAAAGGGCCCCGGCAGGGGTGAGCAGGCCCTCCAGCTCGGTGGATAGCAGCACCCTCCCCTGCTTCAGGGGGACCGGCAGCCGCTCGACCTGCAGATTGAAGGCGGTGCCGCGCAGCGCCTTGAGCTCGGCCGGGACCAGGTCCAGGCCGGCCTCGCCGCCGAGCGCGACCACGGCGGCGAGGCCGTAGCTGCCTTCCAGGCGCAGTTGCCTGCCCGCGGAGTACCTGCCGCGCAGCGCGTACGGGATGCCTTCGAACTCCAGCTCGCTCGTGAACTCCATCTCACTGCCCGCCAGGCGGGCCGCGGCCCTGCCCGAAAGAGCGTAGCCGTTCCAGTGTGCGCGCAGACCCCGCAGCTCAAGCTCCTCCTGCGTGAGGAGCAGGGCGAAGCTGGCGGAGTTGGCGGGGGTGGTGCGCTCATAAAGCCTGATCTCGTCGGAAGACAGGGAGAAGGTCCGGAAATCCGTGACGAGGGACAGGTCGAAAGAACCGTTGAAAGGGGCCAGGCGGGAGCCCACCGGGTCCAGGCGCACGGCATCGGCGGCCAGCAGGTAGTACAGGGTGTCCAGCGGCAGACCGCGGACCTGCGTCTGCAGACTGAGCGCGGGCTGCCGGCCCAGGCTGAAGGCGCCCACGGCGCGGATGCCGCCCGGTTCCGCGGGCAGGGAAGCGGAGAGCTCGAAGGGGATCTCTCCTCGGCCCGGGGTCAGGGACAGGGTGAAGGCGCTCAGGGTGACATCCCCCAGCTGGAGCCTGCTCCCCCGCACCGTCACGCGGCCGGAGTCCCGCGCGACTTCCAGCGAGGCGCTCACCGCAGGGGTGTAAGGCGAGCGCAGCTCGGTCAGGCGCAGCAGCCCCGAGGGCAGGAGACTGGCGAACAGCACGTCTCCGAAGAACTCCAGTGTCCCCTGCGGGGTGTGCACGACCAGCGGTTCCAGGTAAAGGCTCTTCTCGGTTCCGTGCAGGCGGCTGACCAGGTACAGGTCTACCGGCACCAGTTCTTCGGCGGGCAACAGCTCGGCGTCCGCCTGGTAGCGCAGGGTGCCCCCGGCCAGGTTGTAGGTGAAGGTGCCGGAGGCGGTCAGGGAGCTGGCCAGCCACTTGTTGTACCGCAGCAGAGACCCCCGCAACTCCACCAGGTCCGCGGGCCTGAGGTCCTCCATGGCGAAGCTGGCGCCCAGCTCGCTCGTGGACCGGTCGTAGGTAAGCTGCACGTCCAGCGGCGCCCGGTCCTGGATCTTGTTCACCTTCAGCTCCTTTCCGCTGTTGGTGACCTGAAAGGTCTGGCGCCGCAGGCTGACGGCCTCCGTGCTCAGGGAGAAGACCCGAACCGCCAGGTCTGACCAGGCGAGGCTGCGTTCCACCTTGCCGGTGACCCTCACCTTCGCCGCCAGGGTCGGCCGGCTGGCCTCCCTCCGCCCGCGCAAGTATTCCAGCGAACCGCGGACCGACACCCGGTAGAAGTCCTCTACGCTCTCGATCGAGAAGAACAGGTCCCTCACCGCGGCCGACCAGCCGGCCTCCCGGTAGCGCAGGCTGATGTTGGCGCCGGTCAGGCGCAGCCGGGGCAGCTCGCGCCAACCCTCCCCCGTCCCGAGGCGCTCCGCGAACTCCAGAAGCTCCTGGTCCCGCTCCCGGTCCACCTCCAGGGACGAGTTGGCAATTTGGACCTCCGAGAGCGACTGCAGGGGGTCGCGGGTGGACAGCAGGCGCAGGAGGTTGTAGTGGATTGTCACCCGGCTGATCACCAGCAGCGGCCGCTCCGGGTCCCGGAGGCTCAACACCGTCAGGTCGCGCACCGCCAGGAAACCCAGGACCGAGGGTGCGATGCTGCGGTAGCGGATCTCGTGCCCCAGGCGGGTTTCCAGAAGCGCGATCGAGCGGGCCTTCAGCTCCTCCATCCTGCGCGACAGAAGCAGGTTCAGCTGATACACGGCGACGCTGCCCGCGGTGATGAAGGCCGCTAGCAGGAGGAGCTCCAGGACTCGAGGAGGCCGGCGGGCGGCCGAAGGCTTCATTATTTCCTCTCCAAGCGGAAGCGGAACTGGATGCGGCCGGCGTCCTCCCGGGAGGACGCGGCGAACAGGGCATCGCGCAGCGCCTGCTCCACCTCCCGGTCCACCGAGGCGAACCCCGAGCTACGGGTGATCTGGACCCTGATCACCTGTCCGTCCGGGGCCACCACGAAGGCCGCCTCCACGTCGACCTCCAGCCCTTTGTCCAGCAGGAGTTGAGGAAAACGCAGCCGCGGGCGGCGCAGGAGGGTCCGCTCCCCCTCATTCCATTCTAGCGCAGTCGCCGGCGTATATCCAGCCGGCTCGGCCGGAGCTTCGCTGACAGCGGAAGGCGCGGGGGCTGCGGCCGGCTCCGGCAGCAGGCCGCGCAATACCTGCGCCGCCGTCGGCAGCGCCGCGGTGCCCCTCGCCTCGGAAACCCGGGGCGGAGCGCCCGGCAGGCTGCGCGGAGCCTCCGGGAGCAGAACGGCTTTTCCGCCGCCGGCCCGCGCCGGCGGCGGGCTCAAGGCCCTGCCCTCGGGCACGGGCAATCCCGGCAGCGCCTGTGCCTGCTTTTGCCGTGCTGCCGTGCGCCGGCCGGGCGCGGGCCGGCCGAAAACAAGCTCTACCCGCCGCTGCGCAGGCTCCGGCTCCGGCGGGATGCGCCAGAGCAGCAGGGTGAGGAGCAGTCCGCCGTGAGCGATCAACGAGAACAGCAGGTAAGACAGGGCTTTCGGCCTCATCACGGAAGACTTTTCGGCACGGTTACCAGGGCCACCGCTTCGACGCCGGCGAGGCGCGCGAGGTCCATGACCTCCACCAGCAGGCGGTACGGCAGGTTCTGATCGGCCTGAAGGATCATCTTGCGGCTGTCCAGGCGGGACATTTCCTTCTTCAACTCGGTGGACAGCCGCTCGTGGGCCACCGGCCTCTTCCCGATGAAGATATCCCCTGACCGGGCGATGGTGACCACGATCTCCTCCTCCAGCACGGCCTGCGAGGTATAGGCCTCCGGCAGGTCCACCTGGATGGCCGGATTCAGGGAGAGGGTGGCGTTCAGCATGAAGAAGATCAGGGTCAGGAAGACCATGTCGATGAGCGGGGTGAGCACGAGCCCGCCCTCGTCGTCCAGGCGACGCGGCAAACGCATCCCCGCCCGCCTCAGAGCTTGATCCGCAGCTGCTTCTCCCGGGCGAAAAGGCCGAGCAGCTCCGAGCTGGCGATCTCCATGCGGGAAAGGGCGCTGTTCACCCGCTGGCGAAAAACGTGAAACGCGAGCAGGCAGGGGATGGCCACGCTTAGGCCGGCCACCGTGGTGATCAGGGCCTCCGAAATCCCCCCGGCCAGGCGCGCCGGGTCCGAGATCCCGGACACCCTCATGTTCAGGAAGGCCCGCAGCATGCCGGTAACGGTGCCCAGCAGCCCCAGCAGGGTGCAGAGGTTGGCGATGCTGGAAAGAAAGCCGACGTTGTGCTCCAGCGCCGCGGTATGCTTGAGCGCCTGGGCCTCCATGCGCAGGCCGACCGTCTCGCCGCTCTGCCCCTCGGCACGGGCGGCCAGCCCGGCCAGCAGCACCTTCGCCTCCGGAGTGCGGGTCCGCTCCAGCTCGTCGCAGGCCGCAGGCGCATTGCCGGTGCGCACCAACTCGATGATCCGGGCGTGCAGCCCGTCACCCCGTTCCCGGATGCCCAGGAAGAAGGCGATGCGCTCGGCGATCAGGGCCAGGGCGACGATGGACAGGACGGCGATGGGGATCATCACCACCCCGCCCTTCAGCAGAAAAGCGATCAAGGCGACCTCCTCGCGTGAAGCGTGCAGCCCAGCAGGCCTCCGAGCGTCGCGGGCTCCCGCAGCTCCAGGCCGCTGTCCACCGCAACCTGCGGCCGTACCGTCCAGCGAACCGCCAGGGAAGCCTGCCAGCCCGCGGCCGCCCCCCGGCGCTCCGCGATCAGCGACGGGACAGAGGCGACGGGAACATCTCCCCAGTGCGCCTGCAGTATAAACTCTGCAAGCGGTTTCGGAAAGCCGATCTCCATCCCGGCGCCAAGACCGCGGTACAGCGGCCGCTGGAACGCCTGCGCGGACAAGGGGAGGGACATGCCGGCGGAAGCGCCGGCCGACACAGTCACCCGCGGGCGGCGCCTGTCGCCCGCGTTCACGGCCAGGCGGGCCTGCGCCCCGGCGGCAAGCTGGCGGGACGGCCCCGGGCGCAGGAGCCCGTCGCGCAGCAGGAGGCGCTCCGCGTCGAAGGCCTGCAGGCTGGCAGCGATGCTGCCGATTTCCGGGGCATCGAGGCTCACCGCGAAGCTCACCACCTGGCCCCCCTCCGGCAGGAGCTCTGGACGCTGGCCTCCCCCGAACAGCTCACGGACCAGGAAGGGCGCGGGATCTTCCAGGTAAGGGGCGAAGCCCGCTTGGAGCGTGAGCAGCGGGCACGGCCGGACTTCGACCGCCGCCTCCGGGTACGGCTGCAGGGTGTTCCCCGAGACCGACAGGGCCGCCCCCGCGCTCAGGGAGAACGGGCCGCCGGCCCATTCCAGCCCCAGGCGGGCCAGACCGCGCAGGGACGGACTGTCCCGCGCCCCGGCGAAGGCCAAGCCGGAAGCGTAGGCGCCCAACCGCGGGCCCTGCCAGGTGAAAGCGAGCCGCTGCCGGAGCAGCAGCCAGGCGTCGTCCTGCTCCGCAGGCTGCTCGGCGCGCAGCTCCGTGACGGAGCGTAGGCCCAACGGCGAGGGGTCGCTGCCGAAATCGATGCTCAGGTCGCCGGCCAGGAAGCCGGGACCCTGGGGGTACAGCACACCCGCACCCTCGGCCAGGAAGCGGCCGCGCCAGGCACCGCGCTGGAGCGCGGCGGTGGTCCTGGCCGCGAACGAGGAGGGAAGCTCCCCGGAAACCGTCAGGGCTGTGCTGCCGGCGGTCTCCCAGCCGCCGCCGTGCCGGTCCAGCCACAGGTCGATACCCGCGGTCGTGCTCGTGCGATATACAACCCGGAGCCCGGACTCGCGGGCTGCCCGGCCTAAAAGCTTCCCGGCGGGCGGGGCTTCTGGGGGAGGTCCCGCTTCCGCCGGGACGCTTGCGGGCAAGGCAACGGCCGGACGCGGCGCGGAAGAGGGAACCGGCGGCAGTACCTGCAGGTCGCGAATGCGCGGCGGGGCGCCGGCGCCCCACAGGCGCAAGCGCTCCAAGGCAGGCTGCGCGGGCGCCTCCAGCTTCCAGCCCGCGGCTGGGGGGATGACCAGGTACAAGGGGTCTTCGGCCGAGAGGGTCACGTCCGGCAGCACCAGCAGCCGGCCGGAGGGGGCTTCCTGTGCCCAGGGCAGGGGACAGTGCAGGAATAGCAGCAGCACCAGGGCGGCAACCATGACAAAGCGACCCGATTGGATTATGCTGGGACCGGCGGCTTTGTACAACCGCAATTCGAGGTATGCCGATGGTTCTCGACCGGTTCATCGTGCTGGAAGGTCTGGACGGCGCCGGCACCACGACGCAGCTGAAGCTGGCCGGTGAAAAACTGGCCGCTGCGGCCCGCCCCCATTTTTGCACTTCGGAACCGACCGGCAATCCGGTCGGCCGCCTGATCCGCGACGTGCTGACCCGCCTTCACAGCGTGCATCCCACCACCCTGGCCTTGCTGTTCGCGGCCGACCGTGCCGAGCACCTGCTCGCGGCGGATAGCGGGATCCTGAATCACCTGGAACGCGGGGAGCTGGTGATCAGCGACCGCTACCTGTTCTCGAGCCTGGCCTACCAGACGCTGGCTTGCGACTTCGAGTACGTCCGCTCCCTCAACAGCGGCTTTGCCCTCCCCCGCCACGTGGTGTTCCTGGACACCCCGGTGCGCGAGAGCCAGCGCCGGTTGAACGGCCGCGCCGCCGGCCGGCCGGAACTATTCGACGGCGCGGACCTCCAGGACCGCATCCTGGACAACTATCGCCGGAGCTTCCAGCTGTACCGTGACTCCGGCATGCGCCTGCATATCCTGGATGGGACCCTGCCCCCCGGGGAGATATTCGGGAACTTCTGGAAAATCATCGAGTCCGTGCCGATGCTTTAATCGTGAGCAAGGCCCTCCCCCTGCGCTTCGCACTGCGCTCGGTTCCGCTCTTCGCGCTGCTGCTCCTGCTGTTCCTGGTGCCGGCCCCGCGGGCCGGCTCCTATCGCGTGTTGTACGCCGAGCAGTATTACAAGCTCTACCACCAGCACTTCTACCAGTACCCCGACGACACCATGGAGAACATCTCCTACCTGGAGCAGGCCCTCAAGGCGGATTTCGCCAACCCCCTGTACGCGCTGGCCCGCATCCAGGACAGGCAGCAGTGGGCCCAGTACCGCACGCTGTTCAAGATGCACGCCAACCTCAAGCTCACCGAGCTGTACCTGGCCCTGGGGGCCAAGTACGACAAGATGGCCGCCTACTTCTACAACGCCCCCTGGAGGCAACAGAACCTGGACAGCCTGGAGAAGGCCGAGGCCGCCTACCGCGTGGCGCTGGGCACCTGGCGCGAGTCGGTCGGCTGGGCGGCCGGGATCCCCCGTCTGCGCTACAACCTCGAGGAGATCCAGCGCTGGGAGGACGAATGGAAGCGCATCGTGGTGGGGGATCTGGACTACCGTGAGATCATCGAAGGCCACCTGCGGCGCCTGGCGCGGGTGCGCGCCGAGTTCCAAGCCATGGACCAGAATACCTACTGACCCCCGCTTACAGAATCAGCATCGCGTCGCCATAGGAAAAGAAGCGGTATCTTTCGCGCACCGCCTCCCGGTAGGCCCGGAGGATCGCCTGCCGGCCCGCGAAGGCCGAGACCAGCACCAGCAGCGTGGAGCGCGGGGTGTGGAAGTTGGTCAGCAGCTGGCTCACTACCCGGAAGCGGTATCCGGGCATGATGTACAGGGTGCTCTGCCCCTCCCCGGGGCGGACCTCGCCGTCGCGCCAGGCGGACTCCAGGGTCCGCACCGCGGTCGTTCCGACCGCCAGGACGCGCCGGCCCTCGGCGAGCGCCCGGTTCACCGCCAGGGCGCACTCCGGCGGCACGTGATAGGCCTCCGCGTGCATAACGTGAGCCTCGATCTGCTCGCTGCGGATGGGCAGGAACGTGCCCGTGCCCACGTGCAGCGTGACGGCGACCACCTCCACGCCCCCGCGGCGCAGGGCTTCCAGCAGCTCTTCGGTGAGATGCAGTCCCGCGGTCGGCGCCGCCGCGGACCCCGTACTGCGGGCGTACACGGTCTGGTACCTCGCCCCGTCCGCCGGGGTGTCCTGCCGGCGGATGTACGGTGGCAGCGGCACGTGACCGTGCAGCTCGAGGTAGTTTTCGTCCAGCGGCGGGTCGAACTCCACCGTGCAGGAATCCTCGCCGGATTCCACTACGGTCCCCTTGACCCCTGCGGGGAACAGGTACGGCTTTCCTTGCCGCCTGCGGGCCCGGGCCACGAGCGCCTGCCACCTGCCGCCCTGCAGCCTCTCCAGCAGCAGCACCTCGATGCCTCCCCCCGTTTGCGGGGAGGCGCCGAAAAGGCGGGCCTTGCGCACGCGGCTGTCGTTCAGCACCATGACGGTGCCCGCCGGCAGGAGCGACGGCAGGTCGGTGACCCGGGCGTGCCGTAGGGGACCTCCCCCGCGCTCCAGGACCAGCAGCCGGGAAGCGCCCCGCTGGGCCGGAGGCTCCTGGGCAACGAGCTCGGGGGGGAGCCTAAAAGAGAAGGCTCTGGTCTTCACGCGTGGGCTTGGCCAGTTGGAGGTGGTCGTAAGCCAGGCGCGTGGCCATGCGCCCCCTTGGGGTGCGCTGCAGGAGGCCGCGCTGGATCAGGTACGGCTCGTAGACGTCCTCGAGGGTGTCCACCGACTCCCCGATCGAGATGGCCAGGGTTTCCGAGCCCACCGGGCCGCCCTCATAGGCCTGGATGATGGTCTTCAGGATTTCCCGATCCAGCTTGTCCAGACCCAGTGTGTCGATCATCAGCGCTTCCATGCCCCTGCCCACGATCTGCGGGTTGATCACGCCCTCGCCCCACACCTGGGCGAAGTCGCGCATGCGCCGCAGCAGGCGGTTGGCCACGCGGGGGGTGCCGCGCGCCCGGTGGGCCACCAGCGTGCAGGCCTCCTCGTCCAGGCGGATGCGCAGGATGCCGGCGGAGCGGCGGATGATGGCCCGGATGTCCTCCTCGGTGTAGAAGTCCAGGCGCGTGGTGATGCCGAAGCGGGAGTACAGGGGGCCGGAAACCAGGCCGGTCTTGGTCGTGGCCCCCACCAGGGTGAAGGGGGGCAGCGGGATCTTGATCGTGCGCGCGCCCGGGCCGCTGCCCATCACCACGTCGATCTCGAAGTCCTCCATGGCCGTGTACAGCATCTCCTCGATGACCGGCTTCAGGCGGTGGATCTCGTCGATGAAGAAGACGTTCTTGTCCCCGATGGAGGTCAGGATGGCCGCCAGGTCGCCGGGGCGCTCCAGCGCGGGGGCGGAAGTGGCCCGGAACTGCACGCCCAGCTCGTTGGCGATGATCCCGGCCAGCGTGGTTTTGCCCAGCCCGGGGGGGCCGGAGAAGAACACGTGATCCAGGCTTTCGCGGCGGGCCCTGGCCGCCTGGATGAAAACCCGCAGGTTCTCCTTGACCTGCGCCTGCCCGAGGAACTGGGCCAGGAAGCGCGGCCGCAGGGAAGCCTCTTCCTGGTCGGCCTCGGGGTTGTACTCCGCCGAGATGATCCGTTCCTCACTCACGGGCTGGCCTCCTGCCCGCCCAGCAGGGCCAGCGCGCGCTTGAACAGCTCCCGCTCCAGCTCCTCGTGGGAGAGCGCGCTGTCCTTCAGGCCGCGCAGGACGGTGGCCACGGCACCCCGGACCGCCTTGCGGTCGAAGCCCATGCCGGCGAGCGCGCCGGCCAGGTCCTCCTCCAGGGACTCACCCGGGGCGGCGGTGAAGGAGATCCTGCCGCGCAGCTTCAGCAGGATCTTCTGGGCGGTCTTGGGACCGACCCCGGGAATGGAGGAGAGGCGCTCCAGGTTCTCCCCTTCCAGGGCCTCCACCAGCTGGTGCACCTCGATGCCCGAGAGGATCTTCTGCGCCTGCCGCGGCCCCACCCCCTCGACCTTCAACAGGTCGAGGAAGGCTCCGCGCTCCGAGGCGGTGGCGAAGCCGTAGAGCTTGAGCTGGTCCTCGCGCACGTACAGGTGCACGAACAGGCGCGCCGGCTGACCGGCCTCCGGCAGGGCATTGGCGCTCGAGCGGGTGGTGTGGATCTCCCACTCCACCCCGCCGGTCTGCAGGAAGACCCGGGTCTCGTCCTTGAAGGTGAGCTCCCCGGAAATGGTGTTAAACATGCTTACGCGCGTCCACCTGCCGGCGGAAGGCTGACACCCCGGCATGACAGAAGGCGGCCGCCAGCGCGTCGGCCGCGTGGTCGGGGGAAGGCAGCTGCGTAAGGCCGAGCAGCATTTTCATGACCTCCTGCATCTGCTTCTTGTCGCCCTTGCCGCGGCCGATTACGGCCTGCTTAAGCTCCTGCGGGGTGTATTCGGCGAACGGCACGCCCTTTTCCGCCAGGGTGCAGAGGATGACCCCCCGGGCCTGGGCCACTGGGATCGCGCTGCTGGAGTTTTTGGAAAAATACACCGACTCCACCGCCGCCTCGTCGGGCGCGAAGGAGTCCAGGATGCCCAGGATCGCCCGGCGGATCTCCAACAGCCTCTGTCCGACGGAGTCCCGCGGGCTGGTGGCGACGAGGCCGTGGTCCACGTGCCGAAAGCGGCTGCCCTCGCAGCGGATCACGCCGAAGCCGGTGGAGGCCAGGCCGGGGTCGATCCCCAGGATAATCCTCATTCCTCCAGGGACAGGCCCTCGGGGATCTCCAGGTTGCTGGCCACGCTCTGCACGTCGTCGTGCTCCTCGAGGTTCTCGATCAGCTTCAGGGCCTGGCGGGTTTTGTCCTCCGGCAGGCTCTTTTCGACCTCGGCGATGCGCAGCACCTCCGCGGTCTGGTGCTTGAAGCTGGCCTTGTCCATGGCCTCCAGCACCCGCTCGAAGTCCTCCGGCTCGGTCATCACCTCGATGACGTCGCCGGTCCTGGACACGTCCTCGGCGCCGGCGTCCAAAGCAACGGCCAGGATGTCGTCTTCCTTGTACTCCGCCGCGCTGTAGGAAAGGATGCCCTTGCGCTTGAACAACCGCGCGACGCTCCCCGCCTCCTCCAGGCTGCCCCCGCCTCGGGACAAAAAGTGGCGCAGCTCGGCGGCCGTGCGGTTCTTGTTGTCCGTGAGCACGTCGATCAGGATGGCCACCCTCCCGGGCCCATACGCCTCGTAGGTGAGCTCGGAGTAGGTGGTGCCCTCCAGCTCGCCCGTGCCTTTCTTGATGGCCCGGTCGACGTTGTCCTTGGGCATGTTGGCCATCCGGGCCTTGAGGATGGCTGTCCGCAGCCGAGCATTGGCGGCCGGGTCCCCCCCACCCATCCGGGCGGCGATGCTGATTTCCTTGATAATCTTGGTGAATAGGTTCCCGCGCTTAGCGTCCGCGGCGCCCTTCTTGTGCTTGATGGACGCCCACTTGCTATGGCCAGACATACGAGTTTTCTCCTTTTATCGAGTTCGACCGGCAATGTACCACGGGCCTCATTG
>CAZMWZ010000009.1:0-7952 GCA_964570045.1 uncultured Spirochaetaceae bacterium
TAATACTGGCCGCCGTGGTCGGGGTGATCTACCTGCTGTTCTACCTGCTGAAGCGCGGTTTCCGCCGGCAGCTGCCCCAGAACGATCTGATCCGCGTCCTGGGCAGCCGCAGCCTCTCGGGCAACCGCGCCCTGCACCTGGTGGCCATGGGCCGGAGCGTGTTCCTGGTGGGGGCCGCCGAGAGCGGCATCTCGCTGATCGCCGAGGTTAAGGACCAGGAGACCCTGGACCAGATCCGCCTGGAGAGCTCGGAGACGGCCAAGCTTCCCCAGGGCTTCGCCCAGTTCTTTCAGTCGCTGTGGAAGGGGGGCGGCAAGCGCAACCTGCCCAACGACTCCCTGAACTTCATGAAGCAGCAGCGCCAGAGGCTTCAGAAGATGTAGAACTCGAGGCGGCCGCGCAGATGCGCTTTACAGAAAAACTGGGAGGGGAGATGATTCGAGGTATCGCGCTTTCCGTGCTGCTGTGCACGATTTTGGCTTTTCCCACGGGCTTGCCGGCCCAGGCCGCGCCCGCTCCGCGGGGTTCCACCGCGCCCGCGGGCCGCACGCTCCAGGGGCCGGCCTTTCCGTACGTGGACCTGAACGTGCGCCAGGCCGCGAACAGCCGGGAGGTCGTGCTCTCCATACAGCTCCTGCTGCTGCTCTCGGTGCTGACCCTCGCCCCCTCCCTGCTGATCCTGGTCACCGGCTTCCTGCGCATCGCCATCGTGTTCGACTTCATCAAGCGCGCCCTTTCCTTGCAGCAGGTCCCCCCCAACCAGATCATGATGGGGCTGGCCCTGTTCCTGACCCTGTTCATCATGTGGCCCACCCTGAGCCTGATCTACAACGACTCCTTCCGCCCCTTCGCGGACGGGAAGATCGGCCTGGAGGAGATGTACAAGAAGGCCGAGAGCCCCCTGCGGGTCTTCATGTACCGGCAGATGAGCGGCGCACCAGAGAACATCCGCCTGTTCATGCGGCTGCGTAGCCTCCCCAAGCCCAACACCCTGGCCGACGTGCCCACGGAGGTGCTCGTGCCCGCCTTCGTCCTGCACGAGCTCACCGTGGCCTTCAAGATTGGAATCCTGTTGTTCATCCCCTTCATCATCATCGACATGGTGGTGGCCTCCATCCTGATGTCCATGGGCATGATCATGCTGCCCCCGGTCATGATCTCCATGCCCTTCAAGCTGATCGTGTTCGTCCTGGTGGACGGCTGGAGCCTGATCACCATGCAACTGGTGCAGAGCTTCCGATAATGGGGATAGAGGAGGAAGGCGCAAATGACGATCGGGTTCGCCGTGCAGCTGCTGCGGGGGGGGGTGCTGCAGACCCTGCTCCTGGCAGCACCTCTGCTGTTGATCGGGATGGTGGTCGGCCTCATCATCTCGATATTCCAGGCCACCACCTCCATCCAGGAGCAGACCTTGAGCTTCGTGCCCAAGATCGCCGCCATCCTGGGGGCCCTCATCCTGCTGGGGCCCTGGATCATGGCCTCCATGGTGCAGTTCACCGTGCGCCTGTTCGGCAGGATCCCGGAGCTGGGAGGTTGAGGTAGCCGTGCTGGAGACGCTGATCGGCAACTTCCGCCTGTTCCTCGTGGTGTTCGGCCGGCTGGCCGCACTGTTCGAGGTGGCGCCGCTGTTCTCCTCGGAGGCCATTCCCCAGCCCGCCAAGCTGGGCTTCGCCCTTTTCGTCTCGGTAATGGTGCTGCCCTGGGTATCCGCCGCCGGCTACCCCCTGCCCGCGGCCACCGGGCAGTACCTGCTCCTGGTGGCCGGCGAGGTGCTGATCGGCCTCATAATGGGTTTTTTCCTGAATCTGATCTTCGCGGTGTTCCAGGCCGCGGGGCAGTATTTCAGCCTGCAGATCGGCTTCGGCGCTTCGGAGGTGTTCGACCCCCTGGCCGAGATCGAGATCCCGCTCATGGGGCAGTTCCTGAACGTCGTGGGCATGTTCACCTTCCTGGTGATCGCCGGGGCGCAGAAGATGGTCCTGGTCGGGGTATACCGCTCCTTCCAGGCGGTGCGCGCCGTGGACCTGGTGCTCGGACGCCAGTTCCTGACCAGGGAACTGGTGAGCGGCATCGGCCGCCTGTTCGCCGACGCCCTGACCCTCTCCTTTCCCATCCTGGGCACCCTCCTGCTGGTCTCGGTGGCCATGGGCCTGCTGGCCAAGGCGGCCCCCCAGATGAACCTGCTGTTGATGGGCTTCCCCTTTTCCATCGGGGTCGCCTTCCTGATCATGGTGCTGGCCATGCCCTTCCTGGTGGGCTCCATCAGCCGTATCGTGGACGGCGGCTTCGAAACCTTGAACGGGCTGTTCGGGGGCTTGAGCGCCGCGCGCCGCTCAGGGGGGGCGCCGTGAGCGAGCTGGACCCGCGCCTGCCCCTGCCCGCCGGGCCCTGGGACGTGCACCTGCAGTGGTTCGCCGCCGAGGACGAGGGCCGCACCGAGGAGCCCACCGAGCACAAGCTGCGCAAGGCCCGCGAGGACGGCAAGGTGGCCAGGTCGGTGGAGCTGGCCTCGGCCCTGGTGCTGCTGTTCGGTATCGCCACGGTGGCGGTGGTCGCCGGCTATTTCCTGAAGAACGCGGCCCAGATGCTGCGCTACTTCTTCCAGATCTCTACGAGCAATGACATCACGCACGACGGCGGGGTGCTCACTGCCTTTTACAGCTATTTCCTGCGCCTGGTGGCCCCTGTGCTGAGCGTGACCTTCGTGGCCGCGCTCCTGGGCAACGTTCTACAAGTCGGGTTCCTGTTCAGCGTCAAGCCGATCACCCCGGACGTCAACCGCATCATGCCCAACCTGGGGCGCTTTTTCCGGCGGGCGTTGTTCTCCGGGGAGGCCGCCTTCAACCTGGCCAAGAACATCTTGAAGATCGCCGTGGTGTTTGTCATCGCCTACCTGAACGTGCGCGGGGAACTTCCCCGCATCCTGCGCCTGGGCGACGCCTCCTGGCAGCAGGGCTTCCGCCTGATCGCCGCGATCTCTTTGAGGATCATCGTGGAGTCGGCGCTGGCCATGCTGGTCCTGGCCGTCCCGGACTACCTGTTCCAGCGCCGCCAGCACCTGGAGTCCCTCAAGATGTCCAGGCAGGAAATCAAGGAAGAGCGGCGCATGTACGAGGGCGACCCCCTGGTGCGCAGCCGGCTGCGGGAGAAGATGCGGGAGCTTCTGACCCGCAACATGCTGAAGGCGGTGCCCCGGGCCGACGTGGTCATCACCAACCCGACCCACTTCTCGGTGGCGGTGGAGTGGAACCGCCTCTCCATGCCCGCCCCCACGATCACGGCCAAGGGCGTGGACGCGGTGGCCATGAAGATCCGGGAGGTGGCCCGGGAGGCCAAGGTGCCGCTGGTGGAGAACAAGCCCCTGGCCCGCACCCTCTATCACGAGGTGGAGATCGGGGAGGCCATCCCGGAGAAGTACTACGAGGTCATGGCCGTAATCCTGGCGGAGGTGTACCGCCTGAGCGGAAAGGTGGCGGAGGCGATCTAACATGGCGGACGCACGCAGGGTAATCACCCCGGCCGGGGCCAGGAGAAGCGATGTGGCGGTGGCCATCGGCGTGGTGGCGGTGGTCATGATGATGATCATTCCCCTGCCGGCCTTCGTGCTGGACGCCCTGATGTCCCTGAACCTGGTCTTGAGCCTGCTCATCATCCTGATCGTGCTGTATACCCGGCACGCCCTGGAGTTCTCGGTGTTCCCGACCCTGCTGTTGGTGGCCACGGTGTTCGGGCTGGCCCTGAACGTGTCCTCCACCCGGCTGATACTGGTCAAGGGCAGCCAGTTCGACGGGCGGATCATCCGTGCCTTCGGCACCTTCGTGGTGGGCACGGGCGGCCCGCAGGGCTACGTGATCGGCCTTATCATCTTCGTCATCATCATCGCGGTGCAGTTCATTGTGATCACCAAGGGGGCCACCCGGGTGGCCGAGGTGGCCGCCCGCTTCACCCTGGACGCCCTGCCCGGTAAGCAGATGGCCATCGAGGCGGAGTACAACTCGGGGCTGGTCAACGAGGAGGAGGCCACCCGCAAGAAGAACGACCTGCAACGCGAGGCGGATTTCTACGGGGCCATGGACGGCGCCTCCAAGTTCATCTCCGGCAACGTCAAGGTGGGGATCCTGATCACCCTGATCAACATGATCGGCGGCATGGTCGTGGGCATGACCATCCACGGCGAGCCGTTCAGCGTGGCCGTGGACACCTACATCTCCCTGACCATCGGCGACGGCCTGGTGACCCAGCTGCCGGCGCTGCTGATCTCCACGGCCACGGGCATCATCGTCACCCGGGCCATCTCCGACGCCTCCTTCGGCCTGGACCTGACCCGGCAGTTCTCCAGGCAGTCGCGCCCCTACCTCATCGCCGGCGGGGTGTTGGCGGTCATGGCCTTCCTGCCGGGTTTCCCCTGGTACATCATGCTGCCGCTCGGCGGGCTATTGGTCGCGCTGGGGTTGAGTCTGCGCCGGCGCCGGACGAGCGAGGAGGAGAAGGAGAAGGCCCTGGAGGTGGAGGCCCGCGGCAAGGCCGCCCCGGTGGAGATCTCCCCGGTGGTGCCGCTGGACCCGCTGTCGCTGGAGATCGGCTACGGCCTGATCCCAATGGTGGACAAGGACAAGGGAGCGGAGCTGCTGGACCGCATCACCCGCATCCGCCGTGAGGCGGCCCTGGACCTCGGGCTGGTGGTCCCCCGCATCCGCATCATCGACAACATGCGCCTGGAGCCCTCGGAATACTGCTTCAAAATCAAGGGGGTGGAGGTGGGCCGGGGGGGCATCAAGATGGGCTTCTACCTGGCCATCAACCCCGGGGGCAGCCGCGAGGAGGTGGAGGGGGAGGCTACGCGGGACCCGGCCTTCGGCCTGGCGGCCAGGTGGATCGCCGAAGGGGAGCGCGACAAGGCCGAGCGCCTGGGCTACACCGTGGTGGACCCGCCCTCCATCATCGCCACCCATCTGACCGAGATCATCAAGGCCCACGCTGGCGAGATCCTCGGCCGGCAGGAGATCCAGTCCATGCTGGACGCCCTCAAATCCGATTACCCGACGGTGGTGGAGGAGGTCACCAAGTCCTTCACCGCGGGTGAGATCCAGAAGGTGCTGCAGGGCCTGCTGCGCGAGCAGGTCTCCATCCGCAACATCGTGGTGCTGCTGGAGACCATGGCGGACTACGGCTCGGTCAGCAAGGACAGCTCCTTCCTGGTCGAGAAGGTGCGCCAGGCGCTGGGGCGGCAGATTTGCCTGCAGCACGCCGACGAGCGCAAGACCCTCAAGGTGCTCACCCTGGCCCCCGAGCTGGAGCAGCGGATCGTGGAGAGCCGGGTGGACACCGCCGCCGGTCCCACCATAGGACTAGAGCCCCAGGTCCAGCGCCGCTTTATCACCAGCCTATCCAATGCGGTGCACGCGGCCCAGGAGCAGGGGAACCTCCCCGTGATCCTCTGCTCCGAGGCGGCCCGGCCGGTGCTCAAGGGCGGCACCATCCGCGAGATCCCGCACCTGGTGGTGCTTTCCGTGCCCGAAGTCGTTCCCGACGTCAAAGTGGAATCCATCGGTGAGATAAGGATCGAGGCATGATGGAGAAAGACCTGTCGTACTTCACGATCGAGGCGGCCTCTCCCCGGGAGGCCCTGGAGCGCATGCGCCGTCAGTACGGCGCGGAGGCCAAGATCCTCACCCACAAGACCGTGCGCCGCGGCGGCCTGGCGGGCCTGTTCACGCGGGAGGCGGTGGAGATCACCGGCTACGTGCCGCAGGAACAGGCCAAGGGCAGGAAGGAGGACCTGGAGGAGGTCAAGAAGAAGATCCTGGCCGACGCCCGGCGGGAGCAGGCGCTGCAGATGATCCTCAAGGAGATCCAGGCCCTGAAGCAGGACCTGGGCCGGCCGCGCCCGGAAAGCGGAGCGTCGCCGGCCGCCCTGGCCCGCGTCGAGGACCTCTTGCGGGGCAACGAGTTCACCCCCGCCTTCATCGCTGAGGTGCTCGCCCGCATCCGGCGGGAGTTCTCCCTGGAGGACCTGGACAACTTCCCGTTGCTGCAGTCCACGGTCCTGGAATGGATCGGGGGCAGGATCCAGATCCACCCGCCCCTGGACCCGGCCCGCAAGGGGACCAAGGTCTTCATCCTGGTGGGCCCCACCGGGGTGGGCAAGACCACCACCATCGCCAAGCTGGCGGCCATCTACAGCGTGGGGGCCAAGGGCGCCCCGCCTCCGCAGGTGAAAATCGTGACCATCGACAACTACCGCATCGGGGCGCTGAAGCAGATCGAGACTTACGCCGAGATCATGCGCGTGCCGGTGGCCTGCGTGGAGAGCGCGGCGGATTTCAAGAAGTACCTGGCGTTGTGCGGGGAGTCGGATTTCATCCTGGTGGACACCATCGGCAGGAGCCCCCGCGACCTGACCAAGCTGGGCGAGATGCGGGAGGTGCTGGATGCGGCCGGCAGCTACAGCGAGATCCACCTGGCGGTGAGCGCCACCACCAAAGCCTCCGACGTGGAGGAAATCCTCAAGACCTTTGAGCCCTTCAGGTATCGGGCCGTGATCCTCACCAAGCTGGACGAGACCCTGCGCCTGGGCAACATCCTGAGCGTGCTCGCCGGCCTGGGCAAGCCGGTTTCCTACATCGCCGACGGCCAGTCCGTGCCCCAGGACATCGAACGGGCCTCCGTGCTGAGGTTGTTGATGAACCTGGAGGGTTTCCAGTGCCCCCGGGAGCGGCTAGAAAAGAAATTCGGCAAACGCGAAAAGATCGCGGACGCCCTCTGGAGCTGAGTGTGGCAGATCAGGCTGAGAAACTGCGGGAAATCATGCTGAGGCGCGGCTCGCGCAAGGACAACTCGCCGCAAAAAGGCTCGCGTATCATCAGTGTGGCCAGCGGCAAGGGCGGGGTGGGCAAGACCAACATCTCCATCAACCTGGCGCTGGCCTATGCCCGCCTGGGCAAGAAGGTGGTCGTGCTGGACGCCGACCTGGGGCTGGCCAACGTGAACGTCGTGCTAGGGGTGATCCCGCGCTACAACCTCTACCATCTGATCCGGCACCAGAAGACCATGAAAGAGATCATCATGGATACCAGCTACGGCATCCAGATCGTGGCGGGGGCCTCCGGCTTCGCCAAGATCGCCAACCTCTCGGAGGAGGAGCGCAAGGGCTTCATCGAGGAGCTCTACGAGCTGGCCGCCGCGGACATCATCATCATCGACACCAGCGCCGGGGTCTCCAACAACGTGCTCACCTTCGTGGCCGCCTCCGACGACGTGATCATCGTCACCACGCCGGAGCCCACCGCGATCACCGACGCCTACGGGATCGTCAAGATCATCGCCACCGAGATCGACAACCTGGAGCTGGGACTCAAATTGGTGGTCAACCGCGTGCAGTCGGTGACCGAGGGGCGCCGCGTGGCCGAAAGGGTGATCAACATTGCCGGGCAGTTTCTGAACCTGAAAATCGACTACCTGGGTTTCGTGTACGATGACGCGCTAGTGCACACCGCCGTGGTCAAGCAGAAGCCTTTCCTGGCCCTGGACCCCAAGTCCAAGGCCTCCATCTGCATCGACCACCTCGTGCGCCGGCTGGAGAACATCGACTTCCGGGAGGGTGGAGGCGTGTCGAAGTTTATCCGCAAGTTCTTCGGGGCCCAAGCTTGACGGCCCCGGGCTTTTTCCCTACTCTCAGGGGAGGGAAGGCAGCCCCATGGTGAATTGGAAGGTCCCGGCGGGTGTGGGCGCCGCCGGCGCCGTGATTTCTCTGATCGCCGGGATCGCGGGAGGCAACGCCTTCGGCACCGTGCTGCTGCGGGCCCTGGCTTCAGCCCTCCTGGCGGGTGGGCTGGGCCTGGCCGTGCAGTACGTGTTGCAGCGCTTCCTGCCCGACCTGACCGGCGCCGCGCCGGAAGCCCCCCCGGCAGCGGTGGACATCCTCATCGACGAGGAGGTGCCCATGCCCGCCG
>CAZMWZ010000009.1:8052-30984 GCA_964570045.1 uncultured Spirochaetaceae bacterium
GCCCCCCCGGCAGCGGTGGACATCCTCATCGACGAGGAGGTGCCCATGCCCGCCGTCGAGCAGGTTGAGGACTCCGAAGCGCTGGGCAGTAGGCCGGGCAATAGGCCGGGCAATAGCCCGGGCGATGCCCCGGGCGATGCGCTGGGCAGTAGGCCGGGCAATAGGCCGGGCGATGCCCCAGACTTCGCCCCCGCGAGCGAGGGACCGGAATCCCTCCAGGATTTCGAAGCGGGCGCAGAGTCACTCGAGCCGGCCGAGGAGGAGGAAGCGGTTTCCCCGGAGGCCGTGGAGGAAGACGGGCTGCCGGACATGGACGCTGTCGGCCAGAGCTCCCCCAGCCCCCGCAGCCTCAAGGCCGGGGAACTGGAGGCCCGGCTGGACAACGTGACGCAGGGGCAGGACCCGGCAAGCTTGGCCCGGGCGGTGCGCACCTTTTTGCGGAAGGACCAAGAGGGTTAGTCGGTGATGGGCGGGAACATCCTGGAAGGCCGGACCGAAGAGGAACTCTGGCAGGTCTACAAGAAGAGACGCGACCCCAAGGTCCGCGACTACTTCGTCCGCCAGTACGCCCCGCTGGTCAAGTATGTGGCCGGTAAGGTGGCCATCGGCATGCCCAACAACGTGGAGTTCGACGACCTGGTCGGCTTCGGCGTGTTCGGGCTGTTCGACGCCATCGAGAAGTTCGACCCGGACAAGCATGTCAAGTTCAAGACCTACGCCGTGACCCGCATCCGCGGGGCGATCTTCGACGAGCTGCGCACCATCGACTGGGTGCCCCGCTCAGTGCGCCAGAAAACCCGGGAGGTGGAGGACACCATCCGCAAACTGGAGGCCTCGCTGGGCCGCGCGGCGGCCGACGAGGAGATCGCCCGGGCCATGAAGATCGACCTGAAGGATTTCCACAACCTGATGCTCAAGATCTCCGGCACTTCCGTGCTGTCGCTCAATGAAGTGTGGTACACCGGGGAAGACAACGACAAGATGTCGATCGTGGAGAGCATCGAAAGCCCCTCCTCTCTGAATCCCGACCACATCGTGGAGAAAGAGGAGGTCAAGCGGCTGATCATCGAGGCGATCAACGAACTGCCCGAGAAGGAAAAGAAGGTGCTGGTCCTGTACTACTACGAGGACCTGACCCTGAAGGAGATCGGTGAGGTGCTGGAGGTGACCGAGTCGCGCATCTCCCAGCTGCACACCAAGGCCATCCTGCGCCTGCGGGCAAAGCTGTCCAACATCAAAAAGGGAATATTATGATCTCGGCCGGGCAGCTGCGCGAATACCTGGCAGCCCAGCTCGCGGAAGACCGGAAGCACAAGAGCGTGCGCGCCCGCGGCCCCACCCTCCAGGAGGCGCTGGCCCAGGCCGCGCTGGAGCTGGGCGTCCCCGTCAAGAGGCTGGACTACGAGCTGGTGGAACGCGGCTCTCGCGGGACCATGGGGGTGGGCCGGCGGGACTGGGTCATCGTGGCCTATGAGGCCGCCCGGGGCCAGCAGGCGGTGCGGGTGGAGGCCCTGCCGGAAGCGGGGGCCGGGGCGGCGGGGGAAACGGTCGCCGATCAGGACGGCGAGGTTTTCCTGCAGATCAACACCGAGGGCGTCTTCCTGAAGGTCACGCGGCCCACCGGGCGCGGGCAGCGGGCGGGGGAGCGGCAGGCGCTGGAGAAGCTTTCCATCCGCAGCGTCACCCAGTACGACGCGGGCCTGGTGGCCCGGGTGGTGAAGCACGCCGACGGGGAGTACATCAAGGTGGGGGAGTTCGCCTTCAACCCCTCCGCTCAGGCTACCGTGGCGGTGGACATCGGCGAGCAGGAGATGAAGGCTTTCATCTCCTGCTCGCCCCCGGGTCGGGGCGGGGTGGACGTTTCCGCCGAGGAGATCCGCGGCCTGCTGCGTTCTCGGGGGGTAGTGTTCGGGATCCGGGAGGAGGCGATCCAGGGCTTCGTGGACCGGCCCCGCTACAACGAGCGGGTCCTGGTGGCCGAGGGGCACAGACCCGTCAACGGCCGGGACGCCACGGTCGTTTACAACTTCAAGGTGCGCCACGACGTGCAGCTCAAGGAGAAAAACGGCCGGGTGGACTTCAAGGAACTGGACCTGGTCCAGAACGTGGAGGCGGGGCAGGTGGTGGCGCGCAAGGAGCCCCGCGAGGAGGGGGCCAGCGGCCAGACCGTGAGCGGACGCATACTGCCGGCCAAGCCGGGAAAGGATCTGTCTATCGAATGCGGCAAGAACGTCAAGCTGGCCGAGGACGGCATGAGCGCCCAGGCCACGATCAACGGGCAGGTGCTGCTCGTGGCCGGGCGGCTCAGCGTGGAGCCCGTCTACACGGTGGAGGGGGACGTGAACCTCAAGACCGGCAACATCCTGTTCCTGGGCACCGTGTTCGTGAAGGGCAGCGTCGAGGACGGCTTCACCGTGAAGGCGGCCGGCAACATCGAGGTGATGGGCAGCGTGGGCAAATGCACCCTGGACGCCGAGGGGGACATCATCGTGCACCAGGGCATCCTGGGCAAGAGCGAGGGACGAGTGCATGCCGGCATCAACCTGGTGTCCAAGTTCATCGAGCACGCCCGGGTTGAGGCCGAGGAGAACGTCCTGGTCAGCGACGGGATTATCCATTCCTTCGTGGACGCCAACAAGCGGGTCATCTGCCAGGGACGCCGCGCTTCGATCGTCGGGGGCCGGATACGCGCCACCGAGGAGATCCACGCCAAGGCGCTGGGCTCGGTGGCCGGCACCGAAACGGTCCTGGAGGTGGGGTTGGACCCCAGGCGCAAGGAGCAGCTTTCCGTGGCCCTGGCGCGCAAGGCCGAGCTGGAGAGGAAGCTGGAGGAGCTGGAGCGCAACCTGCGGACGCTGGAAAATTTGAAAAAAGTGGTGCCCAACCTGCCGGAGGACAAGGCCAAGGACCTCGCCGAGCTCGCCGCTGCCCGCTCCCAGGCCCTGGCGGAGCTGGAGGGGGTCAATGCCACGGTCAGGGAGATCGACACCTACCTCGCCGGACTCAAGGTGAGCGGCAAGGTGTCCGCCTCCGACCGGGTGTTCCCGGGGGTGAAAATCTTCATCAGGAACGAGAACCTGGTGGTACGCAACGAGTTCAAGAAAGTGACCTTCTGCCTGCAGGGCAAGGAGGTGCGGGTGACCCGCTACGAGCCGCTGGCCCAGGAGCTGGTACGGGGGATGGAAAGCCATGCCGCTGTTGCCCATTGACCTGCAGACCATGTTCTCCCAGATGAGCCAGATCGGGAGGGAACAAGCCGTCCAGAAAGAGGTGCCCCCGCAGTACCAGGCCGTCCAGGCGGAGGAGATCGTCAAAAAGACCGAGCACGACGACAAGGCCGTGAACCAGGCACGGGAGCCGGGGGAGGGCCCGGAGAAAGTCCGGGAGGAGGGCCCCCGCCGGAAGCGGCGCAAAAGCCGGGGCGCCAAGGCCCCACCCGGGGAGCGGATCGAGCGGCCCGAGGTGTTCGAGGACCCCGCCCTCGGGCACCACGTCGACCTGGTAGGGTAGGCTGTAAGCGTGGGACGCACCCTGCTGATCCTCGCCGCGGTGGCCGCCGGCTACCTCGTCGTCTACCTCATTTTGAAAAAAAAAATCGCCAGGACTATGAGCGCCGCGACGGTGCTGCGCGAGGTGCGTGAGGAGGTCAACCGCATCCTGGTGGAGCTCAACCAGACCACGCACCGCAACGTGACGCTGATCGAGGACCGCATCGCCTCACTGTCCGAGATGCTGGCCCGGGCCGACAAGAAGATCGCCCTCGCCCGCCGGGAGGGTGAGAAGCAGGAGCTGGCCGACAAGCTGTACACGGAGCTGGCCGACCGCCGCCGCGAGGGCAGCGCGATAGCGCCGCAGGAGAACCTGGAGGCGCCGGACAAGCAGGCCGAGGCCGTGCGCCTGGCCCAGGCCGGCCTGAGCCCTACCCTGATCGCCCGGCGCCTGGGCCTGACCCTCGGGGAGGTGGAGCTGATCCTGTCCCTGGCGCAGCGACGGCGATGAAGCAGTACATCTGTTTCCAGGTGGGGGAGGCCCACTACGCCCTGCCCCTGGGTCCGATCGCGCAGGTGCTGCGCTTCGAGAATGTCACCCCCGTGCCCATGGCCCCGCCTTTCGTGGAAGGCATCCTCAACCTGGGGGGCGAGGTGGTCCCGGTGATCAATCTCAGGTCCCGCTTCGGCCTGGAGCGCGGCGAGCCCAACCGCCGCAGCCGCGTGCTGGTCGTCGATCGGGGCGGCGCCAAGCACGGGCTGCTGGTCGACGAGGTGAAGGAGATCCTGGAGCTCGAGGAGTCTTCCATACTGAGCGGGGGCACGCCGCTTCAGGGACTGAAGGCGGAGCTGGTCGACGGGATCGCCAAGGTGCGCGAGCACCTGGTGATCATCCTGGACGGGAGCCGGCTGCTCGCGGCGGAGTCACTGGGGCGGCAGTCCCCCGGCCCCGGGCGGGGCGAGAGCGAGGCCGAGGAGGCCGAGGAGGCCGAGGAGGCCGAGGAGGCTGGAGCCGGAAAACCATGAGCGAAATCGAAGAGCACAGGCTGCTGCGCGCCTTCCTCGAGGAGACCGAGGAGCTGCTGGAGAAGCTCAACCACTGCCTGCTGGAGCTGGAGAAGGACAATGCCAACCTGGAGCTGGTGCACGAGATCTTCCGCCTGACGCATTCGCTGAAAAGCGAGTCCGCCCTGATCGGCTTCGCCAACTTGAGCGAGCTGGCCCACCGGCTGGAGGACGTCTTCGAGCGGCTGCGCAGCGGCGCCCTGCTGCTGGGCCGGGAACCGCTGGATCTGATCCTGGGAGCCGCGGACCTGATCCAGGAGATGGTCGCCCGCATCGCCCGCGGCGAAGGGGATGCGGGGGTACAGACCCATACCCTGGTCGCCGAGCTCACCCGCCTGGCCGGCATTCCCCGCGGCCAGGCCGCGCCTCCCGCCCGGCGGGAGCCCGGCGCCGCGATGGACGAGTCGCAGCTGTCCAGCGCCCAGACCCTGCGGGCCCGGGAGGCGCTGGAGCGCGGGGAGCAGCTGTACTCCTTGCGCTTCCGTACGGTCGGGGAGCCGCTGATGCGCTTTCCGCGGGCCTACCTGGTGTTCAGCAACCTGGAAAAGGTGGCCAATGTCCTGAAGGCCACCCCGGAGCTCTCCACGCCCCCTCCGGAGGAGGGTGCGGAGGGCTTCGCCGAAGTGTCCATCCTGTTCAGCTCCGAGCTCCCGGAGGCCCAGCTGGAGAAGGCCTACCGCATCGAAGACATCGCGGAGGGCGAGCTCGCGCGCCTCGGGCCGGAATACTTGGACGCGGGCCCCGCGCTTGGCCAGGCCGGTAGGGTGGAGGTGTCGGAGGCGCCCGCTGCGGAGGTTGAATCCGCGGCAGCGGCCGGGCCCGCCGCGCCCAGGGGCGCTTACGAGCGCACCTCGGTCCGTGTGGACACGACCAAGCTGGATGACCTCTGGCAACTGGTCGGGGAGCTGGTCACCTGCAAGGCCCGCTTCGGCAAGCTGACTGGGAGCCTGAGCAGCGGCTGGCCAGCGGCGGAGCTGCGGCAGGACGTGGAGAAGATCACCGACTCCCTGGAGAGGGTGACCGGGCAGATGCAGCAGGCGGTCATGGAAACCCGGATGGTCCCCATCGCCGTGCTGTTCAACAAGTTCCCCCGCCTGGTGCGCGACCTTTCCCGCAAGCTGGGCAAGGAGGTGGAGCTGGAGCTGGCCGGCGGGGAGACGGAGATCGACCGCAGCCTGGTGGAAGCGCTCTCCGACCCCCTGACGCATCTGATCCGCAACTCCCTGGACCACGGCATTGAAACCGTGGAGGAGCGGATTTCCCGTGGAAAGCCGGCGACGGGCCGGGTGAGCATTTCCGCCCAGCAGCGGGGGGGGAAGATCGTGATCGAGGTCGCCGACGACGGGTGGGGCCTGGATCTGGACAAGATCCGCCGGGTGGCCCAGGCCGCGCCGGAGACCACCGACGCGGAGCTGATCAACTTCATCTTCCAGCCGGGGTTCAGCACCAGCGAAAGCGTCACGGAACTTTCCGGCAGGGGAGTCGGCATGGACGTGGTGGCCACCAGGATCAAGGAGAACCTGCGCGGGGAGGTGCTGGTCTCCAGCCTCCCGGGCCGGGGCCTCGCCATCACGATCCTGCTGCCGCTCACCCTCACCATCCTGCATTCCCTGCTGGTGGCCAGCGGCGGGCAGTACTACGCCATCCCCATCCGGGACATCGACGAGACCGTGCACGTCGAGCCCACCGCGCTACGACCGACGCGCGCGGGGGAGCAGCTGACCCTCGGCGCGGAGGAGATCCCGGTCATTCACCTGGCCGTCCTGCTGGCGGCAAACCCCGCGACTGCGGCGGAGGGCTACCTCCATGGAGTGGTCACCCGCCGCAAGGGGCAGCGCTACTGCCTGCTGGTGGACGAGCTGGTGGAGGAGCTGGACTTGGTGATCAAGCCCCTGGTCGAGATGCTGAACCGTAGCCGCCTGTTCTCGGGGGTCTCCGTGCTCGGGGACGGGCGGATCGTGTTCATCCTGGATATGGCGCGTATCGTCGAACTACCGGAGTAGAAAATGGGCAAACGCGTCCTGATCGCAGACGACCTGTCCTTCATCCGCATGCTGCAGAAGGAGGTCTTGACCGAGGGCGGCTATGAGATCGTGGGGGAGGCGGTAAACGGGCGGGAGGCGGTGGAGAAGTACGGCGCACTGGCGCCGGACGTGGTGATCCTGGACATCACCATGCCCGAGATGAACGGCTTGGAGGCCATGCAGAAGATCCTGGCCCTCGATCCCCACGCGCGGGTGCTGATCTGTTCGGCCATCGGCCAGCAAGCCATGATCGTGGAGGCGATCAAGGCGGGCGCCAAGGATTTCATCGTCAAGCCGTTCAAGCCGGAGCGCCTGGCCGCCGCCATCGCCCGGGCCCTCGCGGACTGAAAAAAAAACGGTATGCCTGGACGTCGTTCGAGCATACCGTCTAAAGGGGAGTGTCGCGCCGCGAGCGCCTCCCTCATTCTAGCCTTCGGCCGCTTCCCGCCTCTGCTTTACAGAAATCCGTTTCTACCAAGCGCCTGGCGGATCAGGGAGGCCTGGTAGCCGGCCGAGTCGGCCAGCTCCCGGTACAGCTCGGCGGCCAGCTCGAGGGCTTCGCGGTAGGTGCCGGGGCTCCCCCCGAGAATCCTGCGGATCAGCGGCTGGAACAGGAACCCCGCCACCTGCCGGGAGGCCAGCCGCAGGATCTGCCGGTCCACCTCATCCAGGCCTGAGGCGCCTGGCACGCCGGCGAGCGCCAGGCCCCGACGCGCCAGGCCTTCCAGGCTCTCCAGATCGCCCGCCAGCCCTTCCAGGGCACGGCGGGCACGCTCCTCCAGCCCCTCCCGGGCGGCGCGCAGCCCGCCGCCGGCGGCGGCCTGCCGCCTGGCGCGCGCCTGCGCCAGGCGTTCCCGGATGACGGGCCGCAGCCTCGGCAGCTCCAGCAGCCCGGCCAGCGGTCGATAGTCCAGGCCCTCGATGCGCGCCCCGCCGGCGGACAGGGTGAAGGTCAGGCCGCCGTGCAGCTTCATCTGGTTCTCGAACCACCATTTGTAGATGACCATCCGCCGGTCGGTGAGCGTGACCCCGCCGGTGGAGGAGGCCACGGTGAAGAGGCCCGCGTCGCACAGGGCCAGGAAGCCGTGGGCTTCAGCCGGGGCGAAGCGCCCGGACAGGGTGTGGACGCGTTCCTCGAAGAAAGCCCCGCGGGCGTGCGTGCGCCGCCCCGGGTACCCCAGGTCCAGCCCGGCCAGGTACAGCGGCCTGGCGCCGGTGAGCCGGGCCAGGTCCCAGGCGCTGGTCGCCACGGAACCTCCCGCCCCCACGCGCCCCCTGGGCCCCGTGACCCCCTCCAGCAGCTCGCCGATGGGGAAGAAGGAAGAAGTGAAGTACAAGTCCGGCAGGCGCGGGCGGTGGAAGGTGCGCGGGTGGGCCGAGGGCTCGGAGACCAGGAGGGTGTCCCCCAGATCGGCCCAGTCCAGGTGGCGGGTGTTCCAGTACTGGGGGTCCACGGTGACCAGCAGGTCCGGCCTGACCCCCGCCCGCCGGCAGAGGCGATAGGAGGTGTCCACCGCCACCACCACCAGGCGCTCGGCGAGCTCGCCCAGGACGTCCAGCACCGGGTCCAGGGAAGGGCCCGCGGCCAGCAGCAGCGCGGGCATCCCGGAGAACAGCCCCTCCAGCTCGCCCGCGCCCGCGGCGCGTAGGAACAGCGGCAGGTTGGCCAGGAGGTTGCGGACCCAAAGGCGAGCGAAGCGCCGCAGGGTGTTGACGTTCACCTCCCGGCGGTCCACCAGGGACTGCACCAAAGCCTCTAGCTGCCGGTAGTAGGGGAGGCTGCGCAGGTACACCGGCCGCAGGCGCAACAGCGCGAGGGCCCCCGGCGCCTGCTCCTCCAGCCTCATGACCACTTCTTCGGCTTCCCGGCCCACGTGCCAGGAGGCGGCGGGGCAGCCCAGCAGCGCGCGCAGGTCGCGGGCGGCCAGGGCTTGGCGGAACACGGCGGGCTCCGGCTCGACGACCGCCAGGGGCCGCCCGGGGTGCAGCGCCAGGAAGGCTTCAGGCAGGTAGCCCAGCCCGAAGCCCAGGAACACCGCCGTGCCCGCCCGGCCGCCCAGCTCCGAGGCCAGGAGGCGCCGCGCTTCTTCGCGCGGGTCGTAGCGGGAGTGCAGGTAGGATCCCTCCAGCTGGGCGGTGGGCAGGCCGCAGGCCGCCGTTTCGATGGCCAGCGGGCCCTCCCCCGCTGCCTCCAGCCCCAGACTCTTCAGGTCGGGGTGCCGGGAGTAGAGGGCGCGGAGGTTACTCTCCAGCAGGTTCATTCCAGCCTCAGCCGGATGCTCGTGCCGGCCTGTAGCAGGGTGCCCGGCGGCGGGTCCTGCTCCACCACGAAGCCGTCTCCGCTGATGCGCACCTCCAGGCCGCGGATGGCGAGCAGCGGCAGGAGCAGGCGCTTGGGTGTGCCGGTGAGGTCGGGCATGGCTTCACCCAGGGCAAGCGGGGGCGGGAGCCTCACGCGCAGGGAGCCGGGCTGCTCCAGCACCGTGTCGCCGCGGCGGTGGATGCCCAGGTAGCCGATCAAGTCCTCGGCCACGCCCTGGAACACGGGCGCCGCAATCTGGCTGCCGTAGTAGGCCTGGCCCTTGGGGTTGTTGATCACCACGTAGACGATGACGCGCGGCTCCTCGGTGGGAAAGATCCCCAGGTAGGAGGCCACGTAGTTGGCCTCCGAGTAGGTGCCCGTGGCCGGGTCGCGCACCTGGGCGGTCCCCGTCTTGGCCGAGATGCGCACCCCTTCCACCCTGCCGCGACGCGCGGTGCCCCCCTCTTCGGTAGCGGCGGCCATCATCTCCAGCACCGCCCGGGCGGTCTGCGGGGAGATGACCTCCCGCACAGGCTCCCGGGTGAACTCCTTGACCAGCTCCCCGCTCGGGGAGAGGATCCGCGAAACGATGCGCGGGGCGAGCAGCATCCCGCCGTTGGCGATGGCGGTGGCCGCCTGCAGCATCTGCATCGCGGACACCGAGATCTCCTGCCCGAAGGCGATGGTGGCCTTGGTGCGCAACGACCAGCGGGCGGGGGGCGCCAAGATGCCGGCGCTTTCCCCGGGAAGGGGAAGCCCGGTGGGGCGGGCGAAGCCGAAGGCCAGAAGGGCCTGGTAGAAGGGATCCCGGTCCACTTTCTCGGAAGCGTAGGCAGCGCCCACGTTGCAGGAGTATTTCAGGATCAGCCCGGCGTTAACGCGCCCGTGCGCGGTGAGGTCGCGGATTCGGATGGTGTCCCCATCGGCGAGGCGTTTCTCGTACAGCCCCGTGCAGGTAAACTCGTCTTCCTGCCGGATGCCCCCCAGCTCGAGGAAGGAGGCGATGGAGAATATCTTGAACACGGAACCCGGCTCGTAGGCCTGGGCCAGGGGCAGGTTGCGCAGGGCGGCCCGGTCGAAGCGGTTGAACTCGTTGGGGTCGAAGTCCGGGACGGCGGCGTAGCCCAGAATTTCGCCGCTCCCGGCCTCCATGACCAGCACGAACACCGAGTCGGCCTGATTGGCCGTGAGCGCCTCGCGGGCGCGCCGCTCGGCCAGGTGCTGGATGTTGGTGTCGATGCTGAGGTACACCTGGTTGCCGAACACCTCCCCGCCCTGCGGCGCGTCGGCGCGGGCGACCGCCGGCGGGGAAAGCACCTCGTTGAAGGAGTACTCCACCCCGTCCAGTCCCACGTTGTCCAGCCCCACGTAGCCCAGGACATGGCTGGCCAGCGACTGGTTGGGGTAGTTGCGGCCGAACTCCGGGACCAGGTCGATGCCCTTCAGCCTTCCTTCCGCGCGCCAAGCCCGGACCCGTTCAGTCTGCGTGGGGGTGATCTTGCGCTTGACGAACAGGAAACCGGAGGCTTCCCGAAAGCGGCGGGCGGTCTCGCCCGGATCCAGGTCCAGCAGGGGGGCCAGCAGCGCGGCCGAGCCTTCCGGGTCGTTCACCTCGGGGAGCCAGGCGGTCACCGAGTACAGGCGGGTGGTGATGGCCAGCACCCGCCCGTTGCGGTCCAGGATCGGCCCACGTTCCACGGCCGGCAGGGTGATGCCGCCGCGGTCCACCGCGGCCGGCTGCAGGATCATCAGCTGCGCCAGGCGGGCGATGAGCAGGAGCACCACCAGGCCGAGCAAGCCCAGGAAGAACAGGAGCCGCCTGCGCTGTCTGTCGTTGGTCATGGGTGTGAGCGGCCTTTATAGTAATATGCCCCCATATAATTGTCGATATGATGGTTGTACACCCTTATGATCGCGGCGATCGGGCAACAGAAGGTATTGCGGCGTCGATCTACGGGCAAGCCCGCCCTCCGGCTCCCGGGCTGGGGGAGGGTGCCGGCCGGCCACCCCCCGGTGAGCCGGAAGCTCCGCGAGAAGCGGAATTCCCGCGAGAAGCGGAATTCCCGTGAAGGCGGGGTCGTGCGCCCAGCGGGCAAGGCGGGGATGCGTCTGCGGGCGGTGCCCGCGCATCGCTTCCGTCTGCCGGCCTGGCTCCGGCGCATTCCCCGGTGGGAGCTCGCCCTGGGCGCGGCGGTGCTGGCCGCAGCCCTGGTGCCCCTGACGTTGCGGCCTTCAACGCCGCCCGCGCTCAGCCTGCCGGCGGGCGAAGAGAACGTGCTGCTGCGCCACCTGATCCCGGATCCGGGCGCTCCCCCCGCAGGAGAGGAGCAGCCCCCCGTGATCGGCACCCTGCGCACCTCCTCCTACACCATCCAGGCCGGCGACACCCTCTCGGGGATCGCCCAGCGCTTCGGGCTGGCCATGGACACCCTGATAAGCTTCAACGGCATCCAGGACGCCCGAGCCCTGAAGGTGGGCGCCAGCTTGAGCCTGCCGAACGCCAACGGCTTGAAATACCGGGTGCGCCGGGGCGACTCGCTGGCCACGATCGCGCGCCGTTTCGGGGTGCCGCTGGATGACCTGCTGGACTGGAACAGCCTGGAGTCCAGCCTCATCCTCCCCGGCCAGGCGCTGTTCGTCCCCGGGGCCAGGTTGAGCGAGCACGAGTTGAACCGGGTGTTCGGCCGCCTCTTCATCTTCCCCTCCCGCGGCCGCCTCAGCTCCCGCTTCGGGGTGCGCGGCGACCCCTTCACGGGGCTGAGCCGTTTTCACAACGGCATCGACCTGGCCGGCGACGTCGGCACCCCCGTGATGGCGGCCATGTCCGGCAGGGTGAGCATGGCGGGGTACAACCCCAACTACGGCCGCTACATCATTCTCAGCCACGCGGAGGGCTTCCAGACCCTGTACGGGCACCTGGACAGCTTCCAGGTGCGCAAGGGCGCCCGCGTCAAACAGGGGGAGCTCATCGGCACGATGGGCAACTCAGGGTACAGTACGGGCAGTCACCTGCATTTCGCCATATTCCTCCGCGGCGAACCGGTTGACCCCTCCCGGTACCTGCATTAAGCTTTTAGCCGCCATGCTGCAGGAATTTTTGAAGGAAATCGCCCGGAGGGTTCGCCGCTTGGAGCGCGGGCACTGGCTGGCCGCCGGCTACCTGGCCGTCGCGCTGGCGGGGACGGTGGCGAGCCTGGCTCGGGGGTACCGGGAGCGCGGCGGTTACCTTTATTACCCTCCGGACTGGGGCTACCGAAGCCTGCTGACGGCAAAGGCCGCTGCTGCCGATAATGAAGCCAGGACCGAAACGGGTGAGTCCGTCGGCGGCGGGGCCGTGGCCGTTCTGCCGCTGGATCTCAAGCGTTACCTGGTGAAGGAGGGGGATTCCCTGTCGGCGATTGCGGAGCGCCTCGGCCTGGACCTGGACACCGTCGCCTCGCTGAACCGGCAATGGGGCAGCGGGGTGCACCTGGTGCGGGTGGGCGAGGAACTTCTGGTCCCCAACCAGGACGGCATCTACCTCCCCGTGGAGGGCAGCCTGGAGAAGATGTGCGCGGACAAGGGCGTGCCGCTGGAGGCGGTGCTGGCGGTGAACCGCCTCGGGGTCGCCGAGGTGCGGCGCGGCCAGCCGTTGTTCTTCCCCGGCGTGCAGCATACGGGCATCGAGCGCAGCGTGGTGATCGGGACCGCCTTCCTGCGGCCCGTGTTGGGCTGGACGAGCTCCGCCTACGGGTACCGTCAGGACCCATTCGCCAATGTGCTCCAGTTCCACCGGGGCATCGACATCGCCGCCCCCCCGGGCGCCCCGGTGCGCGCCGCCCTGGACGGGAAGGTTACGGTCGCCGGAGAGGACCCGGTGCTGGGGCTGTATCTTGTGATCCGTCACCAGATCGGCTACAGCACGGTGTATGGTCATCTCCAGCAGGTTTTCGTGAAGCCGGGCGCCACGGTGGCCCGCGGCCAGCGCATCGGCCTGGTAGGCTCCAGCGGGAAATCCACGGGGCCGCACCTGCACTTCGAGGTGCGCCGGGCCGGGCGCACCATCAACACCACGGGGCTGCTGAGCACGAAGCGCTGAATAGCGAGGGAGAAGGGCGTGAAGAAGATCATTTTTGCCGTCATGGGCCTGCTGGCCCTGTTCACCATCCTGCGCTCCTACGGGCAGGCGAGCTCCGGCGGGACGCGCTACGTGCTGCAGCCCGGCGTACTGGAGATCGATACGGCGGAGGGCAGCACGCGCATCGCCTTCGGCCTGCTGGAGCGCGCCGGGGGCACTCCCCGAACCTGGAACCTGTTGCCGATCCGGGTGGAGCTCTCCGCGGGCAAACAGCGCCTGAGCCTGGCCTTGAACGGGCTGTCCCTGCTTTCCCCCGCAGGCCTGCTCCTCGGCAGGCCCGTGCGGGTCACGGGGCAGAAGCAGGGGGACGTGATCTCCGTGGGCGGCAAGGTCACCGTCGCCGGGACGGTGAGCGGGGACGTCTGGACCTTCGGCGCCGACGTGCTCCTGGAACCCAGGGCGGTGGTGACCGGCAACGTGGTGGCCCTTGGGGGCGTGGTCCGGGCGGATCGCGGGGCCGTGATCCGGGGCAACAAGTACAGCCTGCCGAACCTCAAGATCCCGTTCCTGCGCCTGCTGGCCTCCGGCGAGTCGGCCGCGACCTTCCGCTTCCTGATCCAGGCCCTTGGCATCGTGCTGTACCTGCTCGCCCTGTTCCTGGTCGTGCACTTCGCCCGCGAGCGCCTCTCGGGGCTGGCCGGGGCGCTGGCCTCCTACTGGAAAGGGGCGATCCTGTATCTGGTCCTGGCGGTGTTCCTGGTGCCCCTGGGCGCGGCGCTGCTGGTGGCTACGATCCTGGGCATCGTGGTGGTCCCCTTCCTGGCGGTCGCCGTGCTGGTACTGGCCTACCTGGGGTACCTGGGGTTCACCGTGCGCCTGGGCCTCTGGCTGCGGCGCCTGGCCCCGGACTCCCCGCCCGCGGCCGCCTACACCTCGGGCCTGCTCGGGCTGCTGGTGCTGAAGGGGCCGGTCCTGCTGGGCATCCTGTTCGGACTGCTTACCTCGGGGCTTTTCCAGGCGGTCGGGCGAGTCCTGTTCGGCCTGGGCTCCGTGGCCACGGCGCTCGCCGCGCTGTACGGCTTCGGCGGGATGCTGCGCTACCTGAGGGCCCAGGCGGGGTCAAGCTGACCGCCCGGCGGGCGGGGGACCTTGAGGGTTTTTCAGCTTCCGTGACAGTACTTGTATTTCTTCCCGCTGCCGCAGGGACAGGGGTCGTTGCGCCCCACCTTGGGGTAGGAGCGCCGTACCTGCATGCGCTCCGGTTGCGCCTCCCGCAGCTCCCCTGAGGCGACGGCGGCCCGTCCCCGCGCGGCCGGCCCGCCGGCCTGTCGCGCGGCGGGAGTATCCCGCCGTGATAGCGGGTTAACACGCCGCAATGGCGGGTTAGCACCGAACTGGCCTAGCAATGTGTGGCGGGCATCGCCCAGGGGCTCCCTCGGCCGCGGGCGCGGCTCCACCGCCCGGATCTTGACCTGGAAGACCTTGCGCGCGAGAGCCGTGCGGATGTCCTCCAGCATCCGGTCGAAGATCTGGAAGCCCTCCAGCTTGTACTCCAGCAGCGGGTTCTTCTGACCGTAGGCGCGCAGGTACACCGCTTCGCGGAGGGCCTCCAGGCTCTCCAGGTGGTCCTGCCAGCGCTGGTCGATGTTGCGCAGGTACTCGAAGCGCAGGAACAGGTTCAGGTGCTCGGGGCCGATCTCGGCCTCCTTCTCGCTCAAGTCCGCGGTGAGATCCTGCAGGATGCGCTGCCGCAGCGCGCTTGCCGAAAGGTCCAGGTACTCCTCGGGCTGTCCCCGCGGGGTGTAGGCGAGGGCTTCCTTGAGCCTGGCCAGCAGCAGGGCGCGCTTGGCCCCCTCCGGCTGCCCGAGCTCCTCGAATAAGCCCTCGAAGATGTCCATGGCCGAGGCCAGCACCCTTTCGGCGAGGCGCTCGTCGGCCAGGATCTCGTCGCGCCGGCTGTAGATGAACTTGCGCTGCTCGTTCAAAACGTCATCGTACTCCAGCAGGTGCTTGCGGATGTCGAAGTTGCGCTCCTCCACGCGCTTCTGGGCCCGCTCGATGGCCTTGTTCACCCAGGGGTGGTAGATCGGCTCGCCCTCCTTCATGCCCAGGCGGGCCATCACCCCCTTCAGGTTCTCGCCGCCGAACAGGCGCATCAGGTCGTCGTCCAGCGAAATGAAGAACCGGGAGGAGCCCGGGTCACCCTGCCGGCCGGAGCGCCCGCGCAGCTGGTTGTCGATGCGGCGGGCGTCGTGGCGCTCGGTGCCCAGCACGTGCAGCCCGCCGAAGCCTTTCACGTCGCGGTAGTCCAGCTCCCAGGAGGACATCTCCCGGGCCAGCAGGGTCTGAAACTCGCCGCCGTCCCCGTCGCCCCCCAGCTTGCGCCGGGCCCGGAACTCGGGGTTGCCGCCCAGCTTGATGTCCGTGCCGCGGCCGGCCATGTTCGTGGCGATGGTGACCGCGCCGCGGGAGCCGGCCTCGGCGATGATCAGCGCCTCCCGGGCGTGGTTCTTGGCGTTCAGCACCTCGTGGCGCACGCCCAGGCCGGTGAGGTGGCGCGACAACTTCTCCGATTTCTCGATGGAGATCGTCCCCACCAGCGCGGGCTGGCCCTTGCGGTGCAACTCGGCGATCTCCTGCCCGATGGCCTGGAGCTTCTCCTCCTCATTGAGGTAGATCAGGTCGTCGCGGTCCTCGCGGATCACCGGGCGGTTGGTGGGGATCACCGCCACGTCCAGGCCGTAAATTTTGGCGAACTCCGTGGCCTCCGTCTCCGCCGTGCCGGTCATGCCCGACAGCTTTTTGTACATGCGGAAATAGTTCTGGAAGGTGATGGTGGCCAGGGTGCGGTTGCGCTCGGCGATGCGGATGTTCTCCTTGGCCTCGATGGCCTGGTGCAGGCCCTCGGAATAGCGGCGGCCGTGCAGGATGCGCCCGGTGAACTCGTCCACGATGTCCACCCGGCCCTCGCTCACCACGTAGTCCACGTCCTTGTGGAACAGGCGCTTGGCGCGCAGCGCCTGGGTCGTGTAGTGGATGAACTCGAAGTTGTCCGACTCGAACAGCGAGCCGCGGATCAGGCCCCGTTTCTGGGAGAGCTCCTCGATGCGGTTGAAGCCGCGGTCGGTGAAGGAGACCCGCTTGTTCTTCTCGTCGATCTTGAAGTCGCCGGTGTCCACGGGCTTGTCGAGGCGGAAGGGGACGCCCTCCTCCGGGTACTCGCCGCTGACCGGGTCCCGGGGGCATTCCGCCAGGCTGTCCACCAGCTTGTTGGCCTCGAAGTACTTCTGGGTGTCGTCCTCCGCCGCCCCGGAGATGATGAGCGGCGTGCGGGCCTCGTCGATCAGGATGGAGTCGATTTCGTCGATGATGCAGAAGTTGTGTCCCCGCTGGACCTTGCCGGCGGCCTCCCAGCGCATGTTGTCGCGCAGGTAGTCGAAGCCGAACTCGTTGTTCGTGCCGTAGGTGATGTCCCGCGCGTAGGCCGCCTTGCGGCCCTCGTTGTCCAGCTGGGAGAGCACCACGCCCACCGAGACCCCCAGCAGGCGGTAGATGCGGCCCATCCACTCGGCGTCGCGCTCGGCCAGGTAGTCGTTCACGGTGACCACGTGCACCCCCGCGCCGGCCAGGCAGTTGAGGTAGGCGGCGGTGACGCTGGAGAGGGTCTTGCCCTCGCCGGTCTTCATTTCCATGATGCGGCCCTGGTGCAGGACGATGCCGCCCATGAGCTGCACGTCGTAGATCCGCTCCCCCAGGGCCCGGCGCGCCGCCTCGCGGACCAGGGCGAAGGCCTCCGGCAGCAGCTCCTCCTGGCCGGTCCCCTCCCCGAGGCGCCGCCTCAAGGCCGCGGTGCGCACGGCGAAGCCGTCTACCGGCAGGGCGGTCATCTCGGGCTCCAGGGCGTTGATCCGGCGCACCAGCGGGGCCAGGTTCTTCAGATCGCGAACCTGCTTGGAGCCCAGGAACAAGCTGAGGATGTCGATGGGCATGGCATATAGTGTAGCCAAACACCTGAGCGAGGGTCAAGTTGACACCCGTAGCAGCGGGAGTGTATAGTGGGCCTACCCTCGATTCGACATGAAAGCACGAACCTGGCTCCTTCTGGCTCTCCTGGGCCTCGCCGCCTGTCGGTCCAAGGCGGTGGAGGAGCTGCCCCGGGAGGAGCTGTTCAGCCTGGGCATCGGCAAGATGGACAACCAGGTCGACCTGTTCCTGGTCCGGGGCCAGGGCTACGAGCAGAAGATCGGCGTCTACATGCGCGACGGGCTGTTCTACCTGGCCAACGGCAGCTCCGCCAAGATCATGGAGCTGTCCTCCTACGGCGACCTGATTTTCCTGCTGTACGACCCGCAGTCCAACCCCCCGCCGGTATCCTTCAGCAGCGAGAGCTCCGACAACCTGGCGGCCACCCGCAAGGCCGTGGCCTACCCGCTGGTGCGCATCGGCGAGATCGCCGTGGACTCGGGCAAGCGCCTGTACGTGGAGGACATGGTGAGCTCGGAGCGCCAGCTCCCCGACCGCGGGCTGGGGGTGCTGTTGTCGCGGGTGGTCCTGCGCTTCGACCGCCATGGGAAGCTGGAGGACTTCATCGGCCAGGAGGGCGTGGGGGGCACCCCCTTCCCCTACATCGAGAGCCTGTACGTCACCGGCAACGACGAGCTGGTCGTGGTCTGCCGCACGCCGCGCTCCTGGCTGGTGTACTGGTACACAACCTCCGGGAGCCTGCAGTACCAGCTCACCGTCCAGGCCGCAAGCCTTCCTCCCCTGGCGGAGGCCCCCGCCGCCGTCGTCTCGTTGGGCAAGCTGGTGCCGGACCTGGAGCGCCGTACGCTGTACGCGGTGCTTTACTACAACAGCCAGGACGCCCCCGAGACGGATCCCTCCCGGGGCTACCTCACCCGCATCTACCGCATCGACGTGCAGACCGGGCACTACGGCGATCCCTTCGATGTGCCCCCGGATGCGGGCCGCCAGGCAGCGGCCGGCGCCCCGGAAGGGGAGATCGTGCCCCCCTCCTACGAGCTGCTCGGAGTCAACGCGCAAGGGGCCTTCTTTCTGCTGCGCCGCGAGGACACCAACCTGTTCCGGCTGCTGGTCCTGGACCGGGCCGGGCGCCCCCTGGCGCGGCGCAACCTGGTATTGGAGGACTCCGAGCTCTACTTCAAGGCCCTGCGCCTTTCCGCCGAAGGGATCATCTACGCCCTGCTGGGCGAGGAGTATCGGGTCCGCATCGTCTGGTGGCGGAGCGACCGGCTCCTGAAAGAGGAGGCGGGTGAAGGCGGTTGAGTCCTCCCGGGCGGCCCGGATCGACCGCCTGGCCCAGGAGCGCTTCCACATTCCCCCGCTCGTGCTGATGGAAGACGCCGGCCTGGCGGCCTGGCGGCTGGCCTGCGACCGGCTCTGGGAGGGGCGACTGCCCCGCGAGCCGATCGTGTTCCTGGCGGGACGCGGGAACAACGGCGGGGACGCGCTGGTGATGGCCCGGCAGTGCCGCCTGGAAGGGCACTGCCAGGCGGCGGTGGTGCTGGCCGGGGAACCGGCCCCCGAGTCGCTGGCCGGGCGCCACCTGGCGATCTGCGAGGCCCTCGGCCTGGAGGTGCTGCGCTTTCCCGAAGATGCCCATCGGGTCGGGCAGCGTCTGGCCCACGCCGGCTGGGTGGTGGACGGCCTCGCGGGCACGGGGCTCGCGGGGGCGGCTCGGCCGCCCCTGGACTCCTTGATAGGGCTGGTGAATGCCGCGCCAGGCAGGACCCTGGCGGTGGACATCCCCAGCGGGGTGGGGGACGCCTTCCGCGAAGGTTTCCCCGCGGTGGAGGCGGAGCTCACCCTGACCATCGGGATTCCCAAGCTCTGTCTTTACCTGCCCCTGGCCCGGCGCCTCTGCGGCGAGATCCTGGTGGTCCCCGGCGTCTTCCCCCGGGAGCTCACGGAGGCGGAGGACATCCCCGGGGAGATGCTGGATGACGGCGCGTGGCAGGCCCTGCGGCCGCTGCCGCGCGACGCCCACAAAGGCAGGCGGGGACACCTGGCCGTATTCGCCGGCTCGGAGGGGACCACCGGGGCGGCCTGGCTGGCGGCCACGGCGGCGGCGCGCAGCCGTGTTGGGCTCACGACCCTTTTCCTGGATCGAGCCCTGTATTCCACGGCGGTGCGCCGCTTCCAGTCGGTCATGGTCCGTCCCTGGGACGCCCTGCCGGCATCCATGCCGGGCTTCGCCCGGGGCTCCGCCCGCCGCTTCACGGCGCTGCTCGTGGGCCCGGGCTGGGGCCTGGCCCGGGAGCGGGCCGTCTGGCTCGCGCGCTTGCTGGAGCTGGGGCTTCCCGGCGTACTGGACGCGGACGGCATCACCCTGCTGGCGGGGCAGCCAGGCGTCCGCCTCGGGGGCCGCTGGGTTCTGACGCCGCACCCGGGCGAGTTCGCGCGCCTGGCCGGCGTGGAGGTGGCCGCCGTGCTCGCGGACCCTCTGCCAGAGCTGCTGGCGATGAGTGCCAAGCTGGAGGCCGTGATCGTGCTCAAGGGGCATTGCAGCTTCGTGGCCTCGCCGGAGGGCAGGTACTGGATACTGGACGGGTGCAACCCCGCCCTGGCCACCGGGGGCAGCGGGGACGTGCTGGCCGGGATCATCGGCGGCCTGGCCGCCGGAGGGCTTGCCCCGCTGGCGGCGGCCCGCCTCGGGGTGCTCCTGCACGCCCGCGCCGGCGAGCAAGCCTACCGCGAGCGCGGGTATTTCCTGGCCGAGGACCTGCTGCCTTACCTGTCATTGCTCGTGAAGGACCGCCGCGATGCCTGATCGTCGCCCGGGGGAGGGTCAGGAGCACCCGCAGGGCGACCGCCTGGTCGTGCGCCAGGACGCCCACCGGGAGCTGGAGTTCCGGTACGCGCGGGACGAGAGGCTCGCCCGGCGGACTGCTCCCCGCGGGAGCTCCGTCTCATTTCTCAAGAACCGGACCTACCGGGCACTACTATTGAACGTGCTGCTGCTCGCGGTCCTCGTGATCGTGGGCGGGCGCCTGCTGCTGGCCTCGGGGGATCGCGCCCGGGTCGGCCCGTACGCGGTGAGCCTGCAGGCCCTGGCCTACGAGGACACGGTGTACGTCACGGTGACCGTGCGCTTCGCCGGCCGCGCGGGGACGGCCGTACCCGCGGAGCGTTTCACCGCCCGCCTCGCCCTGGAGCCCGGCGGGGAGGAAGTACTAACAGAGGCGGCGCTGCCCCGCTCCCCCGGCGAGGCGGTCACGGTGGGAGAGGCGCTCCCCCTGGCGGGAGCGGCCCGGGCTCGGGCCGAGCTGGAGGTCGGGGAGTGGAAACGGACCCTCACCCGCGAACTGGCGAAGTAGGCCGCCCTTGCCGGCGCCACCCGCCTGAGGGTATAGTGGGACGATGCTGCAGTTCTACTTCCTGTCGATAACGGCCAACATCCTGGCCGGGGTGGCGCTCACCGCCGACTACCTGGGGGGGCGTTTCCCGGCCTTCGCCCCGTTCCGCGACCTGCTGGCCAGGCGCGCCTACCGTGCGGCGCTCGGCGTGCTGGCGGCCGCCGTCGGCTTCCTGAAGCTGCTGATCCGCTCTTCGGCCGCCGACGTGCCGGTGGTGGGGGACCTGATCCCGGCGCTGGCGGGAATGACCCTGGGGGCGGCCCTGGTGGTCCACGTGCTGCGCGAGAAGACCGACCTGCCGCCGCCAGGCCGGCTGGAGAAGGCGGCGCTCACCTACCGGGTCCCGCTCGGGGTCGCCGGCATTGTGGCGGCTGTCCTGCACTTCCTGCTGCCGGGGGCCCTGTTCCTATAGGCCTTAGGGCCCCGTCAGTCCTTCTCGGCTTCCTTTTCCGCCTTGGAAGCGGCGATGACCGTCTCGGCCACCTTGCCCGCGATCGGGCTGTAATGGTCGAATTCCACCTCGAAGGAGGCCGTTCCCGAGCTCATCGCCCGTAGGTCGATGGAGTAGCGCAGCAGCTCCGACTGCGGCACCTGGGCCTTCACCACCTGGATGGCGCCCGCCTGCTCCTGGCCCAGTACCCGGCCCCGCCGGGAGCTTAAGTCGGAGAGCACGGCCCCCAGGTACTGGTTGTCCACGAAGACCGTCAGGTTCATGACTGGCTCCAGGAGGATGGGGTCCGCGGTCTCCATGGCCTCGCGCAGGGCGCCACGGGCGGCCAGCTTGAAGGCCAGCTCGGAGGAGTCTACCGGGTGTTCCTTGCCGTCCACCACGGAGGCCTCCAGGTCCACCACCGGGTAGCCGGCCAGGATCCCGGCTTCCATCCCCTCCACTACGCCCTTCTCCACACCGGGGATGTAGCCCTTGGAGATGCGCCCCCCGACGATGGCGTTCACGAAGTTGAAATGCTGGCCCCGCGGCAGGGGCTTGATTTCCAGCGCCACCTTGGCGTACTGCCCGTGGCCGCCGGTCTGCTTCTTGTGCTGGTATTCGGCGGCGCCCGCGGCCCGGATGGTTTCCCGGTAGGCCACTTTCGGGGTCCTGGTCTCGACCTCGATTTTGGCCTGAGTGCGGATCCTGCCCAGGATGATGTCCAGGTGCAGCTCGCCCATGCCGGAGATCACGTTTTCCTTGGTCTCCTGGTTGTAAACGATGCGGAAGGTGTGATCCTCCTCCGCGGCCCGCTGCAGCAGCTGGTTGAGCTTATCCTCGTCCTTCTTGGCGGCGGCGGTGATGGCCACGGCGTGCACGGGCTGCGGCAGCTCCAGGGGCAGGAAGGCCAGGTCCAGCTCCGGCGAGCTCAGGGTGTCATTGGTCACCGCCGTGGGGAGCTTGGTCAGGATGCCCACGTCCCCGGCCACCAGGACCTCGGCCTCCTCCAGCTTCTTGCCCTGGCAGGTGTACACCTTGTTCAGCTTCTCCTTACGCCTTTCGCGCGCCGTGACCAGGTCCGTGTCCGCCCGGATGGCGCCGCTCACGACCTTGATGAAGGAGAGCTTGCCGGAGAACTGGTCGATGCTGGTCTTTAACACGAAGCAGCTCGCCAGCCCCTGCGGGTCCACGGGCCGGGCGCCGGCTTCCTTCCCGTCCGCGCCGGCCAGGGGTTCCTGGCGGCCCAGCGGCGAGGGGCAGATGGAGGCCAGCGCGCCGGCCAGGCTCACGATCCCCGAGGCCTGGAGCGCCGAGCCGCAGAGCACGGGCACCGTCTTCCCGGCGGCCAGGCCCCCGATCAGGCCCCGCTGGATCTCCTCGTCGCTCAAGGTCTCGCTTTCGAAGAACTTCTCCATGAGCTGGTCGTCGCCCTCCGCGGCGGCCTCGATCAGGGCCTGGCGGTATTCGGCCACCTCGTCGGCGAGCTCGGCGGGCACCTCCACGGCGACGGCCTTCCGGCCGGCCTCGGGCAGCAGGTAGGCCTTGCGGGCGATCAAGTCGACCACGCCTTTAAAGCCGGCGCCGGAGCCGATGGGCAGGGTGAGGGGAACGAAGTTGGCCTGGAAGTTCTCCTTCAGGCTTTGCAGCACGCCCCCGAAGTCGGCGTGCTCCTTCTCCATCTTGTTGACGAACACCAGCCGCGGGGTGCTGCGCTGCTTCAGGCGGCGCCAGGTCTGAATGGTGCCGATCTGCACCCCGGCGTCGGCGGCCACCAGGACCAGGGCGGTTTCCGCCGCGCGCAGGCCGGCCACCAGCTCGCCCCCGAAGTCGGAGGCGCCTGGGGTGTCCAGCAGGTTGAGCTTGCGCTCCTGCCACTCCAGGTGGCAGAGGGTCAGGTGGATGGAATTTTTCCGCCCGGCCTCCTCCTCGGTGAAGTCGCTCACGGTCTTGCCGCTCTCCACAGTCTCGGCCTTGGGGATGACCCCCCCGAAGGCCAGCAGCTGCTCGACCAGGGAGGTCTTGCCGGTCGCGCCGTGCCCGGTGACGGCAATGTTGCGGATCGCCTCACTTCCAAATCCCATGCGTGTGCTCCTTATCGAGGGGAAATCAGTGCGATTGTAGCCGCTATCCGGAAGGCTGTCAACGAGAGCTCCCCCGGAGGGCCCCCGCGGTTCAGGGGGCGGTGAAGCC
>CAZMWZ010000009.1:31084-32281 GCA_964570045.1 uncultured Spirochaetaceae bacterium
ACGCGGCGCGAAGTGGCTGAACTCCATCGTGAAGGTGGCCCGGCCCTGGGTGGCGCTGCGCAGCGCGGTGGAGTAGCCGAACATGTGGGCCAGCGGCACGTGGGCGTGGATGTTCTCCACACCGGGTTTGGAGTCGATGCCGGTGATCTCGGCCTTGCGGGCGCTGAGGTTGCCCAGCACCTCGCCCAGGAACTCCTGGGGCACCAGAATGTCCACCCGCATGATCGGCTCCAGGAGCACGGGCCCCGCCTTCCGGCAGGCGGCGTCGAAGCCCAGGGCGGCGGCGGCCTCGAAGGCCAGCGGGGTGGAGGTGGATTGGTTGTATTCCGCCCCGCTCAGGGTCACGCCGACGTCGATGACAGGGTAGCCGTACATGATCCCGGAGCCGAAGGCGGCCAGAACGCCGCGCTTCACCGCGTCCACCAACTCCTGCGGCAGGGTGGGCGGGGCGACCAGGCTCTGGAAGCGGTTGCCTGCTGCCCTCGCGAGACGCTCGACCTTGAGCGTGAGCACAGCGCTGTTCTCCTTGCCGGCCAGCACCTTGTGGTAGCGTTCCGCGTGCGCGGCGGTCGTGGTCACCGACTCCCGGTAGGATACCTGCGGCGCGCCGACCTTGGCCTGCACCTTGTAGTCGTCGATGACCCGGGTGACCAGAACGTCCAGGTGCAGCTCCCCCATGCCGGCTATGATGAGCTGGCCGGTCTCCTCGTTCTCCTTGACCGTGAAGGTGGGGTCCTCGCGCTCCAGCTGGTGCAGCGCGCTCTCCAGCTTTGTCCGCTCCGAGAGGGTGCGGGGTTCGATGGCGATGGAGATGACCGGCTCGGGGAAGTGCATCTCGCCCAGCAGGACCGGGAACTGGTCGCTGCCGATCGTGTCGCCGGTCTGCGCCAGCTTGAAGCCCACGACCACGGCCACGTCCCCCGCGCCCACGCTGGCGAGGGGCTCGGAGCGGTTGGCGTGCATGCGCAAGAGGCGGTTGATGCGCTCGCGCTTGCGTTTGGCCACGTTGTACACGGCCATCCCGTCCCGGAACTCCCCGGAGTAGACCCGCACGTAGCTGAGGTTCCCGGCTTCGCGGTCGCTCTGGATCTTGTAGACCAGTCCCAGGGGCGGGCCGTCCCGGCGGGCCGGCACCTGGACCTTCTTTTCCTTTTTTACGTGGTAGCCTTCGGGGGCCGGCACCTCATCGGGGGCCGG
>CAZMWZ010000010.1:0-31307 GCA_964570045.1 uncultured Spirochaetaceae bacterium
GCCGTGCAGCTGAGCTGCAACCCCTACGTCGGCGCCCCCTACGTGCTGAACTTGGTGGCGGCGGTCGTGGTGGGGGCACGGCTCTCACCGGGGGGGGTGAGCTTTGGAATACCGTTATCTGGGCACGACCGGGCTTAAAATTTCCGCCATCTCCCTCGGCGCGCAGACGTTCGGCTGGAACACCGGCAAGGAGGAGGCCTGGGCCATCCTCGACCGCTACCGCGAGAGCGGCGGCAACTACATCGACGTCGCCGACTCCTACAACGACGGGGAGTCGGAGCGGATCGTCGGCGCCTGGATGCAGGAGCGGGGCGCCCGCCGGGAGATGCTGGTTGGGACCAAGGTGTTTTTCCCGACGGGGGCCGGCCCGAACGACTCGGGCCTGAGCCGCCGGCACATCCTCGACTCGGTCGACGAGAGCCTGAAACGGCTGCGCACGGACTGGATCGACCTGTACCAGCTCCACTGCTTCGACCGCATGACCCCCCTGGAGGACACCCTGCGGACGCTGGACCGCCTTGTCGGCAGCGGCCGGGTGCGCTACGCCGGCACCTCGAACTTCACCCCTTCCCAACTGCAGAAGGGGCTGATGATCTGCCGTCGGGATGGGCTGGTGGGCTTCTCGACGCTGCAGCTGGAGTACAGCCTGCTCGTGCGCAGCCCCGAGTGGGAGCTGCTCCCGCTGTGCCGGGAGGAGGGGGTGGGCACGCTGGCCTGGTCGCCGCTGGCCGGCGGCTGGCTCACCGGCAAATACCACCGTGGGGCGGAGCTGCCTGCCGACAGCCGGGCAGGGCGTGGGGACCGCTGGGACGATGCGGCCGAACAGCGCGGCGGGGAGGGGACCTGGCGGATCGTCGAGGAGCTGGCCCGCATCGCCGGGGAGAGCGACCGGCGTCCCGCGCAGGTGGCGCTCAACTGGCTGCTGCACAGGGGCGAGGTCAGCTGCCTCATCACCGGCGCCCGGACGGTGGGGCAGCTGCAGGAGAACCTGGGTTCACTCGGTTGGGCGCTATCAGCTGAGGAGCTTGAACGGCTGGACCGGGTGAGCGCCGTGGAGGAGCCGTACCCCTACAGCTTCATCAACCGTTATACGCGCCGGGCCGCGGCCCGAAAAAAGGAGCTATCATGACCACGATCCGCACGAGCGCATGGGATCCAGCCGGCGGCGAGTACGCCCGGCTGATCCTCCCATCCGGGTGCCCGAAACCGGAAGCCGGCGGGCAGGACTACAGCTACCATCAAGTGCTCGGCCCCCGGGAGCTGGGGGAAGCAGGCATCATGGCCGAGCTGATCTGCCGGAAGCGGCCCCTCGTCCTCGGCACGCTAGAAAGGCACCTCGCCACCCCCGAAGTCCTAGCCGCGCTGGACGGGGACGTGATCGTCTGCGCGGCAGCGCCGGGGGTCGACCCCGCCCGCTGCAGGCCCTCGGACATCCGCGCGCTCCCGCTGCGGCGGGGACAGGCCTTGTGGCTGGACAAGGGCGCCTGGCACTGGCTTCCCTTCCCGACCCGGACAGCGCAGGTCACCCTGCTGCTCATCTTCCGCGAGGGGACGGGCGACCGCGACATCGAGTTCCGGGAGCTAGCGCAGCCCGTCGGCATCGAAGCCGCCGGCTGACGGAAGCGATTCGGCCGCGCTGATCGCGCCGCCAGGCCTCGCGCCGGCTCCGCTACTGCGGCAGCGAGGCGCTTCGGCATCCCTGCCTTGATTGACCCGAAGGGATGCCGGCACTACACTCCCGGTATGCCCGACCGCCTGCGCATCACCCGCTGCCGGATCCTCACCCCCTTCGTGGACTTCCCTGACGGCGAGGTGGTGTTCGAGGAGGACCGGATCAGCGGGGTGGGCCCGGCGGGGGAGGGAGAGGCGGCGGCCGCGACGACCCTCGACGCCGAGGGGCGGGTAGCCATCCCCGGCCTGATCGACGTGCACCTGCAGGGCGCCGGCGGCTGCGACGTGCTGGACGGCACGCCGCAGGCCATGGACACCATCGCCCGCACCTGCGCCGGGCACGGGGTCACCGGCTTCCTGGCGACCACCGTGTACCGGCCGGGGGGCGACAACCGCCACCTGCCGGTCGCCGCCGCGGCCTGCCGACCGGAGCGGCAGCCCCCGGATGGTGCGGACTGCCTGGGCATCCATCTGGAGGGCCCGTTCATCGCCCCCGAAAAGCGGGGTATGATCCAACCGGATTGCCTGGGCCCGGTGCGGGAGGAGGCGCTGACCGAGCTCCTGCGCCTGTGCGGCGGGGCGCTGCGCATGATGACCCTCGCCCCGGAGCTTCCCGGCGCCCTGGAGATGGTCCGCCGCCTGGCGGCGCAGCGCGTCGTGGCCTCCTTCGGGCATTCCGCGGCGAATTATGTGCAGACCGTGGCGGGCCTGAAGGCGGGCATCCGCCACGCCACGCATCTCTGGAACGCCATGTCCCCCCTGCACCACCGGGAGCCGGGTCCCGTGCCCGCGCTGCTGGAGCGCCGCGACGTCACGCTGCAGGTCATCCCCGACGGCGTGCACCTGCACCCTGCCATCCTGCGCCTGCTGGCCGGGCTTCTGGGCCCGGAGCGGGTCGTGCTGATCACCGACGGCCTGCAGGCCCTGGGACTGGAAGACGGCCGCTATACCTACAACCGCCAGCCCATCGTGGTGAGCGGCGGCACGGCGCGCTCCCTGGACGGGACGCTGGTCGGCACCACCCTCAGCATGAACCGGCTCATCCAGCGCTACCAGGGCTTCACCGGCTGCGCGCTGGCCGCGGCGGTGCGGGCCGCCTCCTTCAACCCGGCCTGCGTGCTGGGCATCCAGAAGCGCACGGGCAGCCTGGAGAGCGGCAAGAGCGCGGACCTGGCGCTGCTCAACCCCGATTTCACGGTCTGGAAGACCTGGAAGAAGGGGCGCCTGATCTACGAGCAGCCCGCGGCGTGAAACCCCTGCTGCTGGCCGGCGGCCTGCCCCTGCGGGGCGAGCGCCCGACCTCCTTCCAGCGGCAGCTCCTGCTGCTGGCCGGGGCTTGGCGGGCTGCGGGGCGAGAGGTGGAGGTCAGCGGCCCGCAGACCTCCGGCCTGCGGCGGGTGGCAGCCGGCATCCTGCTGGGCTACCCGGACCAGTTCCCCGCCCTGGCCGACCCGCCGCCGGGCGTCCCGCTGTACCTGTGGGCCCAGTGCTCCCGCCCGCCGGATCCGCGCGGCTTCGCCTCGGTCACGGCGGTGCCCCTCACTCCCGCCACCGCGGGCTTCCTGCAGCGGGCCGGGGTGGGGCGCATCGGGCCGGTCATCCCCCACGCGGTGGACACGGACTTCTTCCGCCCGCCCACCGGCGGGCAGCGCGCGCGGGCCCGACGGGCGCTTGGCGTGGGGGAGCGCTTCGCGGTGGGGGCGGTGGGGGCGCACACCTATCGCAAGCGCTTCGACCTTCTACTGCGGGCGTTCGCGCTCTTCCGGGTGAGCTGCCCGGACTCGGTGCTGGTCCTGCACAGCGACAGGGGGGTCAGCGCCGAGGGGGCCGACCTGGCGGGCCTGGCCGGGGCGCTGGGCCTGGGGGTCGGCCTGCTGCTCTCCAGCCGGGAGCTTTCCGCCTCCGGCCTGCGGGAGCTGTACCGGGCGCTGGACGTGTTCGTGAACCTCTCCGAGTGGGAAGGCTTCGGCCTGCCGGCCGCCGAGGCCATGGCCTGCGGCCTGCCGCTGGTCACCCACGGCGCGCAGGGTCCCGCGGAGCTCGTCCCCTACCGGGAGCTCGCGGCCGCGGACAGCACAGTCCGAGAGGAGGGCGGCAGCCTGTTGCTGGAGGCGCGCCCCGAGACCGCGGCCGCTTTGCTCCTGCGCGCCGCCCGGGAGCCGGAGCTGCGCCGGAGGCTGGGGGAGGAAGGAAGGGCGGCCGTGGAGCGGGCGTGCGCCGTGCCGCGCATAATCAGGAGCTGGGAAAAGCTGCTTACAGAATGTACGGGATGATCGCCTTGCGGCGCGCAGGGTAGTCGGGGAACGTGCGGCGGTACCACTCGTGGTGGGCGCGGGCGCGGGGGACCAGGTTGGCGGCCGTCCACAGGGCGAAAGTGAGCCCGGCCAGTGACCAGGTCAGCACCGCCCAGCCGACCCATTCCAGGATCTCCCCGAAATAGTTGGCGCAGGAGACCAGCTCGAACATTCCGCCGCGGGGAATCTTATACCCCGAATCTTCCCCCTCCCGCAGCCGGCGGAGGATGCCGTCGGAGCGGAGATTGATGAGCATGCCGGTGAAAAAAACGGCAGCCCCGAACAGGAAGCGCGGGTCTACCAGCCAGGAGGCGGAATAGCGGTCCCCGAACGCGGCGAGGTACCGTCCGTTCAGGTAGCCGTTGACCAGGTTGAACAGGGCGGCCAGGGCCACCAGGGAAAAGGGCATCGGCCGAGTGCCGTTTCTCATGCGCAGGGGGTACAGGAAGGCGCGGTTCACGTAGTGCCCCACCCACAGCAGCACGAACAGGAGGGTCGTGGGGTTGAACGCCTCCAGCCCCGCGAAGTACGACAGGCACAGGAACAGCGGCGAGGCGGTCTCCATGACCACCCAACCCACGCGGGCCTCGATGAGCGGCCCCCAGCCGCAGCGCGTGTGGCGGCCGTACGGCGCGGTGATGAAGAACAGGGCGAGGAAGGTGAGGGCCCCGACCCCGATCCAACCCCACTGCAGCCAGTGGAAGAAGTCAAAACCCCCCATACCTGGCGGCAATGTACCGCATGGCTGCCTCGGCTGGCAAGGTGTCCCGCACAGTTCTGTATGTCGCCCCGCAACCCGCCGTTCCCGCAAACTTGCCTTCCGGGCGAAAACAGGCTACTGTAGGGTCCCATGTCCGAACGCCACCTGGTCATCCTCAACCCCGCCGCCGGCCGCTGGGCCGCGGGCCGGCGCGCTGCCGAGATCCAGCGGCTGCTCGCCGCCCACGGGATCCGCTATGAGCTGGTGCGCACCGAACGTCCGCTGCACGCCGTCGAGCTGGCCGCCGCCGCCGAGGGCTATGATGTGGTCGTAGCCGCGGGGGGGGACGGCACGGGCAACGAGGTGCTAAACGGCCTGCTGGCCGCGGGGGAGCGCGGCCGCAGGGTCCCGGCCCTGGGCCTGCTGTGCGTGGGCCGGGGCAACGACTTCGCCTTCGGGGCGGGCGTGCCTGCGAGCCTGGAAGAGGGCTGCGCGGTGCTGGCCCGAGGCTACCGCCGGCCCATGGACGTCGGCCGGGTGACGGGGCCGCAGCTTCCGGGGGGCCGCTACTTCGGCAATGGGATCGGGGTCGGCTTCGACACCATCGTGACCCTGGAAGCCGGCAAGATGAAGCGGGTGCACGGTTTCCTGGGCTACGTGGCCGGCGCCCTGAAGACCATGTTTCTGTACTACCGGGCCCCGCGCGTGTCCATCACCTGGGGAGGGACCAGGGTGGAGCAGAAATCGCTCCAGATCTCGGCCATGAACGGCACGAGGATGGGCGGCACCTTCTTCATGACTCCGGAGTCCCGCAACGATGATGGGGAGCTGGACTTGTGCATCGCCGGGGAGCCGCGGCGTCTGGCCATGCTGGGGATCATCCTCCGCTACATGCGGGGCACCCAGGCCGCCAGCCGGCACATCACCATGGGCCGCGCGCCGCGGGTGGAAATCCGCGCCCTGGACGGCGGGGAGCTGGCGGTGCACGCCGACGGGGAGGTGCTCGGCACCAGCCTTAGCGAGCTTTCAGTGGAGTGCCTGCCTCACCAAATCCAGGTGGTCACCCGGGTTCCGGCATGATCCACGTTTTCGACGTGGATTACACGCTGCTGCGGGGGTCCTCGGCGCGCCATTTCTTGCTCGCCGGGATACGGCGCCGGCTGTTCCCCCTGGCTAGCCTGCTGTTCATGCCCCGCCTCTACCTGCGCTTCTGGCTGGGGCGGTTGGAGGCCGACTCGCCCGTGTGGGAGTTCCCGCTGCTGCGCGGACTGCCCCGGCGCAGGCTGGAGGAGCTGGCCGAGGAGAGCTTTGCGGCGATGCGGCGCGACCTGCGCCCTCAAGCGGTGGCGCTGCTGGGCCGGCTGCAGGCCGAAGGCCGCCTCGTGGCCTTCGCTACCACCTCCCTGGACCTGATCGTCGCGCCACTGGCGCGTCACCTGGGGGTCGTGGAAGTGGTGGCCAGCCGGCTGGAGTTCGCGGATGGGGTGGCCACGGGCCGTTTCGAGGGGCTGCCGTTGCTGAAGGAGGAGAAGAAGCGCAGGGTCCTGGAGTTCCTGCGCGCGCGGGGGGCCGGCCCCGAGACCTGCTCCTTTTACACCGACAGCATCCTCGACCTGCCGCTGTTGGAAGCGGTGGGCGGGCCGGTGGCCGTGAACCCGGACGCGCTGCTGGCGCGCACGGCCCGCAAACGGGGCTGGAGAATCTTGCGGTTCTAGGTCTATTATCTATACCGTATGCTTTCCACCGCCCCGGAGCTCAAGCTGTTCTGTCACCTCAGCGAGAAGATGGCGGGGCGGGAAATCCGTACCTTCTCGGGGCTAGTGGAATACGTGCGCGCCCTGAACCCGGGCTTCGACTCAGGCCCGACGCTCCTGCAGTCCTTCCAGCTGCTCAAGGAGATGAACTGGGGCTTCCTGCGCGAGTTGAGCCGCTCGGAGTACCCCAAGCTCTGGAAAGAGCTGGTGCTGCCGCACCCGGACTTCCCCTCGGCGGGGGACCTGAAGCGCAACATCTCCATCGCCAACATCTACATCGCCATGCTGGACATCCACGGCTACACCCGCTTCTGCCAGGACAGCAAGTCCAACCTGTCGCGCCTGCGCAAGCTGGACGAGTTCCTGCACGAGGGCATCCGCAAGATCGCCCGCACCAACGCCTGCCTGGCCAACCGGGAGCGGGGCGATGAGATCGTGGTGTTGGCCGCAGGGGCGACCGATTTATTGAAGACAGCGCTAGAGATCATCAACACCTTCTCCAAGAAAGCGGTGATCAAGGACCAGGCCGTGGGGCGCAACCGCAGCGACTACAGCATCGTGCTGCCGGAGTTCAAGGTGACCGTGGGGGCGGCCGGCGGGAACCTGACTACCCCTCTGATCATCACCGAGAGCGGCCTGGTATCCGGGTTCCTGCTCAACACCGCGGCCAGGCTGCAGAACCTGGCCAACGAGCTTTCGCCCCGGGAGTCCAAGGTGATGGTCAGTGGCGCGGTGTACGGCAGCTACCTGAAGGAGAATAAGATCGTCAAGAGCGACCTGTACTCCAAGAACCTGGTCCAGCTCTTCAACATCGGCCCGGTCAGCTTCAAGGGCACGAAGGTCAACTGCTTCGAAGTGATCTACGCCGCCGGCGAGAAGTACCGCATGGGATACGTGGAGTCGCTGGAGCGGCTGTTCGAGTCCATCCGCCAGGAGCTGTGGAAGGGACGGGTGCTGGAGGACCTGCTGGAGGTGGTGGTGCAGGTCGGGGCCAAATCCCCTCCCATCAGCATCCCGGCCAACGGATCCGGGCGCGCAGTGACCACCGCCTCGCTCATCCAGCTCTGCCAGCGGATCGGGAAGCTGTACCGGCAGGAGGACTTCCTGGCCGCCGTGAGCGCGCTGGGCGACCTGCGGGGTGAGCTGGAAAGGGTGCCGGAATTCGACCGGCTGGTCGTCAAGTACGTGGCCGAAGTCCACGGGAAGTACGCCCTGGTGGCCGAGGAGTACCGCAAGCGGCTGGAGAGCGAGATCAGGCAGAAGGTGGACGTGATCTTCCCGCCCCAGTACAAGCAGGCCTACCAGAGCTCCCAGAAGTACTTCGACACCTACGAGAAGCTCAAGGACTACGCCATGCGCAGCAAGCAGATCGCCAACCGTAAAGGCAGCTGGAACGCACTCATGGAGGAGAAGAAGGAAGCCCTGACGCTGGAGATCTACGTCGGCAAGCAGTAGCCTCGCCGAGGATGAACTCCCGGAATGACCCAACCGACTCGAAGTAAGCCAGGCAGCTGGACTCCATGTACTCCCGGATCTGCGGGATGCGGTGCGCCCAGCCCGCCCCGGCCACGGCCACCCCCGCAGCCCGGGCCATGAGCACGCCGGGCTTCAGGTCGTCCAAAATCAACACCTGTTCGGCGGGCTGCGCAAGCCGTCGCAAGGTCTCCCGCACCGGCCAGGGGTTGGGCTTGCGTTTGGCTTCGTCGGTTTCCCAACCGAACACCAGGTCCGGCAGCAGGGGCTCGTGGCCGGCGTCCCGGTAGTGTTTCAATATCACGTCCGGCTCGGAGTGGGAAATCACCGCGATCTTCCCGCCCAGGCGGCGGTACTCGCGCAAGGTCTCCAGGATGCCGGGGAAGAAGGAGGGGGTGTGGCGGGTGGTGAAGGAGCGCCAGATTTCGTACTCCGTCGCCAGCTCCTGCGGGTCCAGGCCCAGCTCCTTCTCCAGATACGGCATGACCCCGGGGTGGAAGTTCTTCAGGAACCAGCCTTCCAGGTCCACGGGCTGGAGCCCCGGGCGCAGCACCCGCATGGCTTCCACATGCGCGGGGTAATGCACCGTGGCCGTGCTGTCGACGGCGGTGTCGTCGTGGTCCAGGATCAGGCAGGCGTAGCGCAGGCTCATGGACATCGACCCTATTGATTCACGGGAGGAAAGTCAACAGAATCGCTGCCGGGAGGAAGAAATGCGAAAACTCATCCACACCGACCGGGCCCCCAAGGCCGTGGGCCCCTACGCCCCGGGCGTCGTGAGCGGCGACCTGCTGTTCGTGTCCGGGCAGATCCCCCTGGACCCGGCCAGCGGCGTCCTGGTGGGCGGGGACATCAAGGCCCAGACCCGCCGGGCGCTGGAAAATGTGGCCGCGGTGATCGAGGCGGCCGGCTTCAAACTGGCCGACACGGTGAAGTGCAGCTGTTTTCTGGCCGACCTCGGCCATTTCGCGGATTTCAACGCCGTGTACGCCGAGTTCTTCGGGGAGGTCCTACCGGCGCGTGAGACCGTTCAGGTGGGCCGCCTGCCCCGCGACGCGCTGGTGGAGGTGTCCGCCGTCTGCCGTAAGGGTTGAACGGGCACCCGGCTTCTGGTAATATGAGCTATCTTATCAAGTAATTGCCAGGAGTCGTTGTGCCAAACCTGACCCGGTACCTGATCCCGAGTTTCCTTTCCCTCGTCGTGCTCCTGCTGGCCGGCTGCGCCGGCCGGCAAGCGGGCGGCCGCACCGTCGGCCGTGCGGTCGGCGCCAGCGGCGACCCCCCGACCTCCCTGTACCTGCAGCTGGTGGACGGTCTGCACGTCACCGGGACCCCGGTGGCTGTGGACAGCGAGAGCTTCCGCCTGCGGGTCGGGGGAGCCGTGGAACGGCCGCTGTCGCTGAGCCTCGCGCAGCTGCGCGGGATGCCGGCCGTGCGCGCAGACATCACCCTCGTGTGCCCCGGATTTTTCACGGACCGCGGAGTCTGGACCGGGGTGCCGGTGCGCGACCTGCTGGCGCTGGCCGGGGTGCGCCCCGGGGCCGACCGGGTCGTGTTCACCAGCCTGAGCCAGGGTTACACCTCGGCTCTGTCCCTGGCGGACCTGGAGCGCGACGGGGTCCTGGTGGCCTATGAGTTCGACGGCAAGCCTTTCCCCGTGGTGCACGGGTACCCGCTGCGCCTGACGGCCAAGGACCACGAGGGCAACGTCTGGGTCAAGTGGCTGGGGGAGATCCAGGTAAGCGAGTAGCCCGCCGGCGCGTTAGCCCGGCATTACGGCGCGCCTTGAGCTTCCAATAATCCGTAGCTCCGGGGTATCATGGCCCCATGCCGAAAGTTCGCTTCATCGGCGCCGAGGAAGCGGCGGCGATGATCCCGGACGGCGCGACGGTGGCCAGCGGCGGTTTCGTGGGCTGCGCCCACCCCGAGGAGCTCACCCTGGCCGTGGAGCAACGCTTCCTGGCCACCGGGCGGCCGCGGGACCTGACCGTGGTGTACCCCGCCGGCCAGGGCGACGGGAAGAGCCGCGGCATGAACCACCTGGCCCACGAGGGGCTGGTGCGCCGGGTGATCGGGGGGCACTGGAACCTGGCCCCCCGGCTGGGCCGGCTCGCGTTGGACAACAAGATCGAGGCCTACTGCTTTCCCCAGGGAGTCATCTCGCGTCTGTTCCGCGACATCGCCGCGGGCAACCCAGGCACCATCACCCACATCGGGCTGGAGACCTTCGTGGACCCGCGTCGGGACGGGGGCAGGCTCAACGAGCGTTCCCGCGAAGCCCTGGTGGAGCTGGTCGAGCTGGGGGGGCGCAGCTGGCTGTGGTACAAGGCCTTCCCGATCAACGTGGCCCTGCTGCGGGGGACCGCCAGCGACTCCTACGGGAACATCTCCTTCGAGAACGAGGTGATGACCGCCGAGGCCTTGTCCATCGCCCAGGCTGCCCGCAACAGCGGCGGGAAGGTCATCGTGCAGGTGGAACGGCTGGCCGAGGACTTCAGCCGGGACCCGAAGGGGATCCGCGTGCCCGGCATCTTCGTGGATGCCGTGGTGCAGGCGCGGGCGGAGAACCACATGCAGACCTTCGCCGAGGCCTTCAACCCGGACTACGTCCGCCAGGGGGACATCGAGAGCATCGCCCTCGCGCCGCTGGAGGACGGGGTGCGGCGCATCATCGCCTGCCGTTCCTTCCTGGAGATCCGGGAAGGCGACGTGGTCAACCTGGGCATCGGCATGCCCGAGGGTATCGCCCGCATCGCCCGGGAGCGGCGCCTGCTGGACAGGATGACCCTGACCGTGGAGGCGGGGCCGATCGGCGGGGTGCCCGCCGGGGGCTTGAGCTTCGGGGCGAGCCTCCTGCCGCAGGCCATCATCGACCAGCCCTATATGTTCGACTTCTACGACGGCGGCGGGCTGGACGTCGCCTTCCTGGGCATGGCCGAGTGCGACGGGGAGGGCAACGTCAACGTCAGCAGGTTCAGCGGGAGGTTGGCCGGCATCGGAGGATTCATGAACATCACCCAGACCGCACGCAAGGTGGTCTTCACGGGAACCTTCACGGCGGACGGGCTGGCCGTCGAGGTGCGCGACGGCCGCCTGCGCATCCTGTCGGAGGGCAGGGTGCGCAAGCTGGTGCCCGCGGTCCAGCAGGTCACCTTCAGCGGGCCGTACGCCCGCCGGAAGGACCAGGAGGTGCTGTACGTCACCGAGCGGGCCGTCTTCCGCCTGACCGGCGACGGGCTGGAGTTGGCGGAGGCGGCCCCCGGGGTGGACGTCCAGCGGGAGGTCCGCGGCCGGATGGGCTTCCCGCTGCGCGTCAGCAGGGACTTCCGCCTCATGCCGGCGGAGGTGTTCCTCCCGGCGGGGGTATCGTCGTGAGCGGGGAGTTCCAGCGCATCGGGATCGCCGGCGCCGGCCTGATGGGCGGCGGCATCGCCCAGTTTTTCGCCCAGCAAGGCAGGACCGTGAGCCTGTGGGACGCCGTCCCGGGGGCGGCAGAGCGAGCGCTGGCGGCCATCCGCGCCCGCCTGGAGGCGAGCGCCGCCAAGGGCCGCCTGCCGGCCTGCGAGGTCGCGTCCGTGCTCGGGCGCATCGCGGCGGCGCGGGAGCTGGGGGAGCTCGCCGGCTGCCAGCTGGCGGTGGAGGCGATCAGCGAGGAGCTGCGGGCCAAGCGCAGGCTGCTGGCCGCCCTGAGCGCCGCGGTGGCCCCGCCGGCGCCGATCGGCACCAACACCAGCTCCCTGAGCGTGCGCGCGCTGGCCAGATCAGTGCGCGGCCCGGAGCGTTTCCTGGGCATGCACTTTTTCAACCCGCCGACCAAGCTCCAACTCGTGGAGCTGGTGCCCGTCCCCGTCACCTCTGGCCAGACGCTCCGCCGGGTGCGGGAGCTCCTGGAGGCCTGCGGCAAGCACCCGGTCACGGTACGGGACTCGCCCGGCTTCATCGTCAACCGCCTGCTCCTGCTGATGATCAACGAGGCGGCGAGGATGGTGGACCAAGGAGTGGCGTCGCCGGAGGACATCGACACGGCCATGCGCCTGGGGGCGCTTCACCCGGCGGGACCCCTGGCCGTGGCCGACCTGATCGGCCTGGACACCTGCCGCAGCATTCTGGCCAGCCTGCGGCGCGGCCTCGGCAACCCGGCCTTCGGGGCCGCGCGGGGCCTGGCCCGGCGGGTGGCGGCGGGCAAGCTGGGGCGCAAGAGCGGAGAGGGCTTCTTCCGCGGGGAGGCAGGCGGGCGATGAAGGTCGAGGTGCGCGGTCACCTGGGGCCAGATCCTGCGCTGGCTGTGAGGCCCGCCCTCAGGCTGACGGGCCGGCCGCCTCCAGCAGGCGCAGCCCCAGGCAGTGGACCAGGGCCAGCGCCACGTCCAAGGGCAGGTGCTGGCTCAAGGAGCGGTCGAACAGCAGGTTGACCCGGGCCGGGAACTCCTCGTCTGCCGCCCACAGCACGCAGGCGGCAGGGATGCGCGGCAGCGCTGTGAAGCCGTAGGCGGCATCCCCGTAGGGCAGCGCCCGTCCGCCCAGACCTTCGGCCGCGCGCCGGAAGGCCGGCAGATCGCCCCCGAACCTGGCCAGCAGCGGCTGGACCGGCAGGGCATGGGGCCCGCGGAAGAAAAGGCTTCCGCCCGGCAGGTCCTTCTCCGAGATCCAGGCCCCCTCGATCGGCGTGTCGCGCGCCTGCGCAAGATAGGTCAGTAGCAGCAGCTCGAACTCAGCGTCCGACAACAACGGGTCGGCCTGGGGCCCCCCGATCCTGCCGGCCTCCGGCTCCACCCGGTATTGCCTGTCCAGGAAGCTCACGCTGTAGCCGGCTGCGCCCCCCGCGGCCTCCACGGCCAGGGAGCGGCGGCACACCTCCGTCCCCTTCTGGCCGGCGAGGGTCTGCCACAGCCGCCCCCGCCCGGAGGTGAACTCGGACCAGTACATGGGCCCACTATACCCGAATAGCTTGATTTTTCTAATGGGGTATAGGACAATACCCGGGAACCCGGTATGAGGACGAAGAAGAGTAACAGCCCGAGGATCGGGGAGACTCTGGTGCGGGTCGGGGCTATGACGGAAGCCCAGGTCAGGGAAGTGCTCTACATCCAGCGGGAAAAATACAACTTCGAGAAGATGTTCGGCGAGATCGCCCTCGAGCTCCAGCTAGTGGACCAGGAAACCATCGAGAAGATCCTCTCCGGGACGTACTCCCCGCCGAAAAGCTCCGCCTAGAGCAGAAACCCCAGCACCTCGTCAATGCGGCTCAGCTCGGCGCGCAGGCGCCTGGCCAGGGCCGCGGGCAGCCGCTGGCGGGACCGCCCGAGAGCCGCGAGGCGGGCGTGGATGGCGTCCACCGCCTTGCCCACCGACAGGTCCGCATCCAGGTTGCCCTCGAAGTCCTCGCGCAGGGCCCCGATCTGGGCCTGGACTCGCCGGGCCTCGGCGTCCGGCAGGCTGGGGCCCCCACCGGCCGTGAGCAGAGCGGCCAGGGAGCGCAGGGCATCCAGGCGGGAGGCCGCCTTGCGGAGGTTTTCGCGCGTCAGGTTCAGACGGCGGCGGTAGTGCTTGTAGAGCAGGAAGAAGCGCAGGTGGTGCGGCTCCAGTCCTCCCCCCAGCAGGTCCTCCGCGTAGCGGATGTTCCCCCGGCTCTTGGACATCGGCTTGCCCTCCACGATCAGGTGGGCGCCGTGCAGGTAGTAGTTGGCGTAGCTCTTCCCGGACAGGGATTCGAGGATGGCGATGTTGTAGTCGTGGTGCCGGTAGATGTTGTCGATCCCGCCGCAGTTGATGTCCACCTGGAAACCGAGGTGCTCCGTGATCATGGCCGGGTCCTGGATGTTCCAGGAAGGGCGCCCGCGCCCGATCGCCGTGTCCCACACGCTTAAGTCGCCGTTCCTCTGCCCATGCCACAGGATGAAGTCGCCCAGGTTCCAGCGCTGCCCGTGGTAGGTGTCCTTCCTGAAGCGCACCTTGGTTTTCGGCCAGCGGCTCAAGTCCAGGCGGTACAGCTTGCCGAAATCCTTGTACTTCAGGGGCTCGAAGAACACGTCGCCTTCGTGCCAGTAGGCCAGGCCTTTGGCCAGGAGGCGCCGGATCAGGCTCACGGCCTGGGGAACGCTGGTCGAAGCCCTGGCGATGGTGCGCGGCAGGCGGATCTTCAGCAGCCTGGCCTCGCTGAAGAAGCGCTCCGCGACCTCGGCGGCGATGGCCCGGGGTTTTCTGCCCTCCCGGACCGCCTCTTCCAGCATCTTGTCCTCGACGTCCGTGAAGTTGATCACCCGCTGGACCTCCAGGCCGCGGTAGGCCAGGTAGCGCACCAGGATGTCCTCATAGAGGAAAGTCCGGTAGTTGCCCACGTGCGGGCGCCGGTAGGTGGAAGGACCGCAGGTGAAGATCTTGACTCGGCCCTTCACCCGCGGGCGGAACTCTTCCTCGGTGCGGCTCATGGTGTTGTACAGCTTCAGCATGCGGGTAAAATACTGCGCCTGCCCCCGCAAAGCAAGCTTGCCGTGCGCGGGCTTTTCCACTATTGTAGGAGGTACTATGGCAGACCTGAGCACCACGTACCTGGGGCTATCCCTGTGCAGCCCGTTCATCGCCGGGGCCAGCGGCTATACGGCCAATGTGGAGCGAAGCAAGCAGCTACAGGAGGCCGGGGCCGCAGCCCTGGTGACCGCCTCCCTGTTCGAGGAGCAGATCCAGTACGAGAGCTACCGCCTGGAGGAGGACCTGTCGCGCTTCGACAACCTGTCCCAGGAGGTGGTCGACGTGTTCCCGCAGATCAAGCACGGCGGGGCCAAGGAGCACCTGATGTGGATCCGGCGCACCCGGGAAGCGGTGCGCATCCCGGTGATCGCCAGCCTGAACGCGGTCAGCCGCGACACCTGGGTGCGCTACTCCCAGGAGCTGGAGGGCGCGGGGGCGGATGCCCTGGAGCTCAACTTCTACGCCACCCCCAGCGACGCGGAGTCCGGGGCCGCCGAGATCGAGAAGGAGCAGCTGGCCGCCATCCGCGCCGTGGTGAAAAAGGTGAAGATCCCGGTCAGCGTGAAGCTCAGCGCCTTCTACACCAACCCCCTGCACTTCCTCACGGCACTGGACCAGGAGGGGGTGCGCGGCTTCGTGCTGTTCAATCGCCTGTTCCAGCCGGACCTGGACCCCGAGCGCGAGGCCAACCGCTACAACCACACCCTCAGCGCGGAGGGCGAGCACCTGGCAGCTTTGCGCTTCACGGCCCTGGCCTATGGGAATCTGGGAGGGGACCTGTGCGCCAACGGGGGGATTTTCACGGCGGCCGACGCGGCCAAGCTGCTGCTGGCCGGCGCCGCCTGCGTGCAGGTGGTCAGCACGCTGTACCGCAACAAGATCGCCTACCTGGCCACCCTGGTCCGGGAGCTGGACGCCTGGATGCAGGCCAAAGGTTACCGCGACCTCGCGGCCTTCCGCGGCAGGCTCAGCGCCCGGAAGAACAGCGACCCGGGTTTCTACCGCCGGGCCCAGTACGTCAAGAACCTGCTGCGCGCCGACTACTCGGACTGAAGCAGGGCCTGAAGTTCGCGGTACGCCTCTTCCCGCTGCTCGACCTTGGTCTCCCGGATCGCCTTGCGCAGGACGTTCTCCCACTGGCTTTCGGGGAGGTGCTGCTTCATGTCGGCGAAAAGCCCCTTGATCTGCTCGTTGCCCTTGAGGTTGTAGATCTTTTTCTGGTCGTGGAACAGCAAGGTGCCCAGCTTCTTGAGATAGTCGCCGACCGAGCCACCGCGGCCCTCCAGGCGCTTCTCGATGAGCTCCTGCTTCTTCTTGGCCTGTTTCAGGTCGCGGTCGATCCTGTTGATGTCCGTGCTTTTCATGGGAATACCTCGTATTGCAGCTACTATATCGCGAACCAAGCTCCTGAAACAAGCCACCTGCATGTTCATGCAGGTGGCGCATGATTTTTGATTGACAACCACCGGGGGCAGTGGTAGTCTGCGCTAAAACCGCTTGCGGGGAGGAGCGAATCATGGCCGACACGATCGCCAAGTTGGTGCGGGATTTCGTCACCAAACAGCCGGACCTGACGGTTCAGTGGGTCAAGGACCGGGGCGGGGAATTCCGCCCCGTGAGCTGGAAGGCTCTGTACCGGGACGTGAGTTCCTTCGCCGCCGGCTTGAGCGGCGTGGGGGTGGAGCGGGGGGACCACGTCGGCATCATCTCCGACAACATGCCCGAGTGGCTGGTGGCCGACCTGGCCATGCAGTGCATCGGGGCGGCCGACGTGCCCCGCGGCTCGGACTCGACGGCCATGGAGTTAGAGTACATCCTGGACCACGCCGAGTGCGCCGTCAGCCTGGCCGAAAACCAGGCGCAGCTGGAAAAAATCCTCTCGGTAAAAAAGTCGCTGAAAAAATTAAAAACCCTGATCGTCATGGATCCGGCTTTCAGCAAGGGCTCCCCCCGCAAGGACGGGGTGGGGATCTTAAGCTTCCGCGAGGTGCTGGATAAGGGTGGGGAGCTGCTCGCCCGCCAGCCGGACTTCGTGGAGAAGCAGATCGAGCGGAGCAAGCCGGAGGAGCTGGCGACGATCATCTACACCTCCGGGACAACGGGCGAGCCCAAGGGGGTGATGCTCTCCAACCGCAACTACATGCACCAGATCCGCGCGCCGCACACCCCGCTGGAGATCACCTCGGATGACATCTTCCTATCCGTGCTGCCGGTCTGGCACTCCTACGAGCGGGCCATCGAGTACGTGGCGATCTTCGCCGGCTGCTCGATCGCCTATTCCAAGCTGGTGAGCCAGATCCTGATCGAGGACATGGCCAAGATCCGACCGACGATCTTCCCCTCGGTGCCGCGGATCTGGGAGGCGATCAAGCGCGGAATCCTGCGCAACATCGATTCCGAGGGCGGGCTCAAGTCCGCCCTGGCCCATTTCTTCATCGCGGTGGGCGCCGCTCATGCGAAGATGAGCACCCTGTTCCGGGGGCTAGCCCCCCGCTTCCGGCGACGGTCGGGTTTCCTGGACGCCCTGGCCTCCTGCCTGCCGCTGCTGCTGCTCACCCCGCTGAACATGCTGGGGCAGGCGCTGGTGTTCAGCAAGATCAAGCATCGCCTGGGCGGGCGTTTCCGCTTCGGGGTCTCGGGAGCCGGAGCCCTGCCGCGGCACGTGGACTCCTTTTTCGCGGCCGCGGGCGTGCTGCTGCTGGAGGGCTACGGCCTCACCGAGTCCGCCCCCATCGTCTCGGTGCGCGACTGCCGCCGGCCCGTTCCGGGGACGGTGGGCATCCCCGTGCCGGAGGTCGAGGTGAAGGTGCTCGACGAGCAGGGGCGGGAGCTTGAGCCGGGCCAGAAAGGAGTCCTGTATCTGCGCGGGCCCAACGTGATGATGGGCTATTACAAGAAGCCCGAGCTCACCGCCCAGACCGTTGACCGCGACGGCTGGCTCAACACCGGCGACCTGGTCGTGCTGACCCACAACCGCGAGATCCGCATCGTGGGCCGCGCCAAGGAGACCGTGGTGCTGCTGGGAGGGGAGAACGTGGAGCCCAGCCCGATCGAGGACGTGATCGGGGAGTCGGAGTACGTGGAACAGGTCATGGTGGTGGGCCAGGACCAGAAGTTCCTGGCGGCGCTGGTGGTGCCCAACCTGGACACCGTCACGAAGTACGCGCAGGCCAACGGCGTCTCCTTCGCCGGCACCGCGGACCTGGTGGGCTGCGAGCCCATCAACAACCTCATCATGGATGAGATCAACGAACGGGTCTCGCTCAAGCGGGGGTTCAAGCTCTTCGAGCGCGTGAACAAGGTGAAGCTCCTGGAGCGTCCCTTCGAGCGCGGCAAGGAGATTACCCACACCCTGAAGCTCAAGCGCGACGTGATCAGCGAGCTGTACAAGAAGGAGATCGCGGAGCTGTTCAGGGAGCGGCGTTGAGAAAGCCGTGAAGTCCCTCATCATCGACGATGAGCTCACCAGCCGCGAGCTGTTGAGCCTGATCCTGAAGCCGTACGGGCCCGTGGAGACGGCCAGCGACGGCCTGGAAGGCCTGAAGGCCTACAACCTGGCCCTGGGCCGGGAACCCTACGATTTGATCATGCTGGACATCATGCTGCCCAAGATGGACGGACAGCAGGTGCTGAAGTCCATCCGGCGCATCGAGCAGGAGCGCGGGGTGGTGGGCCCGGAGCAGGTGAGGATCGTGATGATCTCGGCGCTGGGGGATTTTTCCAACGTGAGCCAGGCCTTCGCCTCCGCCTGCACGAGTTACCTCACCAAGCCGATTCTGCCGGAGAAGGTCCGGGCCGAGCTGGCCAAACTCGGGTTCAGTGTATAAGCTGCTGCTCGTCCCCGCCGCCTACCTGTACGCCTCGATCAACTGGGCCATGCTGATCACCCGCTGGGTGGCGGGGAAAGACATCCGCCTGCTGGGCACCGGCAACCCGGGAACCGCGAACGTCGGCCGGCACCTAGGCAAGGGGTGGGGCGCCCTGGTCTACTTCCTGGACATCTCTAAAAGCCTCCTCCCGCTGGCCGCCGGGAGACTCTGGCTTTTCCCCGCCGCCGGGCCCTGGGACTACGCGGCCCTGGCCTTCACTGGGATCGCGGCCATCGCGGGCCACTGCCGCTCGCTGTTCCTCGGCTTTCGCGGCGGCGGCGGCATCGCCACCTCCATGGGGGTGTTCCTTTTTTTCATCCCGGTGGAGTTCCTCGCCGCGGTACTCCTTAGTTTCGCCGCGGTCCTGGTGTTCCGCCGCCGCGTTCGCTACCCCCTGGGGCAGTGGACGCCCATCCTTTTCGTCTCCCTCACCCCCTTCCTGACCCTGGCGCTGAACTGGGCGGTCCAAGTACCCCTGCGGGGGCGGGTCCGCCTCGGGGCTCACCCCTGGTGGGAGGTGGCGGGGACGTTCGCTTTTTCGTTCTTCGTCCTGGCCATGAACTGGCGCTTACTGGCCCGCAAGCTTGACGGGAGCGAAGGAATATAGTAGAATCGCTATATTAAATATTTTGATTCTAACTGAGGAGGGCAAGGTGCGCTTCACCCAGAAGGCGCAAGCCGAGATCGTCGAGGTGCTCAAGGAGAACAGCGGCAAAGTCCTACGCGTGCTGTTCAAGGGCTATGGGTGAGGGGGGCCCAAGTTGGGCCTGGCTCTGGAAGAGCCAAACGACCAGGACGAGAGCCTAAGCATCGGCGGTATCGAGGTCCGCGTGGAAAAGCGAGCCGCCGGCTTCGCGGCGCAGAGCGTCGTGGACTACGTCGACTCCGTGTGGGGCAAGGGTTTCACCATCCGCCCCGCCCAGGCAGACTGCTGCTAGATTCGCGCGCGGCCGCCGGGGGTATACCGCTGCAGGAAGTCCAGGACCTGCTCCCGGTGGCCGCTTCTGCCCTGCGCCTGCCATTTCGCTAGAAACGAGGCGTAGCCGTGCTTCAGCAGGCTGCGCATGCTGTTCTGGGTGGGCTCCGGGAGGTCCCAGTCCCGAAACAGCCGGTCGATGAAATCCTCCACCACCTCCTGATCGTATTGCGGGAATAGGGCCGTCAGCAGGAACAGGGTGGGGGCCACGTCGAGGATGGAGTGCTGCTTGACCAGCAGGACCGCTTCCGTGATTCTCACGGCCTCCGCTCTCACCACCGCGAACATCCGTTCGAACTCCGCCCCTTGCCGCCTGTGGCGGCGCAGGATGCGGGCGGCGCTCAAGTGGTTGTAGCAGATCAGCAGGATGTGCAGGCTGGGGATGCAGTGCAGGTGCGGGTCCAGCAGGTAGATGACCGCGAAGTACGGGCGCATGGGCAGCGGGGCCCGCGTGGTCGTGGTCGACTGGCAGCGCCGGTAGATCGCCCCCGCCTCCCGGTACAACAGGCAAACCTCCTCCATGGACTCCCGGATGTCGGGAAGGCAGCCCCGGCCGATCTGGTCGTAGCAGAAGCGCAGGGTCTTGAACCAGAAGGTGATGTAGCCCAGGTAGGTGAACACCTCCTGGGGGCGGAAGGGGATGTCCCGGTCCAGCGGATGCGAAAGACTGGCCACCGGGCGCAGCCAGGGCATGAGCAGGCTCTGGAACTGGGGCAGGAAGAAGTGGTCCAGCGCGTGCCACAGGAGGGACAAGCTGCGTTTCAGCAGGCGCCAATCGCCGAGGAGCATACGGGCCGCTTGCGAGGAAGGGATGTCGTGGATCATCAGTCGCCGGCGAGGCTCGCTTGCAGTCGCTCGGCCCCCTGGCGGAAGGCCGCCGCCGCATTGCGGTAGGGGAAACCGACGACGACGCTCAGGCCCCCGTACGCCGTGTCGTGCAGAAAGCTGGTCAGCAGTTTGACATAGGCATCGCGCAACGGTCCGCCGGAGGAATCGCGGAACAGCAGCCGCTCCAGGTGCAAGGCCCGGACCACCATGGAGATCTGGCGGAAGACCACCGGCGCCAGCAGGCGCACCAGCTTGAGGTAGCGCGCCCGGTAGGCGGGGTCCTTCTCCAGCAGGCTGCGGATCTGGCGGCGCCGGTCGCGTACCGGCTGGCCGCGGGAGTTGCGGCGCCGCGGCACCAGCCCGGCGACCAGGCGCACCACCGTGTCGGAGCGCAACAGCTTGTACAGGGCGAAGTAGAACAACAGCACCCCGCCGGGGTTGACCAAGGCGCGCTCGCGGGAGGCCAGTCGGTTCAGGGCCACCAGCAGCCGCCCCAGCTCGTGGTCCAGCGACCGGTCCGCGGGTCCGCCCGTCAGCCCCTGGGGCAGCCCCCGATGCTGCAGTGCGTCCTCCAGGAGGCGTATGACCTTGACCAGGGCCAGGCGCAGAGGGTCCCTGCGGGCCCGTTCGATCAGCTGCAGGCAGGCCTGGCGCTCCGACGGGCTGAAGGCGGGGGCGGGCGGTTCTCCGGGGGATTCCCGGTCCTCCGCCGGCCGGCCGACCAGGGTGGCCAGGTACTCGCCGAGGCGCTCCAGGTATTCCTGCGGGTCCTGCACGCGCCGGTGCCGGCACAGGTAACCCACCAGCAGCGGGGGCAGGGCGCGGGGCAGGGGCAGGTCGGCGGCAAGCCGGCTGAGGTGGCTCTCCAGCAGGTACTGCAGGGAGTCCAGCAGGAAGCGCTGGGCGTTCCTGCGCGCGGAGGGCTCGCCCCGCAGCAGGTTGAGCGCCGGGTCCTCGGGCACGAAGGCCAGGTCCGCAACCCGGGCGGTCTGGACAGGGTCTAGGCGCAGTTCCTCGGGCACGTTGCGGTTGTAGTTGCCGGCCACGTCCGTGGGATTGAACCCCGGCGGGGCCTCCGGCACGAAGCGGTTGTGCCACAGCTGCACGTCCCGGCCGGGGTACAGCGCGAACAGGCGGCGCAGGTAGGCCCCGGCGGCGGCGTGTGCCGTGGGTTCCGGGTTGGTCACCAGGACCAGGGTCTTCATGAACGGCAGGAAGGCGAGGTTCTCCTCATAGCCGGAACCGGCCGGCAGGTCGAAGATGACCAGGTCGTAGCTCTGCGCCAGCTCGGAGGCGAAGCGGCGGTAGATCAGCTCCAACAGCAGCAGGCTTTCGCCTTTGCCCAGCTTTGGGGCCGGGAACAGCAGGTCCAGGTGCCCGAAGATGTTGAGGGTGAAATCCGCCAAGCGCTTGCCGTCAGCCGAAAGACGCTCGGCGCCCAGGGCGGACTCGGACTCGGCCAGGTCCAGGAGGCTGGCCACGTCGGAGAGAGGGTCAAGATCCACCAGGGCGACGCGCAGGCCGCGTTGGCAGTAGTAGAGAGCCAGGTTCACGGCGGTGATGGTCTTGCCCACGCCGCCCTTCCCGGAGGCGATGGCCACCGAGCGGGCCGCCAGCCTCTGGAGACCGCCCTGCTGCCGCGCCTCCCGCAGCAGGCTTTCCACCTTCCTGCGGGATTCCTCGGGTACGGCTTCCAATTCGAGGATCTCTTCCGGTGCCATGGCTGCCATTACTCCTTATATCGGCGGTTGTGGTCAAGAGTGAATCCGGTTCTATCGACAATGACCAATGAGAGCATGACGACCGAGAATCAAGAGCCCAACCAGGACAGGAACCGCATCCTGATCGTGGACGATGAGGCGCGCATGTGCCAGAGCGTTCGCGAGCTGCTGGCCGGCCAGGGCTGCCAGCTGGAAACCGCCGGGAGCGGGCGGGAGGCCCTGCGCCGGCTGGCGGAGCACAGCTACGACCTGGTCCTGCTGGACCTGGTGTTGCCCGACGTGAGCGGGCAGGACGTGCTTTCCTTCATCCGGGAGCACTACCCGCAGCTGCTCACGATCGTGATCTCGGGGGTGGCCTCCATTGACGCCGCGGTGGCGGCCCTGCACTGCGGCGCCTACGACTACATCCGCAAGCCGGTGGAGGGGGAGGAGCTGCGCAAGCGGGTAGCCAACGCCCTGGAGCAGAAGCGCCTCATCCGGGAGAAGGCGGCCATCAACTGGGAGCTGGAGCAATCCCAGCGCAAGTACCGCTACCTGGTGGAGAACTCGCCGGACCTGATCTACACCCTGGACGAGCGCGGGCGCTTCACCTTCATCAACGACGCCTTCGAGCGCCTGCTGGGCTACCGGCGCGAGGAGGTGATCGGCCGGCACTACTCGGACATCGTGCTGCCCCAGGACGTGGAGAAGTCGCGGTTCGTGTTCAACGAGCGCCGCACGGGGGGCAGGGCCGCGGCCGGCCTGGAGCTGCGGCTGCTGCACGGGCCTTCGCCGCTGGAACCCCCGGACTTCCCGGTGGAGGTCAAGGCCCAGGGCATCTACGACCGGGAGACGGACCGCGAGGACAAGAACTTCCTGGGGACCTACGGCGTGGCCCGCGACCTGCGCGAGCGCAAGGCCCTGGAGAACCACCAGCAGCAGGTGGAGAAGATGGAAGCGGTGGGGAGGCTGGCGGGAGGGATCGCCCACGACTTCAACAACTTCCTGGCGGCCATCGTGGGCAACATCGCCCTGGCCAAGATGCACGCCCAGAGCGACCAGGAGATCCACTCGCGCCTGGAGCAGATGGAGAAGGCCACGATGCGGGCCCGGGATCTGACCCGCCAGCTCATTACCTTCGCCCAGGGCGGGCTGCCGATGAAGAAGGCCGGCCGGCTGGCGGAGCTGATCCGGGAAGCGGCCACCTTCGTGCTGCGGGGCTCCAACGTGCGCTGCCGGTACTTTTTCCCGGAGGATCTTTGGGCCGGGGAGTTCGATCCGGGGCAGATCACCCAGGTGGTTCAAAACCTGATCATCAACGCCAACCAGGCCATGCAGGAAGGCGGGATCATCAACGTGCGGGGGGAGAACGTCACGGTCGCGGAAAGCTACCCCCTGCCCCTGAAGCCGGGCCGCTACGTGCGGATCACCGTCGAGGACCACGGCTGCGGCATCCCGCAGGAGAACCTCTCCAAGATTTTCGACCCCTTCTTTTCGACCAAGAAGAACGGGCTGGGTTTCGGGCTGGCCACCTCCTACTCGATCATCAAGAGCCACGACGGGTACCTGACCGTGGAGTCCAGCGTGGGGGAGGGCACCCGCTTCTATTTCTTCCTGCCCGCCGCCGCCGCCGAGCTGCCGCCGCCCGAAGAGGGGACCAGGGAGAGGCTGTACCGCGGGCGGGGCCGCATCCTGGTCATGGATGACGACCGCTTCCTGCAGGACGTGTACAAGCGCCTTCTGGAGCGGTTGGGCTACTCGCCGGTGGTCGTGCCCGACGGAGAGCGGGCGCTGGCCAGCTACCGCCAGGCCCGGCAGGAGGGCCGGCCCTTCGCCGCCGTGATCATGGACCTGACCATCCCCGGCGGCATGGGCGGCAAGGAGGCGATCAAGCACCTGCTGGCCCTGGACCCGGACGCGGTGGCGATCATCGCCAGCGGCTACTCCAAGGACCCGGTGATGGGCCACTACCGCGAGCACGGGTTCAAGGACCTGATCGAGAAGCCGTTCAGCAACCAGCGCCTGAGCGAGGTGCTCTGGAAAGCGGTGCGGGGCGGGGAGCCCCGCGGAACGCGCGCCTAAGGGTAGCGCAGCACCAGGCTTTCCAGCTCCGCGCCGCATGGGGCGCCTCCCGCCAGCACGCGGTGGAGCGTAGAAAAAACCGGCAGCCTTTCCTCCCAGCCCGGGTAGCGGGATTTCAGATACTGCGACCCCAGCCGGACGGCCGGATAGCCCTCCGCGATCTCCCCGCCTGCGCACATCCGCTCGTAGGCGGTAGCGGGGTCTTCGCCCCGCCCGACCCGCACCCGGTAGCGACGGTTGCGCCCGGACTGGGCGGTCACGTACAGGTCCCCCGCCCCCGGCAGGTCGAAGGCGGTGCGCGCCTGTCCCCCCGCGGCCTCAACGATCCGGGCCATCTCCTCCAGGGCCTTGGCCAGCAGGAAGGCCTTGAGGTTGTCGTACAGCCGTCCCTCCGCGTTCCCGAACAACCCGTCGCAGATCCCGAGCAGAATGGCGTAGGCGTTCTTCAGGGTCGCGCACAGCTCCAGCCCGACCAGGTCCGAGCCGGCGTGCACCCGATAGAAGGGAGTGCGGAAGGAGGGCAGGAAGCTCTCCAGGCTGCGGTCCGCCAGGGCGTAGACGCTGGCCGTCGGCACGCCCTGGGCCAGCTCGACCGCCTTCACGGGGCCGCCGATCGAGGCCCAGCGCAGCGGCCGCCCAGGAAAGCGCTCGGAGTGCATCGCCTCGGCGCACTCGCCGGCCCGCAGCGCGGCGCCGCGCCACGGGATGAAGCCCTTGGTCAGGGAGAAGATCGGCAGGTCCGGGCGGAAGGCGGGGCAGGGCAGGAGGCGCTCCAGGACCGGCACGAAGCCTTCGGAGCTGATGCCGAAGAACAGGGCATCGGCCCCGGCCAGGGCTGGCTCCAGCTCGTCGGCCCCGAACAGACGAACGGCGGGAGGAAGGCTCAGGTGCAGCCGGGGGTGCGGCCCCCGCCGGCAGGCCTCCAGGAGCGGGTCGTCGAGCCAGGTGCCCCAGAGGCGCACCTCGTGGCCGACTGCAGCCAGGGGGAAGGTGACCGCGGCGCCCATAAATCCTGCGCCCAGCACGGTGATGACGGACATGGGTCCTTGATCCCGCTCAGGAAACAGGCCGGAAGCTGCTGGCCAGGATATCCCGCAGCCGGCCTAGGAACCGGGCGGCCTCGTCGCCGCTCACCGCGCGATGATCGCAGGCCAGGGTCAGGGTCATCTGCCGCCGCACGCCCAGCAGGCCGCCGACGGCCGCCGGTCGCGCCTGGGCCGCGCCGACGCCTAGAATCGCCGCCTCGGGCGGGTTGATGATCGGCAGGAAGCTCTGGGTGCCGAACATGCCCAGGGAGGTGATCGTGAAGCTGCCCCTGGCGCTCGGGTCCAGGCGTCCCCTGCGGGCTTGCTCGGCCTTGGCCTTGATTTCCGCCGAAAGGGCCCGGATGTCCTTGGTGTCCGCCTCCGGGATCACCGGGACCATGAGGCCGTCCTCCGTGGCGGTGGCCACACCGATGTTGATCGCGCCTTTGACTGTAAGGCCCCGGTCGTCCACGTGGGCGTTCAGGCGCGGGAACTCGGCCAGTGCCAGCGCTGCGGCCTGCACCACCATGTCGGTGATCGTCACCTGGCAGCCGTTGCGGCGGTTGTACAGCTCCCGCCGCTCGAGCGCCTCCTCCATGTCCACGTCCTGGAAAAGATAGAAATGGGGGATCGTGGATTTGCTCAAGCTGAGCCGCTGCGCGATGAGCTGGCGCATCCGGGAGTGCGGGATGACGGTGTCCCCGCGCCTTCCCGCCGGCTGCTGCACGGCGGCCAGCACGTCCTTTTTCACGACGCGGCCCCCCGGGCCGCTGCCGGCGATGCGCCCGACATCCACACCAAGATCCCGGGCGATCCGGCGGGCGGAAGGCGAGGAGAAGCGCTTGGCCCCGCGCACCTGGCCGGCCGCGGGGGCGGAGATAAAGGTTCCGGGAGTGGCGGGGACCGCGGCAGGGGCGGAGGTCTCGGCGGAGACGGCCGGGCCGCGCACCGGCGCCGAGCCCGAATTCTCGCCGGGCTCGCCGATGAAGCCCACCGGCTCCAGGACCTTGCCTTCCTGGCCCTGCGCCACGACGATCTCGAGCAGCACGCCGCCAGCCTCCGCTTCGATGTCGAAGGTGGCCTTGTCGCCTTCCACCGAGGCGAGCACCTCGCCTTTTTTCACGCTTTCCCCGACTTGCTTGTTCCAGCGGGTGATGACCCCGGTTTCGACGTCCTGGCCGATCTGCGGCATGATCACGGGTATCATGGCTTCTGCCTTAGAGCAGCTGCCTGACCGCAGCGACGATGTCCTGTTCCTGCGGCACGCAATGCTTTTCCAGGTTGAGGTTGAAAGGGATCGGGCTGTTCAGGCCGGCGAGGATACGCACGGGGGCGTCCAGGAAATCGAAGGCTTCCTCCATGATGATCGAGGCGATGTCCGAGGCCACCCCGCCGCGGCGCACGGCTTCCTGCACGATGAGCACATGTTCGGTTTTACGCACCGACTCCAGGATCAACTCCCGGTCCAGGGGCACCAGCGAGCGGGGGTCGACGACCTCCACCTCAATGCCCTCTTTGGCCAACTGGTCGGCTGCCGCCAGCGCGCGCGGGACCATGTTCGACCAGGCGATCACCGTGGCGTGCCGGCCCGCGCGCTTGATGTCGCCTTTGCCCAGCGGGACCAGGTACTCCCCCTCAGGCACCTCGCCCTTGGTCAGGTACAGCAGCTTGTGCTCGAGAAAAATCACCGGGTCGTCGTCGCGGATGGCGCTCTTCAACAACCCCTTGGCGTCGTAGGGGGTGGAGGGCATGACCAGTTTCAGACCCGGGGTGTGGTAGAACAAGGCCTCCAGGCTCTGGGAGTGCTGCGCGGCCAGCCCGTTGCCGCAGCCGCCCTGGGTGCGCAGTACCAGGGGCACCTTGCCGCGGCCGCCGGTCATGAAGTTGTACTTGGCCGCCTGGTTGATGATCTGGTCCAGGATCAGCATGGTGAAGTCCACGAACAGGATTTCCACCACCGGGCGCATGCCGGTGATGGCCGCCCCGACGCCCGCGCCGGTGAAGCTGGCTTCGGCGATCGGGGTGTCCAGGATGCGCTTGGGCCCGAACTCCTGTAGAATGCCCTGGGTGACCTTGTACGATCCGCCGCGCTCCGCGATGTTGCAGCCGAGGGTGAAGACGGTCGGGTCGCGACGCATTTCCTCCACGAGCGCTTCGTGCAAAGCGTCCCGGTACATGATGGTCCGCAGCTGGGTGTCCGTGGCAGTGCTCATGTCTATCCCTCTCAGTTGTACTTCTGCGCGACTTCGGCCAGGAACTCCTGCAGGTCCGGCTCGGGGCTGGACTGGGCGAAGGCCACCGCCTTCTCCATCTCGAGCAGTACCTCCTGCTCGATGGCCTTGACCTCCTCCTCCGCGGCCTTTTCCCGCAGGTATTTTCGGGCGATGTCCAGCGGATCGTGCTGCCTTTTGAAGTAATCCAGTTTCTCCTTGGGCATGTAGTCGCCGGGGTCGTTCACGTGATGCCCCTGGTGGCGGTAAGTCCTGCACTCGATGAGCACCGGTCCCTTGCCGGCGCTGCACTGCTTGACCGCTTTTTCGGCTTCCTGGTAGACGGCCATCACGTCATTGCCGTCTACCAGGGAAGCGGTCACGCAATAGGCGGCAGCCCGCTTGTAAAGATCGCAGTCGCGGCTGGTCCTCTCGATTGGGGTGGAGGCCGCGAACTGGTTGTTCTCGATCACGAAGATCACCGGCAGGTTCCAGATGGCCGCCAGGTTGAGGTTCTCGCCGAAAACGCCGTTGTTGCTCGCCCCGTCGGAAAAAAAGATCGCAGTGACCCGGTCCTCGCCGCGGATGCTGGCCCCGAGGGCCGAGCCCACGCCCATGGCCATGCCGCCGCCGACGATGCCGTTGGCGCCCAGGTTGCCGGTCTGCACATCGGCGATATGCATGGAGCCGCCCATGCCCCGGCAGTAGCCGGTCGACTTGGCCAGCATTTCGGCGACCATCTTGTCAAGCGAGGCCCCGCGTGCGATGCAGTGACCATGCCCGCGGTGGGTGCTGACGATGTAGTCCTGCTTCCGCAGCGCCTCGCACACTCCCACCGCAATCGCTTCTTCGCCCAAGTAGGGATGGAAGTACCCGCGTATGGCTCCGCTGCGGTAGAGCTTGATGCATTGAGTTTCGAATGTGCGGATTGTATAGATTAGGCGATACATTCTGGTGAGCAACTCTTTGGATACCATCTGCGCGCTCTCCCTCCGAGACGTGCTAACTTGACGCACTAAGATAAGACAAACAGTTTCTGACTGTCAATAGGCGATTTTGGCGATGCCTCCGAGAGCCAGGGTGCAGCAAGCCGCGGGGACGGCGCATGAGTATCGTATTACCCGTAAGGCCTGGCGCGGACGGCGAAGCTGTATCTGTCGCCGCGATAGATCGATTTTTCCATCTCGAGAATGATTTCCCTGCCGCAGAAGGTAACCCCGTCCACCAGGATGCCGGGGATGGACTGCTGCAGGTTGAAAAACTCACCTACCCCTGAGTCGATCATGAATGTCGAAAGCATCTGGTGGACTTCCTTCAGCGCCAGTCCGTACTTCTGGTTGTAGATCTCGTAGAGGGATCCGGAGAGTTCCTCGTCGATGATTCCCGGGCAGAGCTCCATGGAGATATAGCGTACCTCGAGCATCATCGGGATCTCGTCGGCGAATCGCAAGCGGTGGACCTTGTAAACAGGCCCCTTCATCGTGTATTTGCGGCCATTAATCGAGGCCGCATACCCCTCCTCGAGAATCCCTTTAAACAACAGTTGTGTCGAAGGAGAGTAGCCGAGCTCCAGCATGTTGTCGGTAAAGCTGAGGATGCGATCCACCGAGCGAACGACGCTCTGTTTCCGGACGTAGGTACCTTTCCCCTTGATTTTCGTGGCCCAGCCGCCGTTGTCGATCTCCTGCAATGCCTTGCGGGCCGTGGTATTGCTCACCTTGTACTGTTGAATGATTTCATTCTCTGAAGGCACCTGCATGCCCGGCAGGAGCTCCCCCTCCCTGATTTTCTCGATGATGTCCCGCGCGATCGTGTAATATTTGGGAAAGCGAGTGCCTTCGGTCATGTCTGCTGCGCTGTTCTTTACGCACTAAGATACAGAGTTTGTTTTTAACTGTCAATGCTGCCGCAGCAGCCTGCCGTCCCCCTACAGCAGCTTCCGCATCCGTTCGGCGACCGCCGACGCGGTGATCCCGAAGTGTTCGGCCAGCTTGGCGTATGGCCCGGACTCGCCGAAGCGCTCGATCGAGACCGCCTCCACCCCCTCCTCGAACAGCCCGATCCAGCCCTGGTGCACGCCGGCCTCGAAGGCCAGCTTGCGCGCGGCGGGCGGAGCCAGCTTTCGGCGCCACTCCGCGGGCTGCCGCGCGAACTCCTCGCGGCAGAGCACCGACAGGACGCGGATGCGGCGGTCCTTGAGCTGTTCGGCGGCGGCCACGGCCACGTGTACCTCGCTGCCCGATGCCGCCACCACCAGTTCCGGTTCCCCGGCACAGTCCCGGGCCACATAGGCGCCCCGGCGCACGGTGCTCCGCCAGGCGCCGTCGGCCTTGGCGAGAACCGGCAGGTTCTGGCGCGTGAGGATCAGCGCGGTCGGACCCTCCAGCCGCTCGTAGGCCATCCGCCAGGCCTCAGCGGTCTCCTCGGCGTCGGCGGGGCGCAGCACCAGGAGATTGGGGATGCAGCGCAGCGCCGCCAGGTGCTCGACAGGCTCGTGCGTCGGGCCGTCCTCGCCGACGAAGATCGAGTCGTGGGTGAACACGTAGATTGCGGGCAGCTTGGCGATCGCCGCCACGCGGATGGCGGGGCGCATGTAGTCCGAGAACACCAGGAAGGTGCCGCAGTAGGGGCGCAGCCCGCCGTGGTAGAGGATGCCATTGCAGATCGCCCCCATGCCGTGCTCGCGGATGCCGAAGTGGAGGTTGCGGCCCAGGCGGTTGGCGCGGTTGAAGTCGCCGGCCTCCTTGACGTAGGTGTTGTTGGAAGGCGCCAGGTCCGCGCTGCCGCCGATGAGGTTGCCCACCGCATTGGACAGGGCGGCCAGGGCCTTGCCGGAAGCCACGCGCGTGGCCAGGGATTCCCCTGTTTTGTACTCCGGCATCGCCGCGCCGCTCAGGGCCACCTTTGGGGCCTGCCAGCGGTCCCACTCGCGTGCGAGCTCCGGGTTGGCCGCCTTCCAAGCGGTCAGTTCCGCCTCCCAGGCTCGGTGCGCGGCGGCCCATGCCTTCTGTTTGGCCGCGAAGTACTCGCGCACGCCGGGGAAGATGTGGAACATGGCTTCCTCGGGGATGCCGAGGGCCTGTTTTACGCGCTTGCACTCCTCCGCCCCCAGAGGCGTGCCGTGCACCGCATGTTTGCCCTCCATGGTCGGCGCCCCCTTGCCGATCACCGACTCCAGGCGGATCACGGTGGGCCGCTCGGCGTTCTGCTTGGCTTGCGCCACCATGGCGGCGATCGCGGGCAGGTCGTAGGCGCTGGCCTGCATGGCGCGCCAGCCGTAGCTTTCGAAACGCTTCAGCACGTCCTCGCTGAAGGCCAGTTCGGTGCTGCCCTCGATCGTGATGCGGTTCGAATCGTAGAAGACGATGAGCTTGCCCAGGCCCAGGTGGCCGGCCAGGCTGGCCGCCTCGCTGGCCACCCCCTCCATCATGTCCCCGTCGCTGGCGATGACGTAGGTATAATGGTCGACGATCTTATGCCTGCCCGCGTTGAACTTGGCGGCCAGCATGGTTTCGGCGATGGCCATGCCCACGGCGTTGGCCAGACCCTGCCCCAGAGGCCCGCCGGTCACCTCCACCCCGGGGGTCACCCCGAACTCGGGATGGCCGGGGGTCTTGGAGCCCAGCTGCCGAAACTGCTTGATATCCTCCAGGCTCAGAGCATAACCGCTCAGGTGCAACAGGGAGTACAGCAGCATCGAACCGTGGCCGGCCGACAGAACCAGGCGGTCGCGGTTCGGCCATTTCGGCTCCGCCGGGTGATGCTTCAGGATCTCGCCGTACAGCAGGGCGCCCAGCTCAGCCAGGCCCATGGGCAAACCCGGGTGACCGGATTTCGCCTTCTCCACCGCGTCCATAGACAGGGTGCGCACCGAGTTGGCCACGGCCTGTAAAGCCTGCAATTCCATGGTTTCCTCCGTTTTTTCTATTCTATCAGTATTGTCAGTATTACTTAGTGCACTAGGTATTGTTAAGTCGCCATTCTGCAAGGAGTATAGCCTTTCCGGGTATTTAGGGGAAGGCCGAGGAAGGGGCTCCGCGGCTGGGCCGGCCTGAATATTTTATTCTTTATGAGGTATTAGTTTAGATTGTACTGCTGCAATTTTATCCACAACAAGGACGTCCTTGCAGGTGCTCGTAAAGGGTGCCTCCAATTTCACCCGCAGCCTCGACCGGGCAACCGGGCGGAAACCGATTCATCCGATATAGGATAGGGACATGGATCTGATATGATAGTGCGTTAACCAATCCCCCGAAAA
>CAZMWZ010000011.1:0-2162 GCA_964570045.1 uncultured Spirochaetaceae bacterium
CCAGTGTTCAGGGTCAGGTTGTAGAAGGGGTCGGTGCCGAGCCCCTTGGTGTTGATGTTGGGGTTGGAGGTCAGGACGACCGTGGAAGTGCCTGCGGTGAACGTGAAGTTCAGCGCCGAGGAATCCCAGGCCCCGGCGATCGTGTGGGTGAAGGTGCTTGCGTTCCAGGTTCCCTGGGTCATGGTCAGCGCGTTGGTAACTGTCCAGTTGCCCCCTGATGTCACGGTGGTGCCTACGTTCTTGTTGATATTCAACTGGTAGAAGCTGTAGGCGTTGACGGTCGCGCCGGTGGCGCCGCTCAGGATCACGTTGCTGTTGGCCGCCGTGAAGTTGGTCGTGGAGAAGCTGCCGATAATTTCTATGGTTTCGGCCCCGGTGGCCGTAAGGGTACCGGTTCCGGTCAGGTTGACGCTCACGTACAATCCGGTGCCGTTGAGGCTGAGCGTGCCGTTAACCGTGCAGTTGTTGGTCGTGTAGATGCCCGTAATGCACGTGACTGACGAGCCGGCGGCCGCGCGGAAGTTGTAGAAGTCCGGCCCGCCCGGGTAGCCGTCGCCCTCCACGGTGCCGGTGCCGGTCATCACCACCGTGCCCGAATTCTCGTTGAAGTTCCCCGCCCCGTTCCGGAAGCTGCCGCCCACGCTGATCTGGTAGTTGGAGGCGCTTACATCCAGGGAGCCGCCGTCCAGGAATAGGTTGCCGCCGATGACGACGGCTGACCCGAGGGTCAGGGTGTTGGCGGCAGCGGCGGGCAGGGTCACCGAACCCTGGATGCCCGCGGGCAGGGTGCAGGTCAGCGTGGAGCTGCCCGCGGCGCACGTGGGCAGGAGGGTGATGTTGGCGCTAATGCTGCCGGTACCCGTCAGGCTGATGTTGCCCTGAATCGTCAGGTTGCGCGCGAGGGTAGCGGTCAGGCTGCCGGAGCCGCTGATCGTCAGGACCGTGATGGTGGTGCTGACATCCAGGGTGCAGGTGCCGGCGTTGATGATGGCCGTGTCCAGGCTGCCGGGGAAGCCGGTATTCGGTGTCCAGTTGGCGTTGGTGGTCCAGTTGCCGGCGCCGCCGTTCCAGGTGTAGATCGTCTGGGCGGCGGCGGGCACGGCGGCCAACGCCAGGAGCCAGATGAGCGATGTGAACACTCGTCTCGAGCTGCGCACTCTATTCCCCTCAGTGTGTAAAAGTGGCGACTTCAATCAGAGTATATCTCAAAGCAGCGCAGTTTTACGATCCCAATTGTCCGATTGTGCGCCGGCAGCAGTTGCCGGACTACGATACGAAAATCATGGGTAAAAGCGTAAGCGGTGTGGTATACTCTGGAGCGGAGGTGTCGGTTCATGAAGGTGGTTGGACGACTGGCTCCGGTGGCGTTGCTCGCTTTGCTGGCGCTTGTCTCCTGCCCGAGCCCTCAGGGGCCGTCCGTGTACGAGCGCATTGTCATCGATACTTTCTCGCCGGGATTTGGATTCACCCCAGACACCTTCATCGACCTTTTCGACGCCAACGGCGACCCGGATGCCGACGACCCCTGGACCGGGATTGACACAGGGCAGGTCATCGCCTGGGACGACAATGGGAGCACAGAGTGGGTTAATATGGCCCGGATCGACTACACCGGCGGAATGATGTCCGGAACCTACTACATCCGGGTGCGGGGAAACGTCGAGGCGTTCGACGAGTACTATGCCATCCGCGTTCTGTCCTTGAATGTGGGGGACAGCCTGCCAGCAGACCCCTCCGTTGCCCTGGCGGCAAAACCCGACGCCTTCGAGCGCGACGACGACCCGCAATCCGACGGCGTGCCTACAAATCCCGTCCCGATCGGACTGGGAAATGCCAATGCTTTAAGCCGTTCCCTCGACTACGACCTGGGGCCACCCGCCGAAGGCGACATCGACTGGTTCGTCCTGGTCCTGCCTTGAACTGAATCCTACTCACACCACGGCGAGACGAAAAAGCCCTCCGTGCCGGTCAGGCAGCGGAGGGCCGTGAGCTTCACTACACATCCCGACTACGGCAGCACCAGTTCGAACCAGTCCACGTCGCCCGTATACTCGGTATCGCTGACGTAGCTCCGTAAATCCAGCGAGCGGCTCAGGGCGTTGGCGTCTCCCGGCTTTATGGGGACCGGGTTCAGCATCGCGAAGTCGTTGGCGGGGTCATCG
>CAZMWZ010000011.1:2262-18547 GCA_964570045.1 uncultured Spirochaetaceae bacterium
TCCCGGCTTTATGGGGACCGGGTTCAGCATCGCGAAGTCGTTGGCGGGGTCATCGTCGCTTTCGAAGCTGTCGGGTTTTCCGGCCAGGGCCAAAGGGAAGGCCGCATAGTCATGGGCCGGCACCGTCGCGCCCGGTGCCGGCATCAGCACCCGGATGGCGTAGAACTCGTCGAACAGTTCCACGTTGCCACGCACCCGAATAAAGTAGGTTCCCGGGTTCAGGCCTCCTGTGTAGTCGAGGCGGGCCATGAGCGGGAACGAACCTCCGTCGTCGGCCGCGGCGAGGACCTGGCCGGCATCCGTATCGAGCCAGGGGTCACCGCCGTCGGTGTCGCCCGCCGGGCCGAACAAGTCGATGTGGGTGTCGGCGGTGAAGTCGCCGTTGGGCGAAAAGGTGTCGATCACGACCCTGGGGTAGCCCGTCGTCGGTTTGCTGTGGAAGGTGAAAGTCACCTTGAAGGGGCTGGCGATCGTGCTGGCCCCCCACACGTCCACGCTCCAGAAGTAGAATAGGTACTCACCCACAGGCACGCCGGCCTTGAAGGTGACCAGCCCCGTTGCAGCGTCCAGCGAGAACAGCTCCTTCAAGGCCAGCGGCGCCGGGCTGTGCATGAACTGGACCGCATCGCCGTCCGGGTCGCCGGAGCCGTCCGTGCTCTTGAAGGAAAGGTCGAACTCCTGGACCGCGGTGGAGTTGGCGATGAGCTGGGGGTTGACGGTCGGTCCAGTCACCGGGTAGGGCGGATTATTCCCGGACATGCTGCCGGTGGAGGCCGGGTACAGGTACCAGTAGGGGGCCTTGGTTCCTTCGCTCATCCGCCAATCGTCGAACAGCGGGTAGGCCTTGCCGATGTACTGGGTCTCGGCCGGGTGCTTCCAGTCCTCCGGAACCAGCAGAGCCCAGGGGTAGCCGTTGGGGTCCATGTAGGTGCGCCCGGGTTCCGGGCCGGAGAGGGAATCTTTCCCGACCAGGTGGATGTCCTCGCCGGTGTTCAGCACGTACAGCACGGGGTCGTGCGGCGAGATGGAGAGCATGCTGCGGGCCATGCCCTTGGGAAAGGTGATGTCGAAGGTCGCGGTTTTATCCACCGCGTGCTTGGTGTTCTCGAAGAGCCAGATCACCGCCTTGTCGGCGACATTCTCCTGCGTGTCGGTCTGCTGGACTCCGAGGGCATCGTAGTACACGCGCGTGACCTTCGACGCCGTGACCTCCGGGAAATCGACCACGATCCCGAACTTGTGGTTGTACCCGGCGATCTTGGCGGTGGCCTTGGCCTCGCCGTGGAGGCTGCCAAGGCCCACCTTGATTTCGTCCTTCTCCACCTCCTCCACCATCTCCGTCGGCTCCTTGATCACCTCCGCCTTGTAGTTCTCCAGGACGAAGTAGTTGGCCACGAAGTCGTTGTAGTCCGCGTCCCCCGGGGTCGGGTACAGGTCCTCGAAGGCCACGGTGAAATAGCCGGAAGCGGGGGTGCGCACCTTGAAGGCGACTTCGGGGTCAAGCGGGTCCACGTCGTAGATGTCCGGCACGCCGTCATAGTCCGAGTCGAGCAGCGCCTTGCCCTTGGCGGAGACGCCCTTGGACAGCAGGCCCATGACCCGGCTGACCTCGGAGTACAGCACCATGCCGTCGATGGTGACCTGGCGGGCCTCAAAGCCCGGCGCCTCCAGGCTCAGGACCACGTCCTCCGGGGCGGCCGGCAGGACGAGCACGGTGCTCAGGGTGCCGCCGGAAGGAACGCTGCCGGCGTACAACTGGTCGCCCTTGCCGTTCTTCAGGGTGACGATGATCAATTCACCGTCGGTGGACAGGCGCTCCAGGGCCGCCGAGGCGCTCGGCTGCCGGTACAGGTCCACAGTGAGGTTCACCTGGACGGGGAGCAGGGTAGCGTACTCGAAGGGGCCGCTGTAGGACCTGGCCACATCGAGCACCTTGTCGGCCGGCAGCATGCCCGTCGCGGAGGGGGCCGGGCCGAAAGCGGTTTCCAGGCGGCAGGTCAGCAGCAGGGAGAGCAGCGCCAGAACCGTGAGAATCGGTAGAATCCGTTTGATACTCACCCGCTTCCTCCTACCCCCCCATTCTGGAAAAGTATAGCCCCCCAGCCGGGAAAAAACCACCCTTAGCTGTGCTCCTGCACGAAGCGGTCGAACACTTCCTTCAGGGAGGGCACCGCCTGCGCGTATACTAACAGGCTGCGGAAGAAACCCTCCGGCTCCCCGGTGTCCAGGCGCTCCCCTTCGATCCTCTTGTAGACCACCCGTCCGGCCCGGGCCAGGGTGCGCAGGGCCTCGGTGTGGAAGTATTCCCCGCCGCTATGCCGCTTCCAGCCTTCGGCCAGCAGGGGGAAGAAATCCGGGGTGTACAGGTAGCGGCCGATGGACACCTCGCGGCTGGGCTCCTGGCCGCGCGGGGCCTTCTCGACGATATTAGTCACGTGCAGGCCGTCGTCCGCGATGGCCAGGGTTCCGTAGCGCTGGATCTCCGGGGGGTCATAGATGGTGGCCAGCACGGTGCAGCCGGTGGTCCGGTAGGTGTCGATGAGCTGCCGGGAGAGCGGCACCGGGCCCAGGTGGATGTCGTCGGGGTAGGCCACGATGAACGGTTCTTCTCCAATAAAGGGGCGGGTGAGCAGCAGGGCGTGCCCGGTGCCGAGCATCTCCTTCTGGCGCACAAAGAAGATGTGCGCCTCCGGCGGAGCCATCTTGTCCAGCTTGCGGTTGTCGCCCTGGGCCTTGAAGGTGTACTCCAGCTCGATCTCCCGATCCAGGTAGTCCTCCAGCACCTTCTTGCGCCGGGAGGTCACCACCAGGATCTCGTTGATCCCCGAGGCCAGGAACTCCTCGATGATGAAATCGATCGACGGCTTGTCGATCAGGGGGAGCATCTCCTTGGGGACCGTCTTGGTCACCGGGAGGAAGCGGCTGCCGTAGCCGGCCGCCAGGATCACGCCTTTCATAGGTCCTCCGATTATGCCATTTGACGAAGCGCCTGGCAATCGTATACAGTGCGCTCATGAAAATCTGGATCAAGATCCTGGTGGGCAGCCTGCTGGGCATCGTTCTGGGGGCGCTGTTGCCCGCGGGCCCGAAAAGCATGGAGCTTTTCTCCTTCCTGTCCCGCCTCGTCATCCAGATCGGGCGCTACGTCCTGTTCCCCCTGGCCTTCGCCTCTCTGGCCATCGGCACCTTCGAGCTGCGGCGCGAGCGCCTGCTGCTGCCCACTTACGGGCGGCTGGTGCTCTACCTGCTGGGGGCCACCGTACTGCTTGTAATCGTGGGCATCCTGACCGTGCTCATCTTCTCCCCTCAGCGCATCCCCATCCCCGTGGCCCAGGAAACCGCGACCCGCCTGCCGGGGGTCAAGGAGACGCTGCTGGGCATTTTCCCCTCGAACCTTTTCCAGGCCCTGGTCGGCTCCGGACAGCTGCTCATCCCCCTGGCGGTGCTGGCCTTCCTGCTGGGCTTGAACCTGAACTTCGACCTGCGGGTCACCACCCCCGTGGTGGAGCTGCTGGACTCCCTGAACCGGATCTTCTACCACCTGAACTCCCTGGTCTGCGAGCTGTTCGGCTTCGCCATGATCGCGGTGGCCGCCTTCTTTCTGATGACCATGCGGCAGTACGACCTGGCGATGTTCAAGCAGATCATCATGATCCTGACCATCGACGCGGCGTTCGTGATCTTCGCCGTGTACCCGCTGCTGCTGTACTTCCTGGGTGAGCGGGACAACCCGTACAAGTGGCTGTATGCGGTGATCGCCCCCGCCCTGGTGGGCTTCTTCTCCGGCGACCAGTACCTGTCCGTGACCATGCTCGCCAAGCATGGGCACGAAAACCTGGGGGTGCCCCGCCGCGTGGGCTCGGCGGTGTACTCGCTGTTCGCCGTGTTCGGCCGTGCCGGGACCGCCATGGTCTCCGCCGCCGCCTTCCTGCTGGTGCTCAAGTCCTACTCCACCCTGGAGGTGAGCTTCCTGCAGGTTCTGTGGACCATCCTGTTCACCACGCTCATCTCCCTGGCGCTGGGCTCGGTGCCCGGGCTGGGGGCCTACGTGGCTCTCTCCACTCTCTGCGGCATCTACGGGCGCGGCATCCAGGAAGGCTACCTGATCCTCAAGCCTATTGCTCCGCTACTGATGAGCTTCGGGGTGGCTCTGGACGTGCTGGGCAGCGCGTTCGTCTCCCTGCTGGTGGCCCGTCAGGAGAAGGTCTGGCGCGAGGTGGACGTCTACGATTTCGTCTGATCAGCGGCCGGCGGGAAGCCGGTAAACCACACCCAGGACTCCCGTCACGATGAGCTGGTCCCAGAAGGCGTACGGCTCCCCATCCCAGAGGTGGAACAGCGGCCAGCCCGCCCGCACCGCCAGGTTCAAGTCGAAGGCCGGCAGGATCGGGAAGCGGACGGCCAACTCGGTCTCGGGGTAGACGGAACGCGCGAGCAGGTAACCCAGGGCGCTGCCGAAATCCGCGGAGGCGTCGCGAAACAGGGGGATGGGTACTCGCAGGACCAGGAGGAGGCCTCCCGTGAGGTCGATCCGAACCCGTCCGATCGGCAGGTGCAGGCCTGCCCGGGCGTCGCCCAGGATAAGGGGTGTGACGAAGTCCCGCTGCTCCAGCTCCGCGGGGATGGCCCGCTCGCCGGCGTACTCGTAGTAGCCGCCCGTGACCAGAAAGCCGGCGTCCAACCCCCATCGCCGCCGCGCAATAATCGGAAAGTTCATGCCCAGGGCGGGCAGCAGCGGGCTGGGCGCGCTGTCAGGGTCGGCGTTGCCGATCCAGACCATGGCCCCATCCACCTCCAGCGTGTCTCGGGCCCAGGCTGCCGGCGCCGCGCAGACCAGGGCCAGGCAAACGGCGAACACCGCGGCTCGTCTCATCCTATCGAAGCAATGTATCACAGTTCCCCGGAAATAAATATGCCGGCTGCCCCGCTCAGGATGAAGTCGACCTGCTCCCAGGGGGCGACCAGCAGCCCCGCGAGCACGAACAGGTCGGTGTACTGGAAGCCGGCCGGAAGGGAAGGCAGGCGCCGGGCCGCGGGCGCCCCCGAACCCCCGCCCGTCGGGGAGGCGAGCAGCAGGCCGTCGGAGGCCAGCAGGAGCCAGCGCTCCCCGTCCCGGAAGGCGTGGGCCGTGAGCAGGCGGCCCGCGTCCTCGCGCCCGTAACCCGGCTCCCCATGGGCGTAGCGGCGCTGGAGCGGCTCCGCGGAGGAACGCACCCCGATGAACACGGCGGAGGCCCGGCCCTCGGCGCGGCGGGCAAGCTCCCGCGCCAGCGGCTGGAGGTCAGCGGGCAGCCGCCGCTCCGAGGGCTGCGGCTCCCAAGCGCGGCGGTACTCTAGCCGCTCCGCCGGTTTCTCGCTAAAGGCGGCCAGCGAGTAGCGGGTGTACTCGAAACGGGTCCGCTCCAGCTCGGCGAGTTTCCATTCCAGGAGGAACTCCTGGTCGGAGACGGGGACGAAGCCCACGCACTCCCACCCGGGGTGGGAGATCTGGAAGGGCATCATGATTTGTTGAAAGATCCCGTCCTGGGGGTGCAGGCGCAGGAGGCCGAGTCCCCGAATGGGAAGCTCCCCGGCGTCGGCCACGTTGAGCAGGCTGTTGAAGTACAGGTGGCAGGTCACGGAGCCGGCCGCAGGGACCAGGGTGGTCAGCGTGCGGTAGCGGAACAGGATGGGGTCGTAGTAATAGCGGAAGTCGGGCCCCGCAGTGCCCGGCGCGGAGGCCGCTATTTGCGGCGGCTCCAGGGAGGCCAGGCCGTGCCCGTTCACGGCCAGGTACAGCCTGCCGTCCAGGGCGGCCAGGTCGCTGACCCGGGCCTGCACGGTCCAGGGCAGGGCCGCCACGGCGGGCTCTCCCGGGGCGGCGGTCGGCTCGAAGACCCCTGCGGCGAGCTGGAACCACTTTCCGCCCACAGGCTCCCGGGCCGAAGGTACGGGTGGCCGCCTGGCGCAGCCACCGGCGGCGATCAGGACCGCCGCGAGGCAGAGGAGGCGGAAGAGGGCTTCAGTACGCCTTGGCGAAGACCGCAATTTCTTTGGCCTGCGCCCCGCAGCACACGCAGGGGCGACCCGCGGGGGATTCCCGGCCCAACGGCAGGACCCGGATCGTGGCTTTGGTTTCGTCCTTGATCCGCAGCTCGCAGGAGGCCTGGCCGCACCAGCCGCTCTCGACGAAGCCGCCGTCGCCGTCCATGAGACTCTTGAACGCCGCGTAGTCGTCGACGCGGTGGGTGTGCTCCTTGCGGAAGGCCAGGGCGCGGTGGAACAGACTGGCCTGAATGTCTTCCAGGAGGGAAGTGACTCGGGCCTCGGCCTCCTTTTCCGGCACGGGGAGCTTCTCCAGGGTGTCCCGCCGCACCAGCATGACCTGGCCCTTCTCCATGTCGCGCGGGCCCACCTCGATGCGCACCGGGATGCCGCTCAACTCCGCCTCGGCGAACTTCCAGCCCGGCGAGCTCTGGTCGTCGTCGAACAGCTCCACCGTGTGCGCCCGGCGCAGGCGCGCGGCGAGCTTGCCGGTGTAGGCCAGGACCTCGGTTTTGTTCTTGTTCGTGAAGATCGGCACCAGTGCCACCTGGGTGGGGGCCAGCGCCGGGGGCAGGACCAGCCCGCGGTCATCCGAGTGGGCCATGATCAGGGCGCCCACCAGGCGGGTGGAGACCCCCCAGGAGGTGGCCCAGACGTGGTCCAGCCCGCCTTCCTTGGTCTGGAAGGTGACGTCGAAGGCCTTGGCGAAGTTCTGACCCAGGTTGTGGGAGGTGCCGGCCTGCAGCGCCCTGCGGTCCTGCATCAGGCCCTCGATGGCGTAGGTCTCCACCGCGCCGGCGAACTTCTCGCTGTCGGTCTTCACGCCGGCCAGCACCGGCAGGGCCATGAACTCCTCGGCGAACTTCTTGTAGACCATGAGCATGCGCAGGGTCTCTTCCTGCGCCTCCGCGGCGGTGGCGTGGGCCGTGTGCCCCTCCTGCCACAGGAACTCGGTGGTGCGCAGGAACAGGCGGGTGCGCTTCTCCCAGCGCACCACGTTGGCCCACTGGTTGATGAGAAGGGGCAGGTCGCGCCAGGACTGGATCCACTTCTTGTACATGGCCCAGATGATGGTCTCGGAGGTGGGACGCAACACCAGCGGCTCCTCCAGCTTCTCCCCGCCGCCGTGGGTCACCACGGCCAGCTCGGGGCTGAAGCCCGCCACGTGTTCGGCCTCCTTGTGCAGAAAGCTCTCGGGGATGAGCATGGGAAAGTAGGCGTTCTGGTGCCCGGTCTCCTTGAACATGGCGTCCAGCCGCTCGCGCATCTTCTCCCACAGCGCGTAGCCGCGCGGGCGGATGACCATGCAGCCTTTGACCGGCGAGTAGTCGGCCAGGCGGGACTGGAGGACTACGTCGATGTACCACTGGGAGTAGTCGGTGGCGCGGGGAGTGATCTGTTCGGCCATGGCTTACAGGTAGCGCCCGCCCATGCGCTTCTCCTCGCGGAACTTCGGGGTGAACCTGCCGGCGGGCCGGCCGAAGCACACGCCCAGCTCCTCGAACAGGCTCAGGGCTTCCACCTCCACGTGCCGCTGCCGGATGGCGTCCTTGGTTTTCATGTAGACGATCTCGCCGCGGACCACCCCCGCCACGGTCACCCCGGTGATGCCCTGGTGAAGCAGGCGCACGGCCGCCGCCCCGGCTTCCTTGCCGAAGTTCACGTCGAAGGCCGAGGAGAAGCCGGCGCGTACCAGGTGGCCGGGCACTACCTCGCGGGCCTCCGGGATCTCGTTGAGCTCGGGGACGAACTGGCCGGTCTCCTGCATGAAGGCCTTGATCTCGGGGTCCTTTTTCATCCGCTCGTCGATCTGCTGGCGCACGTACCTGCCCGCCCCGGCCAGCTTCTTGTGCCCGAAGGCGTCCGTGCCGGCGTTTTTGTCGGTGATGGTCTCGCCCTTGGCGTCCTGCAGGCCTTCGGCCACCACGACCGTGTAAGTGCCGGCCCGCACGTCGCTCTCGCGGATGCGCTTCAGGAACACGCTCTTCATGTGGGCGTACACCACGTCGAAGTCCGCCGGCACCTCGGGGATTAAGATGCAGTCCGCATCGGCGGCTAGTCCTCCGCGGAAGGCGGTGTGCCCGGCGTAGCGCCCGAACACCTCGACGATCATGATGCGGTTGTGGGTGCGCCCGGTGGTTTTCAACTCGTCCACGAAGCGGGCGATGCGGTTGACCGCCGAGTCCCCGCCCACCGAGTAGGTCTGCAAGTCCAGGTCCATGGTCTTGGGCGCGTGCACGCAGGCGATGCCTTTCTCGCTCAAATCCACCACGACGCTGCCGGTGTCGTCGCCGCCGGAGATCACTAAGCCCCCGATGTCAAATTTTTTAAGGCCGGCGGTGATGCGGTCGTACTTGGCGGGGTCGGGGATTTTCTTCACCGCCACCCGGGAGTGCCCGGCTTCCGAGCCGGCCAGCGCCGCGTTGATCCGGTCCAGCCGGGAGGAGTCCAGGTGCACCAGGCTCTTCATGTCCCGCAGGTTGTAGAGGCCGGCGTAGCCGTTGGGGATGACGAAGGCCTTCAGGCCCAGGGCGGTGGCCATGCCGGCCGCGCCCTTGATCACGCCGTTGAGGCCCCCACAGTCCCCTCCGGAGGTGATGATCCCGATGTTTCTGATCGCCGCCATATCTGGTTGCTCCTTGGCGCTCGCAGGGGCGCCGGGGCATTCTACGGCGACCCCGTTTTTTCGTCAAGGCGAGGCGCCCGGCGACGCCTCCGCCTTCGGACCTAGGCCGGCTCGGGCCTAAAGGATGAGGCAAAACGCGACCTCCGGCCGATGCGGGTTCGCAGCCCCCAGTGTTACACCTACAGCATGGAAACGAGGAGGAACAAAATGAACGCAGCGCTGGTCGAGAGGAACTGCACGGACTGCCTGCTGTGGGCGTTGGACACCGCCCGGATGCCCGAGACGGAAAAGGTTGCTCGGGAGCCGGACCTCGAGACGGCCTTGGAGCGCCAGCTCGAGCAGTGCGAGCGCAGCTTCGGCCCCAATTGGAAGTGGTAGTAGAGACTAGCAGAATGGAAAGCGCGCTGGTTTCCCGCAAGCCCCGCCTGGACTGGATCGACAACCTGCGCTGGCTGATGATCGTCATGGTCGTGCTGATGCACGTCTGCGTGACCTACAGCGGCCTGGGCGGCTGGTACTACAAGGAGGGTCAGGAACTGGACGTGGCCGGGACGATCGTATTCTTCGCCTACCAGCTGTGGAGCCAGGCCTTCTTCATGGGCTTTCTGTTCCTGCTGGCCGGGTACTTCGTACCCGCGGCCTACGACCGCAAAGGCGCGGGGCGGTTCGTCCTGGACCGCCTGGTGCGCCTGGGAGTGCCCACGGTGGTGTTCATGTTCGTCCTGCACCCGCTGACCGAGCTCATCAAGGGGCTGTTCCTGCGGCCGTCGCTCAGGGCTGCCGACGTCGCGGCCTTCTTCAAGGGTTACCTCGGCAGGCTGGAGTTCTTCCGGGAGACGGGCCCGCTGTGGTTCGCCCTGGCCCTGCTGGTGTTCTGCCTGGTCTACGCCGCGGTGCGGCGACTGGCCGAAGCCCTGAGCCGGCGACGGGAAGGGGGAGGCCGGCAGCCGCAGAGGCTCACCCACGGGCTGGCGGCTGCCTTGATCCTGGTCATGGCCGGCGCTTCGTTCCTGGTGCGCCTGGTGCAGCCCATGGGGACGAACTGGTTCAACATGCAGCTGTGCTTCTTCCCCCAGTACATCCTGCTGTTCCTGGTCGGGCTGTGGGCGAGGCGCAGCGGTTTTCTGGCCTCCGTGCCGTATCGTTTCGGGATGCTCTGGTTCCGCCTGGCGCTCGCCGTCGGGATCCTGGCCTGGGCGGTGATGATGGCCCTGGGCGGGGCGCTGTCCGGCAACGAGCAGGCGTTCGCCGGCGGCCTGCACTGGCAAGCGGCCGCCTACGCCCTGTGGGAGGCCTTCTTCTGCGTGGGCCTCTGCCTGGGCCTGATCGTGCTGTACCGCGAGCGGGCCAACATCCGCACCCGGTTCAGCGGCTTCCTGGCCGACAACAACTTCGGGGTGTACGTGTTCCACGCCCCGATCCTGGTGGCGGTCTCCCTGGCCCTGCGGCCGCTGGCCTGCCACCCGCTGGCCAAGGCCCTGGTCGTGGCGGCGATCGCGCTGCCCGCCTGCTTCCTGGTCGCGGCGCTGGTGCGCCGCGTTCCCGGCCTGCGCCGGCTGTTTTCCTGAAGTGGGGGAGGGTATAATGAGAGCGTGCCGCAGGCCGATGGCTCCGCGGGGGCACACCTCCGACCGGTGCTCGACGTGTTCTACTATCTAGTCTTCGCCGCGGTCGCGGTCCGCCTCGCCGTGCAGGCGGCGACGCAGGGTTTTCAGCCGCTCGCCCAGGCTGCCCTGCTCGCCGCCTTTCTCCTGCTCAGCCTGCTGCAGCCGGTGGTGTACCGCCGGCTGCCAGCGCTCCTGCAACCCTGCCTGGCGCTGGCCGCGGCGATCACCACGGGGCTGCTGTTTACCAAGCCCCGCCTCGACTACTACGCCCTGCTGTACGTGGCCCTCAGCCTGTCCGTCACCCGCTACCTGACTCTGAGGTCCAGCCCGTACTGGCTGGGCGGGTTCTGCCTGGTCCTGACCGCGGCCTTGTCTCTGGTTTTCGGCCTGGTGGAGGGACTGTCCTACATCCCGGTGTACATCGCCGGCGTGCTGGTGATCGGGCTGTACGGGCGGGCCAACCGCAAGGCTGAGGAGGCGCGGGCCCGCAGCGAGGAGCTCGCGGCCCGGCTGCAGGAGGTCAACCGGCGCCTCAAGGTGTACGCGGAGCGGGCCGAGGAGGTGGCCACCGCCCAGGAGCGCTCGCGCCTGGCCCGCGAGCTGCACGACGCGGTCACCCAGACCGTGTTCAGCATGAACCTCACCGCCGAGGCGGCCCGCCTGGCCTGCGAGGCGACCCCGCAGAAGGTGCCGAACATGCTGGACCGCCTGCAGGAGCTGGGGCGCGATGCCCTGGCCGAGATGCGCTCCCTGGTCGACGAGCTGCGGCCGCGCACGGTGGCCGAGATCGGCCTGGTCGGCTCCCTGCAAAAGCACCTGGCTATGCGCCGGCGCCGGGACGAGCTCGCCGTGCAGCTGCAGGTCAGCGGGGAGGAGCAGGGAGGGGAGGCGGTGAAGGAAGCCCTGTTCCGCACCGCGCAGGAGGCGCTGAACAACGTGCAGCGGCACTCCGGGGTGAAGCAGGCCGCCGTCGAGCTTTCGTTCGGGGACGCTGAGGTGTCGCTGCGCGTACGCGATGCGGGACAGGGGTTTACGCTGGCCACGGCGGCGGGTGGGGAGAGCTTCGGGCTGATCAACATGCGGGAGCGCGTGGAAGCGCTGGGCGGGAGCTTCCGCCTGGTTTCCGCACCGGGGGCGGGAACCACGGTAGAGGCGAGTGTCCCGCTCAGGCGCGGGGAGCGGGAATGAAGAAGAAGGCCGAGAAAGCGATCCGTGTATTGATCGTGGACGATCATGCCATCGTGCGCGAAGGGCTGCGCACCTTCCTGGGCATGCTCCCCGACATCGAGCTGGTCGGGGAGGCGGGCAGCGGCGAGGAAGCCCTCGCGGCGGTAGCCCGCGGCAAGCCGGAGGTCGTGCTCATGGATCTGGTCATGCCGGGGATGGACGGGATCGAGGCCACCCGGCGGCTGCACGCGGAGCACCCGGAGGTCAAGGTTATCGCGTTGACCAGTTTCACCGACGATGACAAAGTGTACCCGGTTATCAAGGCCGGGGCGGTCGCCTATTTATTAAAGGATATCGGCGCCAAGGAACTCGCCGAGGCCATCCGGGCGGCCGCGAAGGGCGAGGTACGCCTGCACCCCGAAGTGACGCGCCGCCTCATGAGCGGGATCGCGGGTGAAGCGCCCGCGGCGGAACCGCTGACCGAACGGGAGCAGCAGGTCCTGGCCTGCCTGGGGCGTGGAATGTCCAACAAGGAGATCGCCGCCGAGCTGTTCATCAGCGAGAAGACCGTGAAAACCCACGTCAGCAACGTGCTGGATAAGCTGGGGCTGGCCGACCGGACCCAGGCCGCCTTATACGCGGTCAAGCACGGCCTGGCCTGACAGCTTACCCCCAGCGCTGCAGCTCCAGGATGTTGCCTTCGGGGTCGGTCAGGTAAACGAAGGTGATGGTCCCCGCGCCGGCCACCGGCACGGTCGTTACGGCGCCTACCTCCCCGCCCCCGGCGGCCAGCACCGCCCGGCGGGCGGCGGCCACGTCCTCTACGGCGAAGGCGATGTGGCCGAAGCCGGGGCGGTTCACCGCCTTGTCCGGCGCCGGCGCATCCGGCTTGTACTGGAAGATCTCTAGGGTCGGTCCGCTTTCCGCGAACCCGGGAAGACGCAGGTGCATCCCCCGAATTTCGGCGCTGTCCAACCCCGTAGCCTTCACCAGCCACGGGCCGCTCAACTCGCGCTCCGGAGGCACGGGCGTGCAGCCGAAGACCTGCTCGTAGAACGAGGCCAGCCTCCGCCAGTCGCGGGCCACCAGGTTCACGTGGGCGAACCGGGCTTTCATCCGGACATCGTTACAGCTTGAGGGTCTCGACCATGTAGCGGACGCTGGCGCCGGCCGGGTCTTCCTCCGAGCGCTCTACCGCGAAAACTAGGGAGCGGTTGTCGGGGGCCAGGAGGATCTGGCGGACACGATAGCTGCGCACCCCGTCGCGCCAGAAACCCGGGTCGCCGGCCGTGTAGCTGCGTATTCCCCCGGAGGCGTCCTCCACGGTGACGACCAAGTGGAACGAGGCCTTGATGCCCGACCCGGACCCTGTGCTGGACTGGTTGAGGACTACCTTGTACTTATTGTCCGCCTGGAAGTCCCGGAACTCCAGCTCGGGCTTGGGCTCGGCGCCGTCCAGCAGGATATACAGCAGGCGCCCGGTGAGGGCGTGGTCGATGGCGTACTTCTTCTTCAGGGGGAGCGCGTCGGCCAGCAGGTTGAACAGCGCCCCGCGCCCGTCGCTCCCCGGCTCCACCGCCGTGCGGGCCGTCGTCTTGCGGATCCCGCCGGGTACGAAGCGGTTACGGGGCACCTCCACGGTGAAGATCTGCGCGTAGGGTAGGGAGCTGTTCTCGCTCACGCCGTACTGCGCGAACATGAAGTACCTGCCGTCCGGCGAGAAACCCAGGTTCTGGAACACGGCGGCGTCACCGGCGAATACCGAGAACGCAGTGATTGCCAGAACGAAAGCCAGGAATCCCTTCTTGTGCATGGTGGCTCCTATTCATATATCGTACACTGCGCGAAATTCTGTAGCGGAATCGCGCGCCGTGGGGGCCGTCTTTCTGGCGGCCGGGACGGTCCTGTTCGTGCGGCAGATCGCCGTGTATTACCTGTGGGTTTGAAGCGCGGGGAGGCTCAGCGGCCCAGGAGCTGGGAGGCCAGGAAGCCGGTGCCCACCGGCAGAATCAGGTTGTCGAAGTCGCGCACGGGGATCATTTCCAGGGCCGTGGCCGCCAGCGCGAGCAGCAGGGCCGTCAGGGGGCTGCCGGTGAGGCGCAGGCAGCTCAGCAGCACTGCCACGAAGCAGGCCAGGCTCCCGGCGATCGTTTTGCCGTGCGTCCCCGGGATCCGGGGTGTGCTGAACAGCTTCCCGGCCAGGCTGGCCAGGCCGTCGCCGAAGGCTAGAGCGTAGACGGCGATGGCCGCTGCGGTGGAGGGGTATAGCAAAAGCGCCAGCATGGCCCCCACCCCGAGGGTGACCGGCCCGATCACGAAATGGCCGCGGTCGTGCTCCCGGGAGGCGATGACGGTAAGGTCGGAGACGATGAAGACGGGGCGGCCGGCGATCCGCAGCTTCTCGGCGAACACGTAGAAAAGGGTGCCGCCTGCCAGCAGGGCCACCGTGGCCGGCAGGTTGAAGGAAGCCAGCAGCGGCACCAGGGCGATCAGCAGGTGCAGCGCCTTGCGGATGAGCTCCCCCCGGAGCGTGTCTGCCGTGGTTCGTGGTTTAAAGAGTGCCAGGTGCCTGACTGGGGATGCCGGATTCGCCATGGTCTGCTCGTCTCGCCTGTATTAGTTGCAAGAATCAGACCATTGATCGGTAGAATGCCGGACTCTTATTTCCTTTATTACTAAAGAATTACCGTGTGCGCTCGTCGAGTCCAGGGGCGATTGGCGTAAAAAGTATGAAATAGCATACTATATTTTCACAAGAATGGAGACCTTGCCGGTGCTCAGCGCAGGCGACGGCGCAACTTTCGGGAGGACATCCTCGGGGGTTGCTGCTCCTTTCGCAGTTTTTCCAGCCGTTCGCGGCGGCGGAACAGCAGGTAGCAGGCTACCCCGGCCAGGATCATGATGAGATTGAGGATCTGCCCGGTGGACAGGTTGAACGGGCTGAACTGGATCTGCGGGTTGTCCAGCCTTACCAGGTAAATCGGGAAGCCCAGCTCCGCGTCCGGTTGCCGCACGTATTCGATCAGGAATCGGAAGAAGCCGTAGCCCATGATGTAGACGGCCATAAGCTGACCGCGGAAGGAGCGGCGCTTCCGGAAGCCGAACCAGAGGATCGCCCAGAGCACCAGCCCCTCGAAGAACGCCTCGTAGAGCTGGGAGGGGTGGCGGGGCAGGTTGACCTGCTGCAGCCCGGTGATATCGATGCCCGCTTTCCCTGCGAACTCGCGCACCCAACCCTCGCGGGTGGGGAACTCTTCGGCCAGGGGAAAGACCATTCCCCAGGGGACGGTCGTGAGGCGGCCGAACAGCTCGCCGTTGATGAAGTTGCCGAGGCGCCCGAAGGTGTAGCCCAGGGCCGCACCGGTCACCATCATGTCGCCCCAGTCGCGCACGCCCAGCTTCTTGCGCTTCAGGTAGATGACGCAGGCGATGATGGTGCCCGCCAGACCTCCGTGGTAGGACATCCCCGCGAGCCCCGAGAGCCGGAGCCGGCCCCCGCTGACCTGCACCGGGAGGATGACCTCCCACGGGTGGCTCAGGTAATGGCCGCCGGGATCGTAAACGGTCACTGCGACCAGGCGCGCCCCGACCAGCAGGCCGACGATGGCCCAGAAGAACAGGTTCATCACGTCGTCCTTGGGCACGCTGAGCGTCTTTTCCTTGACCTGGACGCGCACCAGCAGGTAAGCCACGGTGAACGCCACCAGGTACATGAGCCCGTACCAGCGGATGGGCAACCCGGGGATGATTTCCGGCTTCAGCCAGGCGGGAAAGGGGATGTAGCCGATCACGCCCTCAATATTACGTGAAATACGTGAGCACCGCCAGCCCCAGGAACAGCGCCGCCAGGCCGAGCTTCACACCGGCCAGACTCCGGCGCGCGAAGCCGGCGAGGCGCTGGGAGGCGACCCCGAAATACGCCAGCAGGAAGATCACGCCCAGGGGCAGGATGAAGCCCAGGTTGTACAGCAGCAGGTAGAAGAAGCTGCCCGCGTCCGGGCGGACCCGGACCAGGTACACGAGGGTCGGGAAATAGACCTGGCCCGTGCAGGCCAGTTCGAACACGGCGATCAGAAAACCCAGCACGAGCGAGCTGGCCGCCAGGCCGGCGGCCCGGGTGCGTTTGCGGATGTCCCGGTGGATGCGCTGTTTGAACCTGTCGGGAAGCTGCAGCAGGATGTCCTTGCTGCGCCCGCAGCGGATGAGGAAATAGTCGTAGAAGCTCAGGACGGCCAGCACGGTCAGGCCGGCGATGAGCAGCCAGCGCAGCGCCGCGCCCACGACCGGAAAGGCCCCCGCCAGCCGCACCCCCTGCAGCAGCCCGGCCCCGATGGCCAGGTACGTGAGAAAGACGGCCGCTGTGAAGCAGGCCCCGATCAGCAGGATCTGCCGGCGGCTGCGCCCGGCCAGCGCCAGGGCGGAGAGCAGGAACACCAGGGTAGTGAAGGCGCACGGGTTGATCCCGTCCAGCAGCCCCGCGGCCAGGATGGGGAGCAGCGCCAGCTTTCCGGGCAGGACGCCAGGCAGGGATGCCGGCGCGCTGCCTTGCTCCCCCGCGCCTCCCGCGCGCGCGTCCTGCAGGGCCGGCCTGATCCCGTCCCGGATCGCCGGCTCCCCCTGCAGCAGCTGTTCGCCCGCGAGCAGCGCCGGGAAGGCCTTTTCCCGCTCCCCGCGGGACCGCAGCAGCGCCTGGTAGGCCTCGTACACCCCGGGGTCCAGGATGTCGTGCTCGCGTACCGGGAGGCGGAGGCCCAGCTCACGCTCCAGCTGCGGGACCGTGCGCCGCAGGAAGCGCAGGCAGCTGCGGCAGCCGGCGGCGTAGTAGAAGTCCAGGGGCACCTCCCTGCCGGCATCCGTGCCG
>CAZMWZ010000011.1:18647-28810 GCA_964570045.1 uncultured Spirochaetaceae bacterium
TGCCGCGGACCAGGTACAGCGCCTTGGGCAGCTCCGGCAGGTCGCTGGCCACGATGAGGTACTTCTCCACTTCCCCGTACTCCGTAGCCGGATCGTAGCGCAGGCGGAAGGAGGCCCCGCCCCCCGGGGGAATCGCAAGGGAGGCCGGCTCCACGCTGAGGCAGTCGCAGGTGCTGGTCAGGCTCACGGCAACAGGCCGGTCGGTGCGGTTCTCGATCCGGGCTTCCAGGGTCCTGATGCCGGCTTGCGCGGAAATGCTTCCGAAGTCCCACTCGGGGGGCGTCACCCGCAGCAGGGGGCCGTCAGCCAGCAGCGCGACGAGCAGCAGCAGGACGTTCACGGCCCGCCCGAGGGAGGCTCGCCGGCGTCCATGCCGGGCCGCGCCTCCGCACGGGTGGTGAACAGGACGAGCAGGAAGATCAGGTCCACCACCGAAGCGGCCAGAAGCACGGCTGCCAGGACGAAGCCCGGCAGGGAGGCCGGCGCGAAACTGGGGGGAACGAAGGGGAGCCCCAGAAGCGAGAGACCCCGCGTCGGGGCCAGCGCCAGGACCAGCAGCAGCGCGGGGAACATCTGCAGGATCTTGGCCAGGCGCAGGAATGGCAGCAGAGTCCCCCTCCTGCCGGGGCTGTAGATGAACAGGGCAAGACCGGCGGGGGCCAGCAGCTGCCCGGAAGCCAGCGCTATCAGCCACAGCACGGCGGTCCGATCCTCCACGAGCGTGCCGCGGAAGCGCAGCAGCGCCAGGGCGAACAGGCCGAGAAAGCGCACGAGCTCCCACAGAAATTGGACCGCGGCCAGGAGTTCCGAACGTTTGCCCGTCATGCGCCTTCCGGTATGCGGAGTGTAGCCTCCGCCGGGTCACGGGTCAAGACGAGTCCAGGTTGCATTCTGGTTGACAAAGGCCGCCCGGAATGTAGAATTTAGCGAATGGACAAACCCAAGCGGCGGTTCGGCGAGCGAGCGGTCTGGATCGCGGTCACCTCCTTCCTGGTGGCCGTGCTGGCGCTCCTGGCCTTCTCCCCGCGCGTACTGGCGGGCAACCGCGAGGCGGACAACCAGCGCCTGCTGGAGATGTTCGCCGAAGTTTTCGCGGACGTGCAGAAGAACTACGTCGACGAAGTCGACCCCAAGGCGCTGATCGACGGGGCGCTGAAGGGCATGTTCGAATCCCTGAAGGATCCGTATTCCCTGTACCTGAACGCCGAGGCGATGCGCGACCTAGGGGACACCACCACCGGGAAGTTCGGCGGCGTGGGCCTGATCATCGCTAAGGTCGAGGGCGGGGTGGAGGTCGTCTCGCCGATCGAGGACACCCCGGCTTTCCGCGCCGGGGTCCATGCCGGGGACCTGATCGTGGCCGTGGACGGTTCCTCCGTGCTGGAGCTCAGCATCGACCAGGTGCTGTCCATCCTGCGCGGGGCGCCGGGCACCTCGGTGACCATGACGATCCTGCGCGGCAAGGCCCTGCGCTTCGACGTCACGGTGGTGCGGGCGGTGATCGAGGTCCCGACGGTCAAGTACGCTATGATGCCCGGCGGCATCGGCTACCTGCGCCTCATCCAGTTCACCCCGCTGACCAACGAGAGGACGGCCGAGGCCCTGCGCAGCTTCGAGGCGGCCGGCTACCGCAGCCTGGTCATCGACCTGCGCAGCAACCCCGGCGGCCTGCTGCAGTCGGCCGTGGAGGTGGCCAACTTCTTCATTTCCCGGGGTCCGATCGTGAGCACCCGTTCGCGCATGGCTTCCGAGAACCAGGTTTTCTACGCCTCCACCCGCCGGACCATCGTGCCGGAGCGCCTGCCGGTGCTCGTGCTGGTCAACCGGGGCTCGGCTTCCGCCTCGGAAATCCTGGCCGGCGCGTTGCAGGACACCGGCCGCGCCCGGGTCGTGGGCGAGAAGTCCTACGGCAAGGGCTCGGTGCAGTGGATCCGCGACCTCGGCGAGCAGGGTTACCGGCTCACCATTTCCCGCTACTACACGCCGCAGGGCAGGAACATCGACAAGGTGGGCATCGTCCCCGACGTGGAGGTCAAGGAGCCGGAGTTGAGCGAGCAGGAGGAGAAGGCCGTCTCGGCCCTGCTGGAGCAGAACCTGCTGCGCGATTTCGTGGCCGCCAACGCCCAGCCCGTCGAGCCGCAGATCCAGGCTTTCCTGCGGCAGCTGGAGGCCCGCAAGATCGAGCTGGCGGAGCGCTATGTGCGCCGGTTGATCCGCAACGAGGTCAATCGGACCAACGACAACCCGCCGCTGTACGACCTGGAGTTCGACACGGTTCTGCAGAAGGCGGTGGAGCTGCTCTCGCAGTAGCTCACCGTAAGGGTCGCAAGCTTTGAGGGTTTTCGTTCTGCCGGGCGATGCGCCGCAGAAGGCGGGCGATGCGCCGCAGAAGGCGGGCGATGCCCCGGCCGGGGGGGCGGTGGAGCTGCGTGGCCGGGACTTCCACTACCTGGTCCGCGTGCTGCGCCTGGCCGCAGGGGAGCGTTTCGCGGCGCGCGACGCCCGAGGCGCGCTCCGACCCTGCCGGGTCGCGGCGGTGGGAGCGGACTTCGTCCGCCTGGAGCTGGACCCGCCGCAGCCCGAAGAGGGCAGCGGGGTGGAGGTCGTGCTGATCCAGGCTCTGCCCAAAGGCCGGAAGATGGACCAGATCGTGCGCCAGGTCACGGAAGCGGGCATCGCGGAGATCGTGCCGGTGTTCAGCCGCTTTAGCCTGAGCCGGTTGGCGGACCCGGGGGACCGGGAGCGTCGACTGGAGCGCTGGCGGAGGATCGCCCGGGAGGCGACGCAGCAGAGCGGGGGCAGCCGCGTGCCGCGCATCGCCGGGCCCGCGGCGCTGGATCAGGCGCTGGAACGGGAAACGGAGGAGGGGGAGCTGCGCCTGGTGTTCCACCAGGAGCGACTGGCCGCCGGGTCGCTGCACGCCGCCCTGGCCTCCGCCCCGCGGCGCGTCACCCTGCTGGTGGGCCCGGAGGGGGGGCTGGCGGTGGAGGAGGTGGCCCTCGCCCGGGCGCGCGGCTTCCTGCCGATCACCATCGGCAGGCGGGTCTGGCGCACGGAAACGGCCGCCCTGTTCGCCGCCGCGGTAGTGCAATGCCTGTTGGAGGAGAGAGAAGCTTGGAAACCAGCCTAGCGATGCGCGTGCAGCTCCTGAACGTTCCGGTGGACGCCCTGGACCAGGACCAGGCCCTCAAGCGGGTGGAGAGCCTCTTGCTGGACGGGGGGCGGCATCAGATCGTTTTCCTGAACCGGGAGCGCCTGCTCTCGGCCCGCGCTCACAACGAGTACCGGCGCTGCCTGCGCGAGGCCTCCCTGATCCTGCCGGTTTCCCCGGGGATCGTGCGCGGGGCGCGTTTTTTGAGAAAAGGCACGCTGACCTGCTATTCTCCCTTCACCTTCGTGATCCGCCTGCTCTCCCTGGCCGAGCGCTTCAACCGCACGGTGTACCTGCTGGGAGGGCGCAAGGCGGAGGTGGAGAAGGCCGAGCGCAACCTGCGGGACTCTTTCCGCGGGCTGCGCCTGGTGGGACGCCACGCGGGGTTCTACCCCAGGTCGCAGGAGAAGAACGTGCTGATGGCCATCAAGAAGGCCGCCCCTACCTTTTTACTCGTGGCCGGCGGCCTGCCCGGCCGGGACCTGTGGGTTCTGCGCCGCAAGAAGGAGCTCACCCCCGGGATCTACCTATGGGTGGATGACTGCTTCGAGCTGTTCTCCGGCAGGAAGAAAACCAACCGCCCGGGAGGCGGCAACCTGCTTGGCTTGGCCACCGGCCTGGCCTTCTGGGTGCTGGTGCTTTTCGCCAAGATCGGCAGGAGATAGCGGGGCTCAGTCTTCCTCCAGCTTCAGGTACTCGTACAGCTCCTTGAGGTCGGTGCGGGTTTTGGCCAGCACCCAGCGGCCCAGGGCGTTGCGCACCGCGGGCACGAACAGCAGGAAGCCCAACCCGTCGGTGATGAAGCCGGGGGTGAGCAGCAGGATGCTGGCGGCCAGGACCCCGGTGAGGTTGATGAACTCCTGAGTGGGCAGCATCCCCTGACGAGTTTTTTCCCGCAGCGCCTCGAGGTTCTTGCGGAACTCCTTGAGGGCGGCAAGCATCCCCACCAGCCCGGCGAAGGCGGCCAGGGCCAGGGTGAAGTAGTAGCCGATGAGGTTGCCCAGGTAGATCAGCAGGAAGATCTCCGCTAGCGGAACCAGGGAGTACAGCAGGGCCAGGATCAGCAGCTTGGTGATGAAGGTGCGGTCCAGCAGGCGCAGCAGGGCCTTGGCCGGTTGCATGGGAGAGATAGTAACACGGGGGGGTGGGGGGGGCAAGCGCCGTCGTTTCCTTGTGCCGCAAGGCCCGCGGCGCTACCATGCCTAGTAGGCGGCTTCAGACCATGGTACGGGTCCTGTTCATCGACGACGACCCTCAGGCGCAGGCCACGGTGTCCATGATCCTGGCCGAGCGCTACACGGTGCTGCCCGCCTACAGCGCCGCCGAAGGGCTGCGCGAGCTGCACGATCAGGATCCGGACGTGGTGCTCCTGGACATCGACCTGCCCGACCGCGACGGCCTGGCCCTGCTGGAGGACATCATGTCCTGCCCGTCTCCGCCGCCGGTGATCATGCTGACCGCCTACGGCGAGGTGGACTTCGTGAAGCGGGCCATGCAGGCCGGGGCTTACGATTTCATCCTGAAGGATTTCACCCTCAAGGCCCTGGACGGAGCTCTGAGGCGCGCGGTGCAGAACGCCGATGCCCGCCGCCTGTTCCTATCGGCCCCAGCCCCCGAGGGTTTCGCCGGGCTGATCGGGGAAAGCCCCCCGATCCGGGAGCTGAAGTCCCTGCTGGCCCGCTACGCGGGCAGCGACGCGCCGGTCCTTATCCAGGGGGAGAGCGGGAGCGGCAAGGAGCTGGCCGCCGCGGCCCTGCACCGCCTGTCGCCGCGCCGGGAGGGGCCCCTGGTGGCCGTGAACTGCGGGGCCATCCCGGAGAGCCTGCTGGAGTCCGAGCTGTTCGGCGCCGAACGCGGCGCCTTCACTGACGCGGTGAGCCGGCCGGGGTGCTTCGAGCGCGCCAACCAGGGAACGATCTTCCTGGACGAGATCGGGGAGCTCTCGCCCGCGGCCCAGGTGAAGCTGCTGCGCGTGCTGGAGAATCAGGAGCTCACCCGCGTCGGGGGCACCGCGGCGGTGCGGCTGAACGTCCGCGTGGTGGCGGCCACCAACAAGTACCTGCACCGTGAGATCCGCAAAGAGCGCTTCCGCGAGGACCTGTACTACCGGATCAACGTCCTGCCCCTGCGGGTGCCGCCGCTGCGGGAGCGGCCCGAGGACATCCCCTTGCTGGCGGCCCATTTCCTGGCGGCCCGGCCGGGGCTGGCCCTTCGCCCTGAAGCCCTGGACCGGTTGTGCGCCCACTCCTGGCCCGGCAATGTCCGCGAGCTGCGCAACGTGCTGGAGCGCGCCGCGGTGGTTGCCGAGGACCGGATCATCCGCGCCCGGGACGTTGGGTTGTAGGAGGAGGCCGGCTGGTCAGCGCAGAGGACGGGCGTGCAGGCCGTCGAGCACCCAGAGCGGGGAGCCGTCCTCGGCGGCGGCCCGGCCGGCGAGGCGTGCTACGACCAGCAGCCGGTCGTTGAGCACGATCTGCTCCGGGCTCGGACTCCGAGGTGAGCGGCGCGGGAAGCGGCGGAAATACTCCGCGCCGCTGAAGCGCACGCGGCAGCGGAAGATTTTCACGTCCTCCGTCCCGACCCACTCCCCTCCCACCAGCTCCAGCTCCACGGCGAAGGAGGGCTCCTCGGCGTTGAGGAACTGCATGGAGGCGATGGTGCCGTCCAGGACCAGCAGGCGGCCGGCAAGACCGCGAGCCTGGTTTTCGGACAGGCCGGAGAGCGTCTTGATGGTCACCGAGAAGTCCGCGATGCGGTCGAAATCCTGCCGGTCGTAGGCGCTTAGGCACAGCGGGGAGGCCAGCAGCAGCGCAATGGCCAGGATTCTTCCTTGCAAGTCCGTCATCCTCTGCTTTCAGTGTAGAGCCAATGCTCAAGGCGGGTCAAGCTGCACTCCGTGCCTCGAGCCCAGGCCGCCGATCTCGCGGAAGATGCGCTGCAGGCGTTCGGCCTCGCGCCGCTCCAATCCCGCGCGCGCCAGCAAGTCACGCCAGAACACGCCCATTTCCGTCGGGCTGGACTTCTTGAAAAACCCCAGACCGGCCAGCGTGCCGACGATCAGCTGCACGACGCCGTCCAGCTCGACCTCCGCTACCGCTTCGCGACCAGCCGCCGGGGCGGCGGACCCCAGCCGGTGGTGCAACAGGTATGCCAGGATCTGCACCGCGTGCGACAGGTTCAGCGAGGGAAAGGCCGGCGAGGTGGGGATGCATACGGCCAGGTGGCAGCAGGCAAGCTCCTCGTCCGTGAGCCCGTCCGCCTCCGCGCCGAACACCAGGGCGCAGGGGCCCCGGACCCCGGCGATCCGCTCCACCAGCTGCTCGGGCTCCAGCGCGAAGTACTTGCGCCAGCGCCCGCGCCGGCGGCTCAAGCCCGCGGAGAGCACCGTCCCCCGCAGGGCTTCGGGCAGCCCGGGACAGGCTACGGCACCTGCCAGCACGTCCCGGGCATGTACAGCGGTGACCGCCGCCTCGGCGCGGTCGATCCCGCCGGCCCCCACCAGGTACAGGGTGCCCAGGCCCATGGTCTTCATGGCCCGGCAGACCTGGCCGACATTTCGCGCCTCCTGGGGCCGGACCAGCACCACCCGGATGTCGTCGAGAGGTCCCTGCACCCCTGAATTCTGGGCTTGAACAATAATTGTTGTCAATCCGGCGGTTCCGTCCGATACTTTCAGTGTGAAACCCCTCTCTGCGGCGGCGAGCACAAGGGAGGCAGGCTTTTGTCAAGGCGGGGCCGTGAGCTCGAAGGGGGAGCTGGACCACTGAATAAAATCGGGGAACAGTTTGACAAGTTCGGTTTTCCCTGTATAATATTAGTCTCGTTCGCGGGCGAAAAAGGGATATGATGAACAACGATATCGTACCGGGATTCGACGACGAGAAGGACGACAGTCTTAAAATCCGGCTCCAGAAGATCGAGGAGGTCTCCGGCTGTCTGGTTCTTTACCTCACCGGGTATATCGATACGTACAACTCGAACTATTTCCAGAAGCGGGTCGCCAAGACCATCGAGGCGGGGTTCATCCGACTCGTGTTCCATTGCGCCGGGTTGAACTACGTTTCCAGCACGGGCATCGGCTCCTTCACCGCGTTCCTCAAGGCAGTGAAACCGCGGGGCGGCGACCTGGTGCTGCTGGAGATCCAGCCCAAGGTCTATGAGGTCTTCCAGCTGCTCGGCTTCTCCCAGTTCTTCAACATCAAGGAGAACCTGGAGGAAGCGGTGTCCTTCTTCGCCCAGAAGGGGGAGGGTCCCCAGGCCGGGCCGTTCCCCAAGATCTTCAAGTGTCCCATCTGCAGCAAAAAGCTGAAGGCCTCGAAAGCGGGACGGTTCCGCTGCTCCGAATGCAAGACCATCCTGGCCATCGACAACGCCGGTCAGGTGCTCCTGGGCTGAACCGGCGCCCCGTCGCCCCCAACCGCAGAGCAGCAACCGCCCACCCCAGGGCAGCAGGCAGAGGGTCGCGTCGTAGCTGAGCGATCGGGAAGCGTAGGAGGCAACCGTGGGACTGTTCAGCAGATTCAAGCGGACGGTGAAGTCCAACCTCAACGACCTGATCAGCAAGGCGGAAAACCCGGAGAAGATGCTGGACCAGCTGCTCCTGGAAATGAACGAGCAGCTCATCGATTCCAAGAAGACGGTGGCGGCGTCCATCGCCGACGAGAAGCGCCTGGAGCGGGTAATCGCCCAGAACCGGGGCGAAGCGGCCGACTGGGAGCGCAAGGCCGTGCTGGCCGTGAAGAGCGGCAACGACGCTCTGGCCAAGGAGGCCCTGCTCAGGAAGCAGGAATACGACAACGCGGCGCTGCAATACCAGACCCAATGGGAGGCCCAGCACAGCACGGTGGAGGGACTGAAGGGGTCCCTGCGCCAGCTGCAGCAGAAGATCGAGGAAGCCGCGCGCAAGCGCAACCTGCTGGTGGCCAGGGTCAAGCGGGCGGAAGCCCAGAAGCGCATTCAGCAGACCATGTCCGGACTCTCGGACAACTCCGCGTTCGAGGTGTTCGACCGCATGGCCGAGAAGGTCGACCGCATCGAGGCCGAGGCCGAAGCCCTGAAGGAGATCGAGTCGACCACCGGCGCCGATTCCCTCGAGCGGCAGTTCCGCGAGCTGGAGGCTTCCGACGCCTCCGGGGACAAGCTGCTGGAGGACCTGAAAGCCAGGCTCGCCCGGCTTGAAGACAAGACCCAGGGCCCCTGAAGGGGTCCTGTCCGTCAACCTGCTCACCGCCGACCCGCTTCTGACGGCGCGCCTGCGGTCCTTCGGCCGCCGCGCCCCCCGCCTGCGCCTCCGGGCTTCCACCCGCCCACTGCCCGACTGCGACGCCTACCTGTTCCCCGCCGAGGCGCTGCCCGGGGAGGGGGAGCTGGAGGCGCTGCAGACAGGCGGGGCGGCGGTGCTCGCCTTCGGCCCTCCCGCACTGCTGCGCGCGGCCTTCCTGGCCGGCTGCGACGATTTCCTGAAGGACCCCTGGAGCCCGGAGGAGCTGGAGTGCCGTCTGGAGCATCTGGCCGTTTTCCGCCCGCGGCCGGGAGCGGTGAGCGCCGGCTTCCCCTGGGGCGAACTCAGCCTCCGCGGCGCTCGGGCGCGCTCGCCCTACGGGGAGGCGAGCCTGTCGTACCCGGAGTCGCGGATCCTGGCCGCTCTGCTCTCCCGCCCCGGGGAGGTAGTGAGCCGGGAGGTGCTGGCCTACGCGGCCTGGGGCCGCCCGCTGGCCGCGGGCAGCCGGGCGCTGGACGCGCACGTGGCCGGCCTGCGCCGCAAGCTCCGCCGCCTAGCGCCCCCCGGGGGTGTGTGCTTGAGGGCGCTGCGCGGCGTGGGTTACCTCCTCGGCTGACAATGAAACGGGCCGCCCTCCCGTCGGGAAGGCGGCCCGGTTATTTTCGGCTCGGCGCCGGCCTAGAAGCCGAGGGCCTGCACCAGCGAGTTGTTCAGCGACAGGCACACCGTGACGAACACGATGGAGACCATGGACATCAGCTTCAAGAGAATGTTGAGGGAGGGGCCGGAGGTGTCCTTGAAGGGGTCGCCCACCGTGTCGCCGACCACCGCCGCCTTGTGCGCGGCCGAGCCCTTGCCCCCGTGGGCGCCGCGCTCGATGAACTTCTTGGCATTGTCCCAGGCGCCGCCGGAGTTGGCCATCATGACCGCCAGCACGAAGCCGGTGGCCATGGAGCTGGCCAGCAGGGCGATGACGGTGAAGGGCCCGAACAGCACGCCCACCAGCACGGGGGCGACGATTGAGAGCAGCGAAGGCACGATCATGGCCTTCTGTGCGCCACGGGTGGAGATGGCCACACAGGTGGCGTAGTCCGGCTTGTCCTTGCCCTTGAGGATGCCCGGCTTGGCCTTGAACTGCCGCCGCACCTCCTTCACCATGTCCCCCGCCGCCCGGCCCACGGCCTGCATGGTCAGGGCGCAGAACACGAAGGGCAGCACCGCCCCGAGGAATATCCCGATCAGGATGCGCGGATCCAGCATGTCGACGCGCAATTGCACGCCGGTGACGGCCTGGCTCGCGTCGCGGCTGACGTTGATGAGTCCCCCGTAGAAGCGCTCGAAAACCTGGGACTTTGCGGCGTCGGTGAACAGCTGAGCCACGCCTTCCTTGATTTTGTTGCCGTACTCGGCGATCAGGGACAGGGCGGTGAGCGCCGCGGAGGCGATGGCGAAGCCCTTGCCGGTGGCCGCCGTGGTGTTGCCCAGGGAGTCCAGGGCGTCGGTGCGATGGCGCACCTCCGGGTCCAGCTTGGCCATCTCGGCGATGCCGCCGGCGTTGTCGGCCACCGGCCCATAAGCGTCCGTGGCCAGAGTGATGCCCAGGGTGGAGAGCATGCCCACGGCCGAGAGGCCGATGCCGTACAGCCCCAGATCCACGTGGGCGAAGCCGCCCGACAGGCCGAAGGCGGCCAGGATGGCGATCACGACTACCACCACCGGGATCAGGGTGGAGAGCATGCCTAGGGACAGGCCGCCGATGATCAGCGTGGCCGGACCGGTCAGGGTCTGGTC
>CAZMWZ010000011.1:28910-31042 GCA_964570045.1 uncultured Spirochaetaceae bacterium
CAGGGCGGTGGAGGTGTACACGCCCCGGCGCAGCGCCCCCAGGAGCTTCACCTGGGAGGCGTCCTCCTTGGCCCGCACCAGGAAGGTGCCCAGGATCGAGCTGAGCACGCCGATGGTGGCGATGGTGACCGGCACCTGGATGGCCTGCAGGGCGGTGAGCCCCGGCAGGCCCAGGGCGGCGATGGCCCCCAGGGCCATGGTGGCCACGATCGAGCCGACGTAGGACTCATACAGGTCCGCGCCCATGCCGGCCACGTCCCCGACGTTGTCGCCGACGTTGTCCGCGATCACCGCCGGGTTGCGAGGGTCGTCCTCGGGGATCCCGCTTTCCACCTTGCCCACCAGGTCGGCCCCGACGTCCGCCGCCTTGGTGAAGATCCCGCCGCCCACACGGGCGAACAGCGCCATGGAGGAGGCGCCCATGCCGAAAGTGATCATGATCGGCGGTATCTGGGAGGGCGGCAGCTTGAACAGGTACAGCACCAGCCACCAGATGGACAGGTCCAGCAGGCCCAGCCCGACCACCACCATGCCCATGACCGTGCCGGCCGAGAAGGCCACGCGCAGCCCGCCGTTCAGGCTTTGCTTGGCCGCCCAGGCGGTGCGGGCGTTGGCGCGGGTGGCCACGCTCATGCCGATGAAGCCGGCCAGCCCGGAGAACACGCCGCCAGTCAGGAAGGCGAAGGGCACGAAGCGGCTGATCAGGTTCAGGACGAAGGAGAGCACCATGAACAGGGCGAACAGCAGCACGAAGATGATGCCGACCACCTTGTACTGCTGCCGGAGGTAGGCCAGGGCGCCCACCTGCACGGCCCGGCTGATCTCCTTCATCTTGGCCGTGCCCGCGTCCTTCTTGAGCACGCCGAGGGCCAGGAACAGCGCGAACAGCAGCGCGACCACCGAACCGATCCAGGTGACCCACATCTGGCCGATCCGGGGCTGCTCGCTTTGCGCCAGCAGCGCGGCCGCGGGGAGCACCAGCAGCAGCAGGGCCGCCAGGAACACCTTGCGGGATTTCATGGGGGGTAGTTCCTCCTGGAAGAAGCGGATATCGGGGCAACTATAAAGAGAACACCCTCTCTGGTCAACTGCCGATAGGCGGCGCTAAGGCCGACCTCCCTGTCGGGCTACGCCCCGGCTACTGCCGGCACCCCTGTTCTTGCAAGCCCCACCGGCGGGTGGTAGAATGCTGGGCGTGAAAAACGCTCTGCGGCTCCCGGCGCTGTTTCTGCTGTTTTTCATCCTGTTGGGCGTGCTCCTGACCGGCCTTTCCCTGCTGGAGCTGCGGGTCGGCCATTTCGGCGAGCCCCCGCAGGCGGCTAGGGCGCTCGCCGCCTCCCGGCTCCCTTCGCTCCTCCTCGAGCGCTTTCCGGCCGCGGTCCTCTTCGCCCTGGTTCTGACCCTGTTCCCGCTGTACCGGCGTCCGGGCAACCGCTTCTTTTCCTACCTGCTGCCGATGGGCGCGGCCTTTGTGGTGCTGGCCTTCGGCGGGCAGGCGCTGCGCGGAGTGCTGGCGGCGCCCCGGGCCCCGGAGCTCAGTGCCGCGGGCTACTTCCTGCCGCAGCGCTTCCAGGAGTTTGGCGGCACGGTGCTGTACCTGGAGGCGGTGGAGCGCTCGCGCCTGGACGGGGGGGTTGTGCTGTCGGCGCCCGCCGCCGGCCCCCGGCTCGCGTACCTGGGGGTGGGCGAGGTGCGCCTCGCCGGGGAGAAGGTCACCCTCAGGGGCGGCGGCCGGAGCCTGACCGCCCCCGCCCGCCCGGCCTACGCGGTCCTATTCGCCGAGGCCGACGACCCGGTCCGCAGCCTGCTGGCCGGGTTCGCGGCGGACCTGGAGCGCGTCGCGCGGGAGCTGGGCGTCCGCTACCGGGCTTCGCTGCCTTCCTATTACCTCACCTGCCTGGCCCTGGTATTCTCCTTCTTCACCGCGGGGGTGTTTTTCCGTATCAGCCGCTGGCCGCTGGCCAACGTGCTGCTTGCTTTCCTGGTCATGCGCGGCTACCTGTTCCTGTTCCGCTGGCTGCGGGAGGGCGTCGCCGGGGAGCTGGCCAAGCTGGCCGGCGCCCCGCGCCTGCTGGGCTATCTGCCGGAGGCGGCGCTGCTCGCCCTGGGCGCGATCCTGCTGCTGGTCGACC
>CAZMWZ010000012.1:0-7504 GCA_964570045.1 uncultured Spirochaetaceae bacterium
CCATGCCCCTGCCGAAGCTGACCCCGCACGAGATCAGCAGGGCTGTCGACAAGATCCGCCGCCGCTACGACGAGTACATCTACAAGTATTTCAAGCCGCGGTCGATCAAGAACGCCTTCGAGGACCGCTACATCGAGGCCATCAAGGCCTCCACCGACATCTCCAGCTTCCTGATGGCCGAGATCAGCGCGGTGGAGGAACTGATCCGCCGGGAGGAGGAGCGGGTCGGCTCCGGACAGCCGGAGGAGCCCGCGAAGGAGAGTGTCACCCAGAGGGTGGAGCGGATCGTGGAGGAGAGCCTGGAGCGCATCCGCAAGTACCCCGACGTGCCCTTCCACCCGGTGGCCAGCGAGGAGCTGCGGCGCCTGCTGGGGGCCATGTTCAAGCTGGAGGAGAAGCACTGGGAGGTGCTGAACACCTGCCTGCGGAACACCGCCTACTACCGCAGCTCCCTGACCATGCTCAACTTCGAGGGCAAGCTGCGCCACCTGGCCGGGCGCGGCAGCGACGGGGTGCCTTCCGGCCTGAGCCGCTACCTGTACCACGCCAACCGCTTTCCCCGCAACTACCTGGCTATTGACAGGGAGGAGAAGGAGTATATACTGGGAAGCGCGTTTCTCCTTCACGACCTGGACGAGGTCCTGGAACGGGTGGCGGCCAATTACCCGCAGCTGGATCAGGGCTCCCGGGCTGGCCTGAAGGAAATCCAGGCATACATCCAGGGGATCATCCGGGATTTCCGCCTGAAGGAGTTCAAGCGCAAGTGAGTAAGCGCAGCGGAGGTCCTATGGGCTCGGATGTGAACGTCACCAACGCCACCTTCCAGCAGGAAGTGCTGGATTCCCCCGTCCCGGTGCTCGCGGATTTCTGGGCGGAGTGGTGCGTGCCCTGCCGCATGGTCGGCCCGGTGCTGGAGAAGCTGGCCGAGGAGCACAAGGGCAAGGTGAAGGTGGCCAAGATCAACGTGGACCAGGAAAGCGAGCTGGCCATGAAGTTCAACATCGTGAGCATCCCCACCATCCTGCTGTTCCACCAGGGGCAGGTGGCCCGGCAGCAGATCGGCGCGGCCCCGCGCAAGGTGCTGGAGGAGATGATCAAAGAGTACGTGTGACTGCCTGCCGGCTGCTGCCGGCCCGCAGCGCGCTATTGCGCCTTAGGGCACGTACCTCTCGTCGCTGTTCGCCTTCCCGAAAGTAGAGCCCCTCGTCGGAACCACGTGCCAGTCGGCGGCGGCGTCGCTGTCCATCGAGTCCGAGCTCCTGCATAGCGAGCGGGTGGCGGTGCTGTCTTCGGGATTGACGGCGTCCTCCGGCCGCACCGCCTCTTCCGCCGTGATCCAGCCCCCTGCGCGCACCAGCTCCTCGGCGCGGGCCAGGGTAATGGCGCTCCCGAAGCCCCGGTACAGGGAGTCGGAGGCCGAGGTGCGGTTGGAGTACAGCACCCCGTCCAGAAGGAGGCCTCCCGGCCGGTCGTACAGGCTCAAGACCCCGTTGTTGCCGGACAGTCCCGTGCCCCCGCGTACCCAGAAGTCGTAGGCCGTGGGCGAGGCGTCCAGGCCGCCGGAGAGCGCCGGGTCCCCGGGCTCGTCCAGCTCTTCCGGGATTCCTTGCGGCTTGAAGTGCACCAGGATGTAGTCGCCGGCGCGCACCGGGAAGGGGGGGAACACCAGCCGGTCGTCCCAGGATCCCGTGGTACCCTGGTAAAGAGCAACTCCGGCCAGGTCGCCGGCGCCGGCGGCGACCAGCTCTACGAGGTCCGGGTGGGTGTCGGAGCCCTGCGTGGTGAACTCGTTGAGCAGCACCTCCGGCACGCGCGGGTTGTAGCCGTAGAGCTCGGCGGCGAGCTCCAGGCGGTTGCCGCGCGCGTCCGCCACGGTGAGCTCCACGAGGTACTTTGCCCCCGGGCTTTGGCCGGTGAGGCGGACCTGCAGCCCGTTTCCTGCAGCCTGCACTCCGGTCACGTTCAACGCGGGCACGGCGCGGACCTCCTCCGCGATGCAGACCGGGGGCTCGTCGAAGTCCAGCTCCAGAATCTCCTGCCGCGCGCGCATGCCCAGCAGCACCGGGGGGGTGAGGTCCGGCTCCAACTTCTCTCGTAGATCTTCCAGCGGCCCGCAGCCGGCCAGCAGGGCCAGCGCAGCGAGCAGGAGAACTGGCAGCAATCTGTTCATACCGCCAACAACGGGGTCGGGCTTCCTCTTGCTTTTCGTTTGGGCATCCGATAACGTGAACAGGCGAGGAGGCAGGAATGGTTCCCGTCGAGTCCGACCTGTTCAGCCGGTTCGGGCAGCAGGTGCCGGCCGGTACGGTCATTTTCAAGGAAGGCGAAGAGGGGGACCAGATGTTCATCGTCCAGGACGGGCGGGTCAAGGTGTCCCGCGTGATCGGGGGCAAGGAGCAGATGCTGGCCGTGCTGGGCAAGGGGGACTTTTTCGGGGAAATGGCCCTGGTGACCCGGGAGCGGCGCACCGCGACCGTCACCACGCTGGAACCGGTGCGCCTGCTGGCCTTCAACCAGGAAGGCTTCCTCAACATGATCAACAAGAACCCCAAGATCGCCCTGAACATCATCGACAAGCTCTGCCGGCGCCTGGCCTACGCCAACCAGCACCTGCGGCACCTGGCCCGCAAGGACGCCCGCGGTCTGATCGCCATGAACCTGCGCCTGGGCTTCCAGGCGGCCGGCGGGGCGCTGGACCGGGAGCGCACGGTAGAGGACTTTGCCAGCAAGCTGGAGCTGGACCCGGGTCAGGTTCGCGGTGTGCTGGAGGATTTCGCCCGCGGCGGCATCGTGCGCTTGGCGGCGGAGGCTATCGAGCTGGCGGACGAGGCCGGGCTGAACGGCATTTCCGAGCCGCTCGGGGTCTAAGGGGGAACACCATGTGCGGGATCATCGGTTACTGCGGCCCCAAGCCTGCCGGGCGCGTGCTGCTGGAGGGGCTGAAGCGCCTGGAATACCGGGGCTACGACTCGGCCGGCATCTGCGTCCAGGGCGCTACGGGCCTGCAGCTGTACAAGCGCAAGGGCAAGATCCGCGATCTCATCCCCCTGGTCCCGGAGGACCTCGCGGCCTGCTGCGGGATCGGCCACACCCGCTGGGCCACGCACGGGGAGGTGAACGACCAGAACGCCCACCCCCACTTGGACTGCGGCGGGCGCATCGCCGTGGCGCACAACGGCATTATCGAGAACTACCTGAGCCTGAAGGAGAAGCTCGTCTCGGAGGGGCACCGCTTCGCCTCGGAAACGGACTCCGAGGTGATCGCCCACCTGATCGAGAAGTACTACAGCGGCGACCTGATGGAGGCGGTGCGCCGGGCGCTGGCCCTGCTGAAGGGGACCTACGGCATCGTGTGCCTGCACCGCGACCACCCCAACCGCCTGGTGGGCGCCCGCCAGGGCTCGCCCCTGGTGGTCGGGATCGGCGCCGGGGAGTCCTTCCTGGCCTCGGACGTCACCGCCATCATCGGCCACACCCGGCAGGTGGTCTACCTGGAGGACGGCGAGCTGGTCTGGCTCAGCCCCGAGGAGTTCCGGACCACCGACCTGAAGGACCAGGAAATCCAGAAGAAGATCGAGTCGGTCTCCTGGGAGCTGGAGCAGATCGAGAAGGGCGGCTTCGCGCACTTCATGGAGAAGGAGATCTTCGAGCAGCCGGAGTCCATCAAGCGGGCCATGGGCGGACGCCTGGACCTGGAACAGGCCACGGCCCACCTGGGCGGCCTGAACATGTCCAACCGCGACCTGCTCAACGTCGAGCGCGTGCGCATCGTGGCCGCGGGCACCAGCTGGCACGCCGGCCTGGTGGGCATGTACCTGCTGGAGTCCATCGCCCGCGTGCCTTGCACGGTGGAGATCGCCTCCGAGCTGCGCTACCGCAACCCCGTGGTGGAGCCCAACACCCTGCACTTCGTGGTTTCCCAGTCCGGCGAGACTGCCGACAGCCTCTTCGCCATGCGCGAGCTCAAGCGCAAGGGCGCCACAGTACTCGGGATTTGCAACGTGGTGGGCTCCACGATCCCCCGGGAGTCCGACGGGGGGGTCTACATCCACTCCGGCCCGGAGATCGCCGTGGCCTCCACCAAGGCCTTCACCTCGCAGATCACCGTGTTCTACCTGTTCTCCCTGCTGCTGGGCCGCATGCGCGACCTGTCCGCCGAGGCGGGCCGCGCCTTCATCCAGGACCTGGCCAGCATCCCCGCCAAGGTCGAAGCCATCCTGGCCGGCAGCCGCTCGATCCGGGAGCTGGCCCGCCGCTATTGCCATTACGAGCACTTCCTGTTCCTGGGCCGGGGGATCAACTACCCGGTGGCGATGGAGGGAGCCCTGAAGCTGAAGGAGATCTCCTACATCCACGCCGAGGGTTACAGCGCCTCGGAGCTGAAGCACGGGCCGATCGCCCTGATTGGCGAGGAGACCCCCTGTCTGTTCCTGGTGCCGGACGACGGCCTGCGCGAGAAAATCCTGAGCAACATAAAGGAGGTGAAGTCCCGCCGGGGCCGGGTGATCGCGATCGCGGCGGCCGGGGACGAAGAGGTCCGGGGCATCGCCGACGATGTGATCGAGGTGCCGCGGGTGCGCGAGAGCTTCTACCCGTTCCTGATGGTCGTGCCCCTGCAGCTGTTGGCCTACTATTCCGCCGTGGAGCTGGGGCGGGATGTGGACCAGCCCCGCAACCTGGCCAAGAGCGTCACGGTGGAGTAGGCCGGCATGGCGGCAGGCTGGCCGAAGCGTGGGGGGGCGGGCGGAAGACCGGGCGGAGGGGTGGCGTCGGCCCTGGGGGTCCTGCTGCTTTGCGCCGCGGCCGCCGCGGCCGCCGGGCAGTCGGGCCAGCCGGGCCAGGCGATCCTCCAGCGCGGGCCGCTGCCCGCCCGCGGCATCCCCTTCTTTCCCCCCAACCTTCTTCCGGCATTCCGGGGTGAGTACCTGGCCGACGAGGGCCGGGTCGTCGTGTACTTCACGCGCGAACAGGTAGTGCTCCCCTCCGGCTGGCGGGGGGTGCGCTGCGCTCAGGCGCCCCTGGTCCGGGTAGCGAGCGAGGAGGACTTTACGCTCTGTTTTGTCGAGTCAGGAGAGGCGGGATACGTCCTGTTCTTCTCGTTCCAGTCCGAGTCCTTCCCCTGGTGCGCCTGGACGGAGGCTTTCCTGCAGCGCTTCCGCTACCTGTTGGCCTTCACCCAGAGCTCGTCGGAGGTCCCGTTTCCCGCGATTTTCGAATACCGGAAGAGCTAGAAGCTATTTGCCCTTGATCTTCTCGGCCAGGATGCGGGGGCCCTGCGGCAGCTCGGCGGCGTTTTCACTGGCGTAGAGCGCCAGCAGCTCGTCGAGCATCGTCAACGCCGTGGCCTGGTCCCCCAGCTTGCTGTGCAGCAGTGCGATCTCGTAGCGCGCCCAGAGGTTGCGGTCGCGCTCCTCGGGGTAGCGTTCCCGGAAGGCCTGGTAATACTTGAGCGCCAGCGCGTACTTGCCCGCGTCGGAGGCTTCCTGGGCCTTCTGGAAGAAATCGGCGGGGCTCAGGTCGGCTTGGATGTCGACCGGCGTGGACTGGCAGCCGCCCAGCCATCCCAGGACCGGGATCAGCGCCAGCAGCGTGAGCAACAGGGTTTTCTTCATCAATAAGAGTAGATCTCGTCCTTGATCGGCAGGTTTTTCTTGAGCTCCTTGAGGTATTCGCGCGCGTCCCCCATGGGCTCGTACATCGGGCAGGTGTCGGTAGTTCGCCGGGCCACGGTGAAGTACTTGTACACCTTCTCTTCCCCGAGCTTCTTCTTCCATTTGCCGGCATCGCAGCGCACCCGCAGGTAGTACTGGCTGCCGTTGCCCGCCGGCGTGCGCACCAGCTTGCAGTGCGTGCAGTTGGCACAGAAAACCCTGGAAACGTCTTTCGGGAGGTTCTTGCTGGCCGCTGGTTCGTACTTCGACGCCATCCTGATTACACTAACATATTCGTCTTTTTATCGTCAATAGTTTAGCCTCTCCAGACGGGTCTGAAGGTCGACGTTCTCCGGGTCCAGCGCCAGGGCCTGGCGCAGGTACAGGCCGGCCTTGCGGTAATCCAGGCGCGCCGCGTACAGCTCCGCCAGCTTGACCAGCGCGGCCTGGTTGGCCGGGTCTAGCACCAGCGCCTGCTGCAGGATTTCTAGCGTCCCCTCCGGGTCCTGGGCTTCCAGCGCCGCGGCGCGGACCACCAGGAGCCGGCTGGACAGCTGCGGGGAGGCCGCGCTCAGGTGCTTCTCGACCGCGCGCAGCGCCTCGTCCCTCTGCCCGTGCGCCAGCAGCGCCGCCGCATACTCGGCGGCGTAGGCTTCCGGCCGGAGCGTGTAAAGCCGGGTGGCGTAGGCCAGCGCGCGGTCCTTGTTGCCCAGGCGCTCCTGCGCGCGGTGGGCCAGAACCAGGTCCGCCTCGCTCCCGCCTCCCTCCAGCAGCCGCTCCAGGGTCTCCGCCGCCCGGTCCCATTGCTGCCGGCGCACCGCCTGCGCCAACAGCAGCCGCAGCGCGGACTCCCGGCCCGGCTCCAGCTCCAGGGCCCGCTCCAGCCGGGTGCGGCCTTCGCTTTCCCGTCCTGCCGCGAAAAGGATACGGCCCTCCAGCTCCGGAAGGCGCGCGTCGCCGGGAATCCGGGTCTGGGCCTCGCGCAGCAGCTCCAAGGCCTGCTCCTCCTCATGGGCGTTCGCGGCCAGGATCTCGGCCTTGAGTAGCAGCGCAGCGGCCAGGTCCGGGCCGGCGGCCAGCGCCAGGTCCAGCAGCTTCAGGGCCTGCGGCCAGCTCCTGCTCGCGGCGAGCACCCGGGCCCGCAGCAGCAGGTGCTCCGGGTCGTGGGGCTCCCGGTCCAGCACCCGGGCGCTGTGCTCCTGTGCCAGGTCCAGCCTGCCCTCGGCCAGCGCAATCTCGGCCAGCCTGCGGTGCAGGGCCACATCGTCGGGCACCGCCTCCAGGGCCGCCTCCAGGTCGCTGAGGGCTGCGGCCGTTTCACCCGCTTCCAGGTGCAGGGAAGCCAGGCGCAGCCGTGCAGGGTAGAAGGTGCCGGCGCGCTGGAGGCAGTCCCGGTAGGCTTGAGCCGCCGCGGCGGGATCACCGGAGAGCTCGGCCGCAAGGCCCAGCAGGTAGGGGGGCAGCACGGAGTCCGGGCGCTCGGCGGCGGCCTGCAGGAGCGCGGCTAGGGCCGCCTCCGCAGGCGGGGCGCCCCTAGGGGCGCCTGATCCAGGCAGCAGCCGGGCCAGGTGGAGGTGCGGCAGGAGCACTCCGAGCCAGGCGCCGCCCGCCGGCTCCGGGGCCAGCTGCCCCGCGGGGGGCCGGCCTTCCTCGGCCAGGGCGAGCGCGGAGGCCCAGGGACCCGTGTACGCGGGGGCCTGCGGCGCGCCTGCCTGCCGTGCGAGCTCGGGGTACAGCAGGCGGAACAGCGCGGCGGCCAGGGCCGCGGTCTGGTCGGCCTCGCCCCGGAAGGACGGCTCGGCGGAGCCGGCCAGCACGAGCGCCTGGCGCAGCGCCTCCGGGGTGCCCCGCTC
>CAZMWZ010000012.1:7604-30429 GCA_964570045.1 uncultured Spirochaetaceae bacterium
GGAGACCATGTAGTAGCGGTTGGAGGCGTTCCAGAGGGTGAGCCCCGAAGAGGGGGCGGCGAGGCAGCCCTGGACCTGGTTCAGCAAATAGCGGTTGTACTCCGCAACTCCCATGGCCAGCTCGCCGCCGATCAGGAAGGCCTGGACGTAGGGCCGGATCAGACTGCGGCCGTCCACCACGGCCCGCGCCCGCAGGGTCCCTTCCAGGTAGATGCGCTGGGCCCGCTGGAGGTAGGGATCGTTCTTCATGAAATCCCGCGGGAAATGCGACGGGTAGTACATGGGACAGATCACGTCCACGTAGTCGGCCAGCATTTCGGTGCTCTGCCCGATCCAGTTGCCCATGCGATGCCAGGTGCTGTAGCCGTACAGGTCGGTGCTGATCGGGATGTGGATCGCCTCCCGGACGAGCACCAGGAAGGACTCCAGGGCATCGATCATGTCCATGCCCTCCCGCCGGTAGCGGTAGCGGATGGTGGAGAGGTTCCCGTCGGAGGGGAAGCGGATGTAGTCGAACTGGATCTCGTCGACCCCCCGCTGCTGAAGCTCCTCGGCGATGGCGGCGTTGTAGCTCCAGACGAAGGGATTGTAGGGGTCCAGCCAGTACTCGCGCTGGAAGTATCTGGGCTGCGGCGCGGCCGCCTCCCCCAGGGTGGCCGCCAGGTCGCTCGGGGGGCTGTCCTCCTCGACCCGGGACAGGTAGCGCCAGGGCTGGTTGGTCGCGCCATTCCAGAGCGCGTACTTGTGGCCGTCGTAGTTGTACAGCTGCCGGTCCTTGAACACCACCACTCGGGCGATTACGTAGATGCCGCGCTCATGCGCGCGGCTCAGGAGCTCTTCCAGCTTGAAGCGCCTCTCCACCGCGCCCACCAGTTTCGGCAGCTCCAGGCCGGTGTCGTAGGTGATCCAGCCATAGTCGTCCTTGCAGTCCACCACCAGCGAATTCATCCCCTGCTCCTGGATGAACTGCAGGTGCCTCTCCAAATCGGCCCCCTGCGCCATGAACGAGGAGAGGTAGATGCCGAAGCGATCCGCGGCCTTGCGCTGGCGCTCGCGCAGGAACGGGTCCGGGACGCGCGCCTCTTGCCTGCGCTCCATCAGGCTCCAGGCGCCTTGAAGCAGGCCCAGTTTCCAGGTGGTTTCGTTCGTGCGCACCTCCAGGCTCCAGCCGCCTTCGCCGGTGAGCATGCCCAGGCCCTGGATGATCTCGCCGTGGGCATCGCCGGGGAAGCTCACGCGGCTCCAGCTCTTGCGGTCGCCGCGGTACAGCCCGTTGCCGAAACCGCAGGCAAACCAGATCAGGCCGGGGGACTGGGGGTCGTAGCTCACCCCGGAGATCTCCTCGTAGAATCCGGCGCCGCGGTTGAGCTCTCTGGTGGCGGTGAGCGAGGGGTCCTGCCAGCTTGCTCCCCGGTCGGAGGTCTCGTAGAAGCCGTTGAAGGAGGTGCCCAGCAGCAGGGCGCCGGGATTGTGCGGGGACAAGGCCACGGAGGTGAAATAAGTGCTGGCGCGCAGGGGCTTGCCCCAGGGGATCTGCACCCAGGAGGAGCCGTAGTCCTCGGAGAGGAACACCTCACTCGCGGTGGTCACGGCCACGCGCGACTCGTGCGCGGGGTCCACCCCCAGGGAGGTCAGGCGCCGGACCCGGTTCTCGGCGAAGGGGTAGACCACCCGGCGGGAGAGGCCCTGGTTGCGCTCGATCCAGCTTGTGCCCAGGTCGAAGGACACCAGAAACCCTCGGGTCTTGGACAGGGCATAGATCAGCCCCCCGGAGGTGCGCACGGTGTGCTGGAGGCCCAGCTCGGCGGGCCGGGGGTCCGGGGGCGCAACCTCTCGGCCGGCGGGCTCGCCGCGCGTGTCCCGCTCCGCCATGAGCGCGACCATGCCGCCGCCGAACAGCACCACGCTGGCGATGCCGATGAAAATCCCCGCCGCCTTGCGCATCTAGTTCCCCATGTTCCTGATGATCCGGACCGCGTATAGAAAGATATCGGCGACCGCGTTCTTATTGACCAGCCGTTTCTGCTCCCCGTATTCGCTGGCCGCCATGCCCACGATTGTAACGTGAATCGTGTTCGGGCGGCAAGAAGCGCGCAGCCCGCCAACCTTGCCGGCCTCAGGGAATCCGTGGTATGCTGGCAGGCGATCCCTATGATGGTCCGCGCACGGCGCTTTCCGCTTCTCGGCCTGCTGGCCGCGGTGCTGGCGTTCTCCGCCGGCTGCCTGAAGGAACACTCCTTCTACCTCCCGAGCGGCCTGGAGGAGAACCGCGAGACGCGCGCCCTGTTCAACCTGCTGCGCCAGGAGAAGGAAGTCGGGGAAAACCGCTTCATCCTCATCCAGCAGATCGCCAACCGCCTGTTGAACGCCGGCGAGAAGGAAAAGCTGGTCCTGTTCCTAACCACCTACGTGGGGGAGTACCCCGCTGACCCCTACAACGCCTACTACCTGGGCATCGTGGCCGCCGCCTACCGGGACATGCAGGCCGCACCCATGGCCGTGCAGTACTACCAGCGGATCCTGCGCAACTACCCGGACCTGCTCGTCTCCGGCGCCTCCCTGCACTTCCGCTGCCTGCGGGAGCTGCTCGCCCTGGTGCAGGACCCGCGCGAGCGCATCGGCTACTACAAGGAGCTGATCTCCCGTTTCGCCGACGCCATCGATCCCGGGGTCAATTATTACTTCCTGGCCAAGGCCTACGAGGACATCGGGGACTGGGAGCAGGCCATCCGGGTGTACCAGAAGTTCCTGAACTACCCGGAATCCGTGATCCCCGGCTTCCCCCGGGCCCACGCCAAGATCCGCGAAAAGGTGGAATTCTACTACTCCGACAAGGAGTGGACGGTGGACAACCTCGAGCACCTGGTGGCCGAGGTGCGCCAGGCGCTGCAGACCCACAACGTGCGTCAGCTCGCGAAGTACCGGGCCGAGGCCAACTTCTTCTCGATGTCCTGGTCCCAGCAGGACATGGCCGCCAGCGAGGAGGTCGAAGCGCGCACCAGCTTTGACCTGGGCGCCCTGGCCGCCTTCCTACAATCCTCGCGGGTACTCGCCGATGATCAACTAGACGTCTACTCCAACTCCGGCGAGGCCTATTTACGGACCACCAACTGGAACTACCGCATCCCCACCTGGTACCTGTACTTCCGCCGGGTGAATTACCCGCCCGACCCGGAGATCAACGGGCGCTGGGAGTGGGCCGGCATCTACCTGGGCGAGAGGTTCTGAGCACGGCTGCCGCCCGCCGCGTTGCGTTCGCATTCGCGCTGCTCGCGGCCTTGCCCGCCCGGGCGGGAAGCCTCCCGGTGGACGCCCAGCGCCCTCTGCGCGAGCTGCCGCCGGCCTCCGCCGAAGCCCCTGTCTCCGGCGGCATCCCCCTGCCGGCGCTGCACGGGCACGCCGACTCGCCCGTGTTTTCCCTGGACCTGCCGGAGCACCCCGCCGTGGAGCGGCGCCTGGAGGTGTACCTCGAGCGGGAAAAGAGGAACCTGGACATGGCCCTGGCCCGGATGGCCCGCTACCGGCGCTTCGTGGACTCCAGCATTCGGGAGCGGGGCCTGCCGCCGGAGTTGCTGGTCCTGCCGCTGCTGGAGTCCCGCTACGTGGCGCGCGCCGTTTCGCGCTCCGGGGCTTCCGGGCTCTGGCAGATCATGCGCAACACCTCCGGCGCTCTGGGGCTGCGGGCGGACGAGTGGGTGGACGAGCGGCGGGATTTCTGGAAGTCCACGCAGGCCGCCCTGCGCAAGCTGGAGGGTGACTACCGGCTGTTCGGCGACTGGTTCCTGGCCTTAGCGGCCTACAACTGCGGCACGGGCTGCCTCACCAGGCTGCTGGCTTCCAGCGGCGCCCGCGACTTCTGGGAGCTGCGCGAGCGGGGGCTTTTAAAGCCGGAGACGGCCGAGTTCGTGCCCGCCTTCATCGCCCTGGCCCGGATCGTGGGCTCCCCTGAGCGCTTCGGCCTGCAGGCGGGCTGGGACACCTCCCCGGCCTGGGAGCGGGTCCGCCTGTCGCAGAGCGTAGACCTGCGGCTGCTGGCCCAAGCTCTGGGCCTGGGTTTGGAGGCGCTGCGGGAGGCCAACGCCGAGCTGAAGTACCCGGTCACGCCGCCCTACGATCAGGGCTACTGGCTGAAGGTGCCCGCCGGTTGGGGCGGGAGGGTGAGCGAGCTGCTGGAGGATCCGGACCGCCGGCTGCTGGAATACCAGTTCCATCGCCTGGCCAGCGGGGACACTCTCTACGGCCTGTCCCGCCGCTACGCCGTGGCGTTGCCCCTGCTCGAGCAGGCCAACTCCGGGCTGGACCCGCGGCGCCTGCCGATCGGCGGCATCGTGCGCATCCCCGTGCTCGAGTCTGGCCACCCGCCGGCCGCGGCGGGCGGCCGCTCCCTTGACGATCCGCTCAAACCCGGCGACACTCTGAAGGTGCCGGCGGAGGAACCATGAAGGGTCTGCTGGTCGTCGCCGCCCTGCTCCTGGTGGTGGGGGCCGCGTACGCCGATTTCGACGAGTTGGCCCGCGCGCGCAGCCTGCTTTGGGCGGAAGGCGCGCTGCGGCTGGAGGTGCGCAAAGGCGTGGACCCGGGTTCCCCCCTGACCCCCGCCACCCGCTTCCAGGCCGAGCGGCGCATCGAGGAAGCGCTTCCCTACCTGTACATCGAGGCCGTCCAGGACGTGGCGGTGGACTCGCACGACAGCGTGGGCGACCGCCTGGCCGCCAGTGGCGCGCTGTACCGGGCCCTGAGCGAGCTGGGCGCCGCCGGCGCGCTGCGGGAGTCGGCCGCCTTCACCAGGGACCTGCACGCGGTGATCGTCGCCTACCGCTTTCCCTTCTACGGAGAGTACGGCCTCGCCGCGCCGTTCGTGGTGCACGAGCGGCCCTTCCCCATCCCGCGCATCCTGGGTTTCACGCCTGCCCGCACGTTCACGGGGCTGGTGATCCTGGCCCAGGGGGAGTTCCCATCTCACGGCAAGGACCTGCGCGAGCGGGTCCGCCCGGCGCTTTTACCGCGCCTCTACGACGAGGACATGAACCCCGTGCTCTCCCCGGAAATGTGCGACCCGCAGGCCTTGAGAAAATGGGGCGTGGCCGCCTACGCCTACTCCGGCGAGGAAGCCGCCTTGAAGGCCTATGGGGAGCGGATCGGCGAGCTGCCGCTGCGCACGATGGCGCGCGGGGTGTTCGGGCGCAACGCCACCGACATCCTGTTGTCCAGGGAGACGGCGCGGCAATTGCTCTCCCGGGAGAGGAATCGCGAGCTGCTGCGGGGCGGGAGGATACTGATCATCCTGGACCCGCCCGGGCGTTGACGGCGGGCGCCGCTACCCGAGCGTTGACGCGCTTTCCCGTTCCATTTTATTCTGGCCTTCGGATATGAAGCGATCCTTCGAATTGCTGGGCTGTTTGCTCCTGTTCCCCCTGCTGCTGGGCTCCTGCAGCCGGGGGCAGGGCTTCGGGGTGGTGCTGTGGGCGCCGCAGGGAGGGTCCCTGGCCAACGGGGACCAGGTGAGCGTGGTCCGTCTGTCCGAGGAGGCCGGGACCATCACGGTACGTTCCAAACAGGTCAAAGGCACCGTGGAGCTGGAATCCTGGCGCTTGCGCCTGGTCCCCAGCCGCGAGCAGGCCCGAACGCAGGCCGAGGCCTACGCCCCCTACGCGGCCACCTACGCCTACGCGCAGCGCGACGGCCTGCCCCTGCGCGAGGAGCCGGACCAGGAGGCCCGCCGGGTGTACAAGCTGCGGGAGGGGCAGGTGGTGAAGGTGCTCGTCCGCGGCGAGCAGCAGGTGCTCATCGCCACCTACCAGGACTACTGGTACCGGGTGCTCACCGACGACGGCTATGAGGGGTGGGGCTTCGGCTACTTCCTGCCGGTGTTCCAGAGCGCCGGCGACCCCCTGAGCGAGGCGGCGGCGCTCAAGGCGCGCGACCCCCTGCTGGACGCTCTCTTGAGCACCCCCTGGCGCCCCGAATACTTCCGGGAAATGCTGGACAACGGCCGCATCGACCTGGAGCGCTTCAAGCCGGAGATCGGCTTCTTCCTGGATCCCGCCCGCCGGCAAGCCCTGCTCGCGCTGCCCGGCTTTCGCCAGAGCTGGGACTACCGGGAGATCGCCAACGTCGGTGCCAGCCGCTACGTGATCGCGGGGCCCGAGCTGCGGGTCACCATGTCCGGGCCGGACCGCCTGGTGCTCACCTACCCGCGCAAGGAGCAGCAGCTCGCCCAGGTATTCATCAACTTCACGGAAGACCTGGACGGGCTCATCGAGGCCGAGAAGGCCCGCCGCCACGCGCTGTTCCAGGAATTCCTGCGGCGCGGCCCGGTCATGACCTCCAGCGCCTACGGGCGCATCCGCCTGGAGGAAGGCATGCGCTTCAGCTGGGAGGGCTTCGGGCGGCTGGCCGACCAGGTGTTCCTGCGCCCGGTGGCCGGGGAGGGCGTGGTGGACTTCGCCTATCACCTCTCCAAGGAGCTGGCCTCCGGCTTCGACGGGGTCATCACCTTCCGCTTCGCCGAGTACGGGCCGGAGCAGGGTTCCAGCTTCCTGTACAAGTTCGAAGGGGCGGGAGCGCGCCTGGTGTTCCTGCGCGCGCTGGCCATCCGGGACGACGAGGCCGTGAACCTGGACGCCTCTCCCCTGGTCATCTATTTCAGCTTCGGCAGGTCCTGATGGTCACCCTCTCCGGGGTGAGCCTCTCCTTCGGGGACCGGGTCATCCTGGAGGAGGTCACCTTCACCCTGCCCCGGGGCCGGCGCTTCGCCCTGTACGGGGCCAACGGCAGCGGCAAGACCACGCTCATGCGCGTGATCGTGGGGGAGATCTCCCCCGACGGCGGCGGGGTGCACCGGGACCGGGACAGCCGCCTTTCCTACCTTCCCCAGTCGGGACACGCTTCCTCCCTGGACCTTACGGCTACCCTGTACGCGGAGGTGGAAAAGGCCTTTCGCCCCGGCCGCCTGCTGGCCGAGGAGCTGGCGAGCGTGGAGGAGGAGCTGGCCGGGCACGGCGTGGAGTCTACGCAGGCCCGTCGCCTGCTGGATCGTCACCAGGACCTCGCCGAGCGTTTGGCGGCCAGCTCATATGAGCGCCGCCGCGAGCGCATTGAACGCGTGCTGGCGGGCCTGGGCTTCGCCCGGGGGCAGCAGGACAAGCCGGTGGGCGAGTTTTCGCAGGGCTGGCAGATGCGCATCGAGCTGGCGCGCGTGCTGTGCGAGCAGGCCGACATTCTGCTGCTGGACGAGCCGACCAACTACCTGGACCTGGAGGCTCGCACCTGGCTGGAGCAGTTCCTGCGCGACACCCCCGCCGGGGTGCTGGTGGTGTCGCACGACCGCTACTTCCTGGACACCGCCGCGGACACGGTGGCGGAGCTGTACCGGGGCCGGCTCACCCTGTACCCAGGGAGCTTCAGCGCCTACGAGCGGCGGCGGGAGGCGGAGCTCGAGCAGATCGACGCGGCCTACGAACGGCAGCAGGAGGAGATCGCCCGCATGGAGGTGTTCATCCGGCGCTTCCGCTACAAGGCCAGCAAGGCCCGCCAGGTGCAGAGCCGCATCGGGCAGATGGAGCGCCTGGCGCGCATCGAGACCCCGCCGGTGCAAAAGCGCATGCACTTCCACTTCCCCGACCCGCCCCCCGGGGGCAGCCTGGCGCTGCGCCTGGAGGGCCTGGGCAAGGCCTTCGGGGACCTGCGCCTTTTCCGTGGGCTGGACCTGGACCTGGCCCGGGGGGAGAAGCTGGCGCTGGTAGGCCCCAACGGGGCCGGCAAGTCCACGCTGATGCGCATCCTGGCCCGCGAGGAGCCGCCCAGCGAGGGCGCGGTGGTCTACGGGGCGGGCCTGAACCTGGGCTATTACTCCCCCGACCACCCCGAGGAGCTCTCCGGCTCGCAGAGCGTGCTGGAGCGGGTGGAGGGGTGGGCGCCCACGCAGCTGATCCCCCAGGTCCGCAACCTCCTGGGCGCCTTCCTGTTCCGCGACGAGGAGGTCTTCAAGCCAGTGGGGGTGTTAAGCGGCGGGGAGAAGAGCCGTCTGGCGCTGCTGGCCCTGCTGCTGCACCCGGCCAACTGCCTGTTCCTGGATGAGCCGACCAACCACCTGGATCTATTGAGCAAGGACGTGCTCCTGGAGGCCCTGGTGCGCTACCCGGGGACGCTGGTGTTCGTTTCCCACGACCGCTACTTCATCGAGAAGCTGGCCACACGGGTCCTGGAGCTGGAGGCGGGCCGTGCGCGCGTGTTCCCGGGGGACTACGCCTATTACCTGTGGCGCAAGCAGAAGGAGGCCGCGGGCGAAGACGCTGCCGGCGTGAAACCCGGCGTGAAACCCGGCCTACCGCCCGGCCTACCGCCCGGCCTACTGGCCGGTGCAGCGGCCGCGGCGGGGACGCCCCCGGCACGAATCGCCGTCCCGGCCCAGCCCGGGCGAGGGGCCTCCTCTCTCCGGGCCCCGCCGTCCGCCTCGCCGGCGGCCCAGGTCACGCGCCTGCATACCAAGCGCCTGCAGGCTAGCGAGCGCAAGCTCGCCCGCGAGGAGGAGCAGATCCTGGCCGAGCTGGAGCGCCTGGCCGCCGCGCATCGGGAGCTGGAGCACGCGCTGTCCGACGAGGGGGTCTACCGCGACGGCGCCCGCGTGAAGCAGCTCAAGGTCGAGCTGGAGGCCAACGCCCGCCGCCAGGAGGAGCTCACCGGCCGCTGGGAGGAAGTGGACCGGGAGCGCCGAGCCCGGCGGTAGCCAGCACCAGCTCGCAGAGCGCCTCGGCGCAGGCGGGGTCCCGCACGTCGTACCAGGGGTAGGCGCCCCGGCCGGGGGCCAAGCCCGCAGCGGGTCCCGCCAGGGCCAGCACGTCCCCTGGCCGAATGCGCCGCACGGCGAGCGTCTCCTCCAGCTCCTCGAAGCGGCGCAGGCAAACGATCGCGCGCGGGGCTTCCGGGCCAGGGGGCAGGAGGCCCTCGGCCACGACCAGGACCACCGACGGCGGAACCAGGTCCAACAGCTCTGCTGCGGGATCCTCGCCGGGGTGCCGCTCCAGGCTCAGGGTCTGGAAGCGCGAGCGCACCGCCACGAAGCGGGCCCCGGCCTCCCACAGCGCGGCGGAGTCGGTGCCTCGGGCATCGAGCGTCAGGGTCGGGACGTGGCTCTTCTTCAGGCCGGCCACGGCCAGCCCGCGGGAGGCCAGGCCGGCGATCAGGCCGACGGCCACCGTGGTCTTGCCGCTGTTCTTCAACCCCATCACGGAGAGCACGAAGGGGCGGGCCCGCTGCATCGGCCCATCTTAACAGAGCCGGAGGGGTTGAGCTACACTGCCCTCAGGAGGAACGCATGGACCGAGAGCTCGAGCTGGCCTGCGACGGCAAGCGCGTGCCCATGAACCGCTTCACCCGGGCCATCATCCTGAACACGGTGCTGGGCCTGGTCCGCTCGCTGAAGGGCGCGGAGGCCGACGCGGAGATCACCCTGCGCCTGGGACGAGTGAAAAAGTAGATGAGCCGCTGCCCCGCGCCGCGGGAGCTGCTCGGCCTGGCCCTGCGGGCGGCCGGCAGGGCGGGCCGCGAGATCCTGGAGGTGTACTCGGGCCGGTTTGCGGTGGACGCCAAGGAGGACCGCACCCCCATCACCGAGGCGGACCGGCGGGCGCACGGGGTCATCGCCGCGGAGCTGGCCGCCGGCTCCCCGTACCCGATCCTGAGCGAGGAAGGCCGGCAGCCGCCCCACGCCGAGCGCCGGCGCTGGCGTCGCTTCTGGCTGGTGGACCCCCTGGACGGGACCAAGGAGTTCGTGAAGCGCAACGGGGAGTTCACCGTGAACATCGCCTTGATCCACCGCCGGCGGCCCGTGCTGGGCGTGGTCTACGCCCCCGTCTCCGGCCTGCTGTATTTCGCGGCCCGGGGCGCGGGGGCCCGCAGGGCGGAAGGCCTACACCCCGGCTCTGCCCTGGAGCAGGCGCTGGAAAGCGCCCAGCCCCTGCGGCGCCGCCCCTCGACCTTTCCCGGACGCATACCAGCGCGGCCGCGGGCCTCCCGCCTCACCGTCATGGCCAGCCGCTCCCACTCCAGCGAGCTCTGGGGACGCTACCTGGGGGAATTGAAGAAGGTGTACGCCGAGGTCGAGGTGCTCACCCTGGGCAGCGCTCTGAAGAGCTGCCTGGTGGCCGAGGGCAGGGCGGACCTGTACCTGCGCTTCGGGAGCACCATGGAGTGGGATACCGCCGCCGCCCAGGCGGTGCTGGAGGCCGTCGGGAGGCGGCTGCGGGTCTACCCGACGCGCCGCCGTTTGAGCTACAACAAGAAAAGCCTGGTCAACCCGGCCATCCTGGCCTGCTGAATCCTGGCGTAAAAACTCGCTACAATTATCTTGACAGACGGCGGAACTGCCGTTATCCTGGCTTCGGCAGCTGTGAAGAAATTCACGATATGCCCGCGATCGACCATAACGTTGATTGGTGCAAGAACCCCCGACATCGTATTCTCCTTCAGACGAGGAGGCATAAGGCATGGCCAGCGTTGATGCCGCTATGATTTCCCGCATCGTGGAACGCTACGGCAAGGACCCGCAGCGACTCATGGACATCGTCCGCGAGGTGCACGGCGAGCTCGGGCAGGTCTCGGAGGAGACCGTGGACGGGATCGCCAAGGCCCTGGGCATCCACCGCGTCAGGGTCGCGGACATGGCGAGCTTCTACTCGTTCTTCGACCACGACCCGGCGGCCCGCTACACCATCCGGCTGTCCAACTGCGTCGTGGACAAGATGAACGGCATGGACGAGGTGGCCCGGGCCTTCGAGAAGGCGCTGGGGATCCGTTTCGGGGAGACCACCCCCGACGGGCAGATCGGCCTGCGCGCCACCTCCTGCACCGGGATGTGCGACCAGGCCCCGGCGGCCCTGATCAACGGGCTGGTGGTCACGGGCATCAAGCCGGCGGATGTGCCCGCCATCGTGGAGGCGCTGAAGCGAGAAAAGGGGAAGGTCGGGGGCAGCTCCCTGTTCCCCAACGCCGAGGTGCAGCTCAACCTGCGCCAGGCCGGGCCCGTGGTGCTGGGCCCCTTCGAGAACGGCACGGCCATCCGCAAGAGCCTGGCCATGAGCCCGGAGCAGGTGATCGACGAGATCAACAAGAGCAAGCTGCGCGGCCGAGGCGGGGCGGGCTTCCCCACGGGCATGAAGTGGAGCTTCTGCCGCAAGGCCAAGGGGCGGCATTTCCTCATCTGCAACGCCGACGAGGGGGAGCCCGGGACCTTCAAGGACCGGCTCCTGCTCACCGAGGCGGCCGACCTGCTGTTCGAGGGCATGACCGTGGCCGGCTACGCTTTGGGCGCCGACGAGGGCCTCTTGTACCTGCGCGCCGAGTACGCCTACCTGTGGCCGCGCCTGGAGCAGGTGCTCTCCCGCCGGCGCCGCCACGGCCTGCTCGGGCAGAACATCGCCGGCCGCGAGGGGTTCAACTTCGACATCCGCATCCAGCTGGGCGCCGGCGCGTACGTGTGCGGCGAGGAATCGGCCCTGATCGAGAGCCTGGAGGGCAAGCGCGGCGCGCCGCGCGACCGGCCGCCCTACCCGGTGCAGCGCGGCTATAAGCAAGAGCCCACCTCGGTCAACAACGTGGAGACCCTGTGCTGCGCCGCCCGCATACTGGAAAAGGGGGCGGACTGGTTCGTCAAGCACGGCACGCGGGACTCCACCGGCACCAAGCTGCTGAGCGTGTCGGGGGACTGCGAGCACCCCGGGGTCTACGAGGTGGAGTACGGGATCACGGTGGACAAGCTGCTGGACCTGGTGGGCGGCGAGGACGCCCAGGCGGTGCAGGTGGGCGGGCCTTCGGGCGCCTGCCTGGCGCCCAAGGACTACGGGCGCAAGATCTCCTTCGAGGACATCCCCACCGGCGGCTCGATCATCGTGTTTGGGCCCAAACGCGATCTGTTGAAGCACGTGCTGGACTTCACCGAGTTCTTCATGGAGGAGTCCTGCGGCTGGTGCGCCCCCTGCCGGGTGGGCACCACCCTGATGAAGATGAAGCTGGACAAGATCATGGAAGGGCGGGGCACGGCCTCCGACTTGAGTGAGTTGAAGCAGCTGGGCACGACCGTGAAGATGATGAGTCGCTGCGGCCTGGGGCAGAGCGCGGCCAACCCCGTGCTGACCACCCTGCAGAACCTGCCTGAGCTGTACCGCCAGCGCATCAGCGACAAGGACTTCATCCCGCACTTCGACATCCAGGGCGCATTCTCCGAGCAGGCCGCGGTCACCGGCCGGAAGTTCGTCGACCACGAGGAGGCCCAGGCATGAGTGGTGAGACCGTGCGAATCATCATCGACGGCCGCGAGGTGGAGGCCCGCGCGGGCCTGACCATCCTGCAGGCGGCCGGTGAGGCGGGGATCTACATCCCCCACCTCTGCTACCACAAGGACCTCCTGCCCGGCGGGCACTGCCGGGTGTGCACCGTCAAGGTCAACGGCAAGCCGATCAACGCCTGCACCATGGTGGTGGGCAGCGGCATGGTGATCGAGAACGACACGCCCGAGTTGAACGACTGGCGCAAGAGCATCATCGAGATGCTGTTCGTGGAGGGCAACCACATCTGCCCGGGCTGCGAGAAGAGCGGCAACTGCGAGCTGCAGGCCCTGGCCTACCGCTTCGCCATGATGTCGCCGCGCTACCCCTACCTGTTCCCGGCCAAGGAGGTGGACGGCTCCCACCCCAGCGCCTACATCGACCGCAACCGCTGCATCCTGTGCGGGCGCTGCGTGCGCTCCTCGCAGGAGGTCGACCACAAGAACGTTTTCGGCTTCGAGGGCCGGGGTATCCAGATGCGCCTGGCGGTGGACTCCCGCCACCGGCTTTCGGAAACCGACCTCGCCAGCGCGGACAAGGCCGCCAGCTACTGTCCCACGGGCAGCCTGGTAGCAAAGCGGGTCGGCTGGAAGATTCCGGTGGGCCAGCGCAAGTACGACCATGAGCCCATCGGCTCGGATATCGCGGGGAGGAGGAAGTAGTATGGGCAAGGTGAAGGTGGCCACGACGGCCATGACCTCCTGCTTCGGCTGCCACATGTCCATCCTGGACATCGACGAGCGCCTCCTGGACCTGATCGAGCTGGTGGAGTTCGACAAGTCGCCGATCAACGACATCAAGGAGTTCACGGGGCCCGTGGACGTAGGCATCATCGAGGGCGGGGTCTCCAACGACGAGAACCTGGAGGTGGTCCGCAGCTTCCGCAAGCACTGCAAGATCCTGATCTCGCTGGGGGAGTGCGCCATCCAGGGCAACATCCCAGCCATGCGCAATGCGGTGCCCCTGAAGGAATGCCTGGAGGAGGCCTACCTGAAGGGTCCGACCGTCTACAACCCGAAAGGCCGCATCCCCGACGATCCGGACATCCCGATGCTCATGAACAAGGTTTACCCCGTCCACGAGGTGGTGAAGGTCGACTACTTCATGCCCGGCTGCCCGCCGCCGGCCGACCAGATCTGGGCGGTGCTGACCGCCCTTCTCACCGGCAAGCCCATCGAGCTGCCGTACGAGTACATCAGGAAGGACTGACCATGAGCGCAATCAAGACCAAGGAACGCAAGATCGTCATCAGCCCCGTGACCCGCGTGGAGGGACACGGCAAGGTCACCATCCGTCTGGACGAGAAGGGCAAGGTGGACTACGCGCGCTTCCACATCGTGGAGTTCCGGGGGTTCGAGCGCTTCGCTCAAGGAAGGTTCTACTGGGAAATGCCGGTGCTGATCCAACGGCTGTGCGGCATCTGCCCGGTCAGCCACCACCTGTGCGCGGCCAAGGCCACCGACCTGATCGTCGGGGTGGATCAGATTTCGCCTACTGCCGAAAAGATGCGCCGCCTGATGCACTACGGCCAGACCTTCCAGTCCCACGCCCTGCACTTTTTCCACCTGGCCTCCCCCGACCTGCTGCTGGGCTTCGACGCGGACCCCAAGATCCGCAACGTCATCGGCGTGGCCCTGAAGCACCCGGACCTGGTCAAGATGGCCATCCTGATGCGCAAGTACGGCCAGGAGGTGATCAAGGCCACCTCGGGCAAGAAGGTGCATGGCACCGCGGCCATCCCCGGCGGCATCAACAAGAACTTAAGCCCGGCGGAGCGCGATGAGCTCAAGAAGGACGTCGGCCAGATGGTGGAGTGGTCGGTGGCCGGGCTCAATCTTCTGAAGAAGGCCTACCGCGACGACATCAAGCGCATGTCCTCTTTCGCCACGTTTGACTCCAACCACCTGAGCATCGTGGCCCCGGACGGCCGCTTCGACCTGTACGACGGGAACCTGCGGGCCAAGGACGCTTCGGGCAAGATTATCTTCGACCAGGTCAAGCCGGCCGACTACTACAAGGTGCTGCAGGAGGAGGTCCGCTCCTGGAGCTACATGAAGTTCCCCTTCATCAAGAGCCTGGGGCCGGAGAAGGGCTGGTACCGGGTGGGGCCCCTGTCGCGCGTGAACAACTGCGACTACATGGACGCCCCGCTGGCCGAGAAGGAGCGCCAGGAGTTCATGAAGCTGGGCGAGGGGCGCCTGGTGAACGCCACCATGGCCTACCACTGGGCCCGGCTGATCGAGCTGCTGTATAGCGCGGAAAAGATCCAGGAGCTCCTCGACGACCAGGACCTGCAGGGGACGGAGCTGGTGCGCGAGGGCAAGCACCGCGGCGAGGGGATCGCCATCCTGGAGGCTCCCCGCGGCACCCTCTTCCACCACTACCAGGTCAACGAGAATGACCAGGTGACCATGGCCAACCTGATCGTGTCCACCACGAGCAACAACGAGCCCATGAACCGCTCGGTGCAGAAAGTGGCCAGGGATTACCTGGAGGGCAAGGAGATCACCGAGGGCCTATTGAACCACGTGGAGGTGGCCATCCGGGCCTACGACCCCTGCCTGAGCTGCGCCACCCACGCGGTGGGGAGGATGCCTCTGGAGGTGCGGCTGGAGGATGCGGACGGAAAACTGATCCAGGAGTGCGCAAGAGGGTGAGCGCTTTGAGAGAGAAGCGCCTGCTGGTGTTCGGCTACGGCAACCCGGGGCGGGGAGACGACGGCCTGGGGCCGGCGATCGTCGAGGAGCTGGAAGCACTCGCGCTGCCGGGGGTGCGCGCGCAGACCGACTACCAGCTGTCGATCGAGGCGGCCGCGGACCTGGCGGAGGCCGACAAGGTAGTGTTCGTGGACGCCTGCCTGGAGGGCCCGGAGCCTTTCCAGGTGCGGCGCCTGGAGCCCTCGGCCACCATCCGATTCTCCACGCACGCCTTCGGGCCGGAGGCGGTTCTGGCCGTCTGCGAGGACGCCTACCACCGCGTGCCGGAGACCCTGCTGGTCGGGGTGCGGGGCTACGAGTTCGACATCGCCGAGGGGCTGACCGCCAAGGCCCGGGCCAACTCCAGGGCCGCTCTGGAGTTCATCACAGGATTGATCCAAGACTGGAAAGAGGGACGAACATGGCAACAGGCGAACTGGGAAAGACGATCCTGATCATCGACGACGACCCGGACATCCGCGCCGCCACGCGCATCGTGCTGGAGAGCGCCGGCTTCGTCGTGGGGGAGGCTTCCAACGGGGCGGAAGGGCTGAAGGTGGCCCAGCGCATCAGGCCGGATGCCGTGCTGCTGGATCTCATGATGGAGACCGTGGACGCCGGCTCCAAGGTTTCCGCCCAGCTCAAGGAGGCCGGTTTCGCGGCCCCGATCTTCCTGCTGTCCGCGGTGGGCGACGCGGTGCGCTACAACATCGACGGCCGGGAGCTGGGCCTGGCGGGCATCTTTCAGAAACCCATCGATCACAAGGTGCTGCTGGCTACCCTCAAGACCGAGCTGCGCATCAAGTAGCATCGGCGGCCCGCCCCGGCGCGAGCGGCTTGAAATTTCGCCTCAATCCGTTATCATCCTCGTAGATGTCGCCGCCGGCGAAGAGGCATTTCAGGCCGAAACAAAGGATCGCGCTCATCTTCAACGCCTTCGAGGAATCCGCCCCGGAGTCCCGCGCGGATCACGGCGGCATGTGGGATTTGCGCCAGTCGGTCCGCAGCCTGGCGCGGGGGCTGCGCAAGCTGGGCCACAAGGTGAACGTGGTGCCCCTGGCCGACGACCTGGCGGCCTTCCAGCGCAGGCTGCTGCGCCTCGCCCCCGACGTGGTCTTCAACCAGTACGACGACGTGGTGCACGGCGCGCTTTACGAGATGCGGGTGGCTACGCTGGTGCGCATGATGGGCTTCCCCCTGACAGGCTCTCCGGCGCTGGGTCTGGGCCTGAGCCGGTACAAATACATGTGCGCCACCCTGCTGCAGGGAGCCGGGATCCCCATCCCCTCGTGCACCCGCCTCCTGGAGCGCATCGGCGATGTGGACCGCCACACCTGGCAGTTCCCCGCGATCGTGCAGCCCAGCCAGGAGCACGCCGGCATAGGACTAGACCGCGACTCGGTGGTGACCAGCAAAACCGCCCTGCGCCTCAAGGTCAGGACCATCATCACGACCTACCGCCAGCCGGCCCTGGTGCAGAGCTTCCTGCGGGGGCGGGAGTTCAACGCGGGCATCGTCGGGGGCAAGAAGCCGCGCGTGCTGCCGCTGGCCGAGGTGGACTTCTCCCGCCTGCCCGCCGGGATCCCGCCCATCATGTCCTACGCGGCGAAGTTTCTGGAGGAGACCACCGAATACCGGAAAATCCGGGTGACCTGCCCCGCGCGCGTGGACCCCGAGCTGGCGGCCCGGATCGGCGACACCGCCATCCGCGCCTTCCGCGCCATCGGCGGGTGGGGATACGGGCGTGTCGATATCCGCCTGGACGAGAACTCCGTGCCCCACGTGCTGGAGGTCAACTGCAACCCCCTGCTGGAGGACGGCGTGGGGCTGGCCAGGTCCGCGAAGGCGGCCGGCATCGGCTTTCCGCAGCTGCTGCAATTGATCGTGAAGGCCGCCTTCGACGGGCCCCCGTTCGACCCCAACCTGCCGATCTGGTTCCCCGCCGGCCGCAGGAAAGCGCGCGGGCTCCAGGCCTAACCGGAGAACCTGCCGGTCGTGGCGTACTGGATGGACAGCGCGATCACCAGGGCCACCACATCCATGCTCCGGCCGGCGCCGCGGGAACGCGGGTAGGTGAGCCTCAGCGCCGCGGCCCGCGCCTCCAGCTTCTCGAGGATGGCCAGCGCCTCATGTTCCTCCAGTCCGGACCAACGGCAGGCACGCTGCAGGAGCTCGCCCCGGCGTGAGCGCAGCAGCTCCCCGGCGGGCAAGAGGGCCCTGGAACGCGAGGGCGGAAAGATCTCGCGCAGGTTGTCGTCGACGTAGCCCTGGGCGGCGCGGCGCAGGCGCTCGGCCTTCTGGCCGTAGTGCTCCGCCAGCAGGATGCGCAAGCTTTCCACCGGCCGGTACAGGCGGGTGCGGTGGCGCGGCGGCTGGGTCCGGGCGAGGCTCTTCATCAGGCGGTCCACGTAGCGCAGCTTGCGCAAGGCGGGCCAGCCGAGGTAGCGTCTTCGCCAGCCGGAGCGCGGCGTCAGCCAGACCGCGAAAGTCTCGGCGAAATCGTCGTCGGGGTGCTTTTGCGCATACGTGCGTCCGTAGTGGTAGGAGTCGATGTGGCGAACGAAGCTTCGGCTCCAGGGGCGGGGCTGGAACTCGTCCCGGTATGGCTTGGTGAAGACCCCGAAGGTCTGTACCCATTCCTCCAGGGTCCACAGCCGGTAGGCGTAGTTGATGGCGTGCCCCGCTTCGTGCCGGAGGAACTTCAGGATCGTGGGCCCGTCCTCGATCTCGCCGGATTGCTCCTCTTCCAGGCGCTGCAGCCGCAGGTCGGCAAGGTAGAAGGGAATGCCGATGACCGGCACCCGATCGGGGCAGCCCCAGGCATCGGTCAGGTAGTAGCCGGGCTTGAAAGGCACCTGCCTGGCTTCCAGCTCCCGATGCACCCGGCGGGTGAAGGGCTCCAGCGGGGAGCCCTCGATGCGCAGGGCAAGGTCGCACAACCTCATGTTGAGCAGCTCGTAGCGTACCGTGTTCCAGCCCTGGACGACGGACTGGATGGTTTTATTGGCTGGCGTCACTGGCTATAGGACCACGAACTCATCCTACTGCCGAACCGGCGTGTGCGGCAAGCGTTGCCCGGAATGGGAGGGCCAGCCCCGCGCTTTCATTGCTTTGTGGCGGGGCAATGTCCTGGACCTGGCCGTGGGCATCATCATCGGCGCCGCTTTCGGCAAGATCGTCACCTCCCTGGTCAACGACATCATCATGCCCCCGATCGGGCTGCTGCTCGGCAAGGTTGACTTCTCCAGCCTGTTCGTCAACCTGTCCGGCCGGCCCATGGAGTCCCTGGCCGCGGCCAAGGCGGCCGGCGCGGTAACCATCAGGTACGGGGTGTTCATAAACGCCGTGCTGGACTTCCTGATCGTGGCGGTGGTGATTTTCTTCCTGATCCGCGCCATCAACAAGCTGGTTCCCAAGCCGAAGCCGGCCGCGGCGGCCCCCGCGACCAAGGACTGCCCTTTCTGCCTGTCGGCGGTCCCGCTGAAGGCCACTCGCTGCCCCACTGCACCTCGCAGCTGGCCGGCTGAGCGGGCGGCGCGGCGCCGAGCTGGCGCGGGTAGTGCCACGCGCGGTCCTTGAGGAATGGGCGCTGGACTTGACCGGTTTTCCTTGATTCTTAGGCGGAAATTCGCGTTATTTTCCACATGGTAACACTCTTCACCCGGCGCTCAAGGCTCGCACGGGGCGCGAAGCCCTGGCTCCTGCTCCTGGTGCTGCTGGCCGCGGCCGGCTGCGCCAGCCCGCCGGTGCGCGAGCAGGGCGCCGGCCAACCCCCTGCCGCCTCGGCAGCTACGGCCGAGGTTCGCGAAACCTCGCCCCTCCTGCCGCTTGACCCGCAGGTGTCCAGCGGCAGGTTGGAAAACGGCCTGACCTGGTACGTGCGCCCCAACCGCGAGCCGGAAAAGCGGGCCATGCTGCGCCTGGTGGTGAACGCCGGCTCGGTACTGGAGGAGGAGGGCGAGCTGGGGCTGGCGCACTTCGTGGAGCACATGGCCTTCAACGGCACGGAGAGCTTCCCGAAGATGGAGATCGTGGACTTCCTGGAGTCCATCGGCATGCGCTTCGGCCCGGAGACCAACGCCTTCACCAATTACGACGAGACGGTGTATATGCTGGAGGTGCCCACCGACGACCCCGCGGTCGTGGAGAAGGGCGTGCAGATCCTGGAAGAGTGGGCGCACCGCATCCGCTTCGACCCCGAGGAGGTCGCCAAGGAGCGGCCGGTCATCGTCGAGGAGTGGCGCCTGGGGCGGGGGGCCGACGCCCGCATGTTCGACCGCCAGGTGCCGGTCCTGTTCCAGGGCTCCCGCTACGCCGACCGGCAGCCCATCGGCAAGGTGGAGGTGATCCAGCGGGCCGATGCCGCCGCGCTGCGCGGCTTCTACGAGCGCTGGTACAGGCCCGAGCTGATGGCGGTGGTGGCCGTGGGGGACTTCGACCCGGCCTGGATGCAGGATACCATCCGCAAGCACTTCTCCCGGCTGCGGGCAGGGGAGGCGCCGGGCGGGCGGCCCGACTACCCCGTCCCCGACCATGAAGAAACCCTCTACGCTCCGGCTACCGACCCCGAGGCTACCGCGAGCCGGGTGAGCATCTACACCAAGCGCGCGGTGAGGCCGGTGGCGACCGAAGCCGACTACCGCCGGCAGCTGCTGGAGAGCCTCTATAACAGCATGCTGAATGCCCGCCTGGAGGAGCTTACCAAGAAACCCGACAATCCCTTGAACCGCGCCTTCTCCTTCGCCTACCGCAGCGTGCGCTCCAGCGAGGCCTACGTGCTGTCGGCGCGGGTGCGGGACGACCGGATGAGCCAGGCCCTGGAGGCGCTGCTGGCCGAGTCCGAGCGGGTACGCCGCTTCGGGTTCACCGCCTCGGAGCTGGAGCGCCAGAAGGCCAGCATCACCACCTACATGGAGCAGGCCTACCGGGAGCGGGACAACCAGGATTCCTCGGACCTGATCAGGTCCTACGTGGACCACTTCTTGGAAGGCGAGCCGGCCCCCGGGATCCAGGAGGAGTACCGCCTGGTCGGGGCGCTGCTTGCGGGTATCGCGGTGGAGGAGGTGAATGCCCTCGGCTCCTCCCTGCTCACCGAGGCCAACCGCGTGGTGCTGGTCAACGCCCCGGAGAGCTACCGCGAGAAGATCCCTTCCGAGGCGGCGGTGCTGGCTGTGTTCCGCGAGGCGCGCACCCGCAGCCTGGAGGCGTACCGGGACTCGGTGGCCGAGGCCCCGCTGTTTCCCGGACGGCCGGAGCCGGCGAAAATCGTGCGGCGCGACAGCGTGCCCGAGCTGGGCCTGACCGAGTGGCGCCTGGACAACGGGGTCCGGGTGCTCGTCAAACCCACGGACTTCAAGGAGGACCAGGTGCTGTTCGCGGCCTTCAGCCCCGGGGGCAGCTCCCTGGTGGCGGACCGCGACTACGTGAGCGCCGTCAGCGCCGCGACCATCGTGGATGAAAGCGGCCTGGCGAGCTTTGACACCGTGCAGCTGCGCAAGAAGCTGGCCGGCAGGGCCGTGGAGGTCTCCCCCTGGATCGGGGAGCTGTTCGAGGGCTTCAACGGGCAGGCCCGGTCCGCGGACCTGGAGACCCTGCTCCAGCTGGTGAACCTCTACTTCCGTTTGCCCCGGCGCGACGAGCAGGCCTTCCAGGCGTACCGCGAGCGGGTGCTGACGGCGGTGCAGAACCGCCAGGCCTCGCCGGAGGCCGTGTTCCAGGACAGGGTGGAGGAGGTTTTCAGCCAGAACCATTTCCGGCGCCGCCCCTGGAGCCCGGCCCTGGTGGGGGAGATGAAGCTGGATGCGGCGCTGGCCGTCTACGGCGAGCGCTTCCGGGACGCGGGGGATTTCACCTTTTTATTCATAGGCAGCATTACGCCGGAGGAGCTGGAGCCCCTGGTGTCCTCTTACCTGGGAACACTACCCGGGACGGGCAGGGCGGAGAGCTGGCGGGATGTGGGCATCCGCCCGCCGCGCGGCGTGGTCCAGAGCGCGGTGCGCAAGGGGCTGGAGCCCAAGAGCCGCGTGGAGATGCTCTTCCACGGAAGCTTCCCCTGGTCCCTGGAGAACCGCCTGCGCTTCGACGCGCTGGCCCAGGTCCTGGACATCGAGCTGCGGGAGGCGGTGCGCGAGGAGGCCGGCGGCTCTTACGACGTGGGGGCCGGCGCCCAGGTCAGCCGCTACCCCACCGAGCAGTTCCTGCTGTACGCCGGTTTCGGCTGCGCCCCCGGCGAGGTGGAGCGCCTGACCGGCATCGTTCTGGACAAGGTGCGCCTGCTGCAGACCCGGGGTCCCAAGCCGGAGGACGTCGTCAAGGTCCGCGAGGGCTTCCGCCGCCGCTACCAGACCGACCTCAGGACCAACGAGTACTGGCTGCAGACCCTGCAGTTCCTGGCCATGAACGGCGAGCAGGCGCGGGCCGCCCTGGACTACGAGCGCTGGGTGGAGGGCCTGAGCGTGGACTCCCTGCGCCTCCTGGCGGCGGGGGCAGTGCGGCTGGACGAGTACCTGCGCGTCGTGCTCCTGCCCGAATCATGATCGTGCTGAAGGCGGGGCGGGCCGAGGTGCTGGCCTCCCGGCGCCACCCCTGGGTGTACAGCGGGGCGGTGGAGCGCGTCGAGGGTGAGGACCCGGGCGCCGGGCTCGTCCCGGTGGGGGATCCCGAAGGGCGGATCCTGGCCTGGGGCTTCTATTCACCCTCCAGCCTGATCGCCGTGCGCCTGGCCGCCTGGGGAGAGGTGGCTCCGCCGGAGGACTGGCTGGAGCGGCGGCTGGCTCAGGCCGCGGAGCTGCGCCGGGGCTTGAGTCTGGATTCCGACGCCTTCCGCCTGGTGAACGCGGAAGGGGACTTCCTGCCGGGCCTGGTGGTCGACGTGTACCGTGGCACCACCGTGGTCCGCCCCCTGGTGCGGGGCCTGGAGGCGGTCATGGAGCGGGTCACCGCCGCGCTGACCGGCCTTTTCCCCGGGAACGCCATCTTCCTCAAGCGCGACGAGAAGGCGGCCCGCCTGGAACGCCTGGCGCTGGCCACCGGCTACCTGCGCGGCGGGGGGGACGGCCGGCAGCGCATCCGCGAGGGGGGCCTGGAGCTGGAGGTGGACCTCGAGCGCGGGCAGAAGACCGGTTTCTACCTGGACCAGCGGGACAGCCGCCTCCTGGTCCGGCGGCTGGCCGCGGGGCGGCGCGTGCTGAACCTGTTCGCCTACACGGGTGCTTTCGCCCTGCAGGCCGTAGCCGGCGGGGCGCTGGAGGCGGTGTCGGTGGAGAGCTCCCGCGCCGCGCTGGAGCTGGGCCGGGTGTGTGCCGGGCTCAACCCCGAGCTCCCCGCCGAGCGCCTGGCCTGGATCGAGGGCGACGCCTTCCAGTACCTGGCCGACGGGGCGGGGGGTGAGCTCTTCGACCTTACGGTCGTGGACCCCCCTCCCTTTGCCCGCCGCCGCTCCGATCTCCCCGGGGCGCTGAAGGCCTACACCGAGCTCAACCGCCTGGCCCTTTCCCGCACCGCGCCCGGCGGCCTGCTTCTTTGCTTCAGCTGCTCCAGCGCCGTCTCGAGCCAGCAATTCAGCGACGCGCTGCGGGCCGCCTCGCGCCAGGCCGGCCGGGCGGTGCAGCTCCTGCAGCCGCTGGCGGCCTCCGCCGACCACCCCGTAGCCCTGGACCATCCGGAAGGGGAGTACCTCAAGGGCTGGCTCCTGCGCGCGCTGTAGGCGCCCGCGGCGTTGGGCCTGCGCTGGTACGACGGGGTGGAGGCGATGCTGCGGGACCGAGACATCCAGGCGGTGTTCATAGCCACCAACAACCTCACCCA
>CAZMWZ010000013.1:0-10786 GCA_964570045.1 uncultured Spirochaetaceae bacterium
GTACCTGGAGATCTGGGACGACGCAAGCTACGCCGCCTACCTGGCGGAGAACGAGAGCAAGTTCACGGAGGCGGCGGAGGAGATCGGCAACAAGATCGCCCTGTGAGCCCTGGAGGAAAAGGTGTACGTGCACGAGCCGGTGCTGCTGGAAGCGGTGCTGGAGCTGCTGGCCCCCCGGGGCGGGGAAGCCTGCCTGGTGGACGCCACCCTTGGCGAGGGGGGGCACGCCGCGGCCTTTCTGGGGCGGTTCCCGGAGCTCACGGTGGTTGGGGTGGAGAAGGACGGGGAGATACTGCGGAAGGCCGGCGCCCGCCTGGCGCCCTTTGGGGCGCGGGTGAGCCTGGTACACGCGAGCTTCGCGGATTTCTTCGATCGTGGGGGCGAGCCTGCCTGGCGGCGGCCGGAGAGGATCCTGATGGACCTGGGGGTGTCGATGTTCCATTTCGAGGAAAGCGGGCGGGGGTTCTCCTTCCGCAGGGACGAGCCCCTGGACATGCGCCTGGATGCCAGCCGGGGGCGGACGGCCGCCGAGTTGCTCCAGAGCTCGGAGGAGGGCGAGCTCGCGCGCATCCTCCAGGACTACGGTGAGGAGCCGCGGGCGCGGCGGATCGCGGCCGCCATCGTCCGGCACCAGGAGAGGCAGGGCCCCATCACTCACTCGGGCGAGCTCGCCCGGGTCGTGGCCGGTGCCGCGGCGCCGGAGGCCCGCCGTGGGCGGACTCACCCGGCCACCCGGACCTTCCAGGCTTTGCGTATCGCGGTGAACGGGGAGCTTGACGAGCTGGAACGGGCGCTGCCGGCGGCGCTGGCCGCGCTGGCCCCCGGGGGCAGGATGGGCGTGATCGCCTTCCATTCCCTGGAGGACCGGATCGTCAAGCGCTTCTTCCGGGAGCGCGCGCGGGCCTGTACCTGCCCCCCGGAATGGCCGATCTGTCAATGTGGGGGCAAAAGCGAGCTGGCTATTCTGACCCGCAAGCCGGTGACGGCGGGTGAGGGAGAGCGGCGGGCCAACCCCGCCTCCCGCAGCGCGAAGTTGCGGGTCGTGGAGAAGAAGTAGGGCATGAAGAAGGCGGCGATCGGGATCGGCTTCGCTCTGGTACTGGGAGGCCTCCTGTTCCTGAACACCTGGCAGGGCTACCGCTTCGAGAGGCTGAAGCGCGATGTGCAGCTGCTGGAATCCGAACAGAGGGACTGGCTGGAGCAGAACAAGAAACTGGTCGCCGCCCTGGCGGTGTTGAGCTCGCCGGAGCGCATCGAGCGGATCGCCGTGAGGCAGCTCGGCCTGAAGAAACTGGAGCGCTCAGGCCTCGCCACCATCGTGGTCCCGCGGGAGGGCTCGGGTGAATAAACTGTTTGCCCTCGCCGAGGCGGCCGTGGTGGCGGGGGGCAGGTTCGCCCTGCCCGGCGGCCAGAGCCTGGAGCGCGTGGTCATCGACTCCCGGGAGTCCGGCCCGGGAGCGCTGTTCGTGCCCCTGGCGGGCACCCGCACCGACGGCCACGAATACCTGCTGGACGCGCTGGCCCGCGGCTCGCCGGCCGTGCTGGTGGAGCGTCGTCGCTGGCGCCGGCTTTCCTCCGTCCTGGGTCCGGAGGCGCGCCAGCGCGGGGCCGCCGTCATCCTGGTGGCCAGCCCCCTGCGCGCGCTGCAGGCGCTGGCCCGCTTCCACCTGCGGCGCCTGGAGTCGGTGCTGCGCGTGGGGGTCACCGGCAGCAACGGCAAGACCACGACTAAGGCGCTGCTCGCCGCGATCTTGGCACGGGAGGCGCCCACCGCGGCTTCCAGTGGGAACCTAAACTCCGAAATCGGCCTCCCCTTGGCCAGCTTCCAGGTGGCCCCCTGTCACCGCTTCGCCGTCTTCGAGATGGGCATCAATCGCCCGGGCGAGATGGACCTGCTCTCCGAGATCGCCCGGCCCGAGCGGGTGCTGGTCACGAACATCGGCACGGCCCACATCGGGCCGCTGGGTTCCCGGGAGGGCATCGCTCGGGAGAAGAAGAGAGCTTTTCGCTGCTTCAACGGTAGACAGAAAGCCTTCCTGTTCGAGGGGGAGCCCTACTATGGCTACTTGAGCCGCGGCGTGCGCGGCCAGGTAATCCCCTTCGGGCCGAAGAGCACGCCGGGATTCGAGGGAAGTGAGGATCTGGGGCTGGATGGCACGCTCATCCGCTGGGAGGGGCTCCGGATCCGCTTTCCTCTTTTCGGCCATCACAACCTGCTCAACGCCCTGGGCGCCATCACGTTGGCCACCGAGCTGGGCGCCTCGCGCGCGGCGGTGCAGGAGGCGCTGGAAATGGCGAAGCCCCTGGAGGGCCGCTCGCAGATCCTGCGGGGCGGGCCGACCGTGATCCAGGACTGCTACAATGCCAACCCGGAATCGATGCGCCGCCTCCTGGAGTTCGTGAAACCCCTGTCCTGGCCGGGGCGCAAGATCGCGGTTCTGGGCAGCATGCTGGAGCTGGGGGAGGCGACCCACGAGGAGCACCGCCGCATCGGGGCGGAGGCGGCCGGCGCCGGGTTCGACTGCCTGCTGCTGTTCGGGGAGGAGATGGCCGGCGCCTACGAGGAGCTGCGCCGCACCGGCTATTCCGGCTACGCGGAGTGGACCGCGGACTTCACCGCCCTGCGCCAGCAGCTGCGCAACCTGGCACGCCCTGAGGACCTGATCGTGCTCAAGGGCTCGCGGGGCATGGAGCTGGAGCGCCTGGTCCCCGAGATCACGCGCGCGGGAGGAAAAGCTTGTTCCTGAAGCTGCTGTACCCGCTGGTCAAGTACTTTACCTTCTTCAACATCTTCCAGTACATCACTTTCCGGACCGCCTACGCCGCCCTCACGGCCCTGCTGCTGTCCCTGCTGTTCGGGCCCTGGCTGATCCGCAGGCTCAAGGCCCTGAAGCTCGGCGAGTCGATCCGCGCCGACGGGCCCAAGAGCCACCAGGCCAAGTCCGGCACGCCGACCATGGGCGGGATCCTGATCCTGGGCTCGCTGCTCGCCTCGGCGCTGCTGTGGATGGACTTGGCGAACCTGTACACCTGGCTCGTGTTGCTGGCCACCGCCGGCTTCGGGACCATCGGCCTCACGGACGACTATCTGAAGAAGTTCCGGAAGCACTCGCGCGGGCTCACGGCCCGCTTCAAGTTCTCCGCCCAGGTCGCGCTCTCGCTGGGCATCGTGCTGCTGCTGTACTGTAACCGCGGCGAGCACACCACCCTGCTGTACCTGCCCTTCTTCAAGAAGGCCGTCCTGGACCTGGGCTGGCTCTACATCCCCTTCGCCACGCTGCTGCTGGTGGGCTACAGCAACGGCGTAAACCTGACCGACGGCCTGGACGGCCTGGCTATCGGACTGGTGATCATGGTGGCGCTGACCCTGGCCGTGCTTTCCTACCTGGCCGGGCGGGCCGACTACGCGGCCTACCTGCAGATTCCGTTCATCAAGGGCAGCTGGGAGCTGGCGGTGTACAGCCTGGCCCTGGTGGGAGCTTCGGTCGGCTTCCTCTGGTTCAACTCCCACCCGGCCGAGATCATGATGGGCGACACCGGGAGCCTGGCCCTGGGCGGGGTGATCGGGGTGATCTCCCTGGCCATCAAGAAGGAGATCCTGCTGTTCCTGCTGGGCGGGGTGTTCGTGCTGGAGGTGCTCTCCGTGGCCATCCAGGTCGCTGGCTTCAAGCTGACGGGCAGGCGGTTATTCAAGATGGCCCCGCTGCACCATCACTTCGAGCTGCTGGGCTGGCCGGAATCCAAGGTGGTGACCAGGTTCTGGATCCTGGGCGGGCTGTTCGCCATCCTGGGATTGTCGACGCTGAAGATCCAATAGGGGGAGGGGGGGCTTTGGAGAGGATCGGGAAGCGCGCGGGGGACCCGCTGCTGCTGGGCGTGCAGCTGCTGCTGCTGGCCCTGGGGCTGGCCGCCCTGTTCTCCGCCTCGCACTACTACGCCGAGCGCGTCTTCGCTGATCCCTATCACCTGCTCAAGCGCCAGCTCGGTTTCGTGCTGGCGGGCCTGGCGGCCTTCGCCCTGGCGGCGCGCGCCCCGCTTCCGTGGTTGCGGGGGGCTACCCCGGTCCTGCTGGCCGTCGCCTTCCTCCTGTGCCTGGCCGCCTTCGTGCCCGGCCTCGGGCGCCCCGTTCTCGGGGCCCGGCGCTGGATCTTCCTGTTCGGCCAGTCCTTCGAGCCCCTGGAGCTGGCCAAGCTGGCCCTGGTCCTGTACCTGGCTTCGATTCTGGCCAAGAAGCAGGAGCGCATGGACGACGCGCTGAACTCCCTGATCCCCCCCCTGCTGGTGGTACTGGCCTTTGCCGGGGTCATCTATCTGCAGAAGGACTTTTCCACCGCCGTGTTTCTGCTGGCGGTCGCCGTGTGCATGTTCCTGATGGCCCAGGTGCGCCTGCTGCACTTCATCCTGTTGGCCCTGCTGTTCCTGCCTCTGGGCGGCCTGCTGCTGTTCACGCAGGCCTACCGGGTGGAGCGCCTGATGGCCTTCTTCAACCCCCTGGCCGACCCCGCGGGCAGCGGCTACCAGCTGATCGCGGCCCGCAGCGCCCTGGCCGGCGGCGGGCTCTGGGGGCGGGGCCTGGGCCGGGGTTTGAAGAGCCTGGGGGCCCTGCCGGAAGCCCACTCGGACTTTATCTTCGCCGTGATCGGCGAGGAAGCCGGCTTCCTGGGCGCCCTGTTCGTGCTGTTCCTGTTCCTCCTGTTCGCCTGGCGGGGCTACACGATCGCCTACCGCAGCCAGGACGCCTTTGCGGCGTTCCTGGCCTTCGGGCTGACCACCACGATTTTCCTGCAGGCCCTGCTCAATTTCTCCGTGGTCACGGGCCTGGTGCCGTCCACCGGGATCCCGCTCCCGTTTATCTCCGCCGGGGGTTCCTGCCTGGTGACCAGCCTGGCGATGTCCGGGCTGCTGCTGAACCTGTCCCGCACCGGGGGAGGAGTCTAGCCGTGTCGGAAGCCTTCTCCTTCGGCGCCGCGCGGCCCCGCCGCGGGCACCAGCCCGGCCGCACCCTGGCCGGCCGCCTCCTGGCCTGGCTGGTGGCCGCGCTGGGCCTGCTGACCGCCGGCCTGCTGGTGTTCCACTTGGTGCTCACCCCGCGGCTCCTGCTGCGCAACGTCGTGCTGGCCTCCGAGCTCGCGCTGGGCCAGGGCGAGGTCCTGCGCCTTGCCGGTCTGGAGGGCGCGGTGGAGTACTTCCGGGTGGACCCGCGCGAGGTGGAGCGGCGCCTGGCGGCCTTCCCCCCGGTGCAGAGCGCGGTCGTGATGAAGGTGTTCCCCGACACGCTGCGCATCTTCATCACCGCCCGCCGCCCGCTGGCCGCCCTGCTGGCCCGCGACCGCGAGGGGCGCGCCCTGCCGCTGGCCATCGACCGGCAGGGGGTGGTGTTCCAGGTAGGCCCCGAGCTCACGGTGTGGGACCTGCCCCTGCTCTCCGGGGTGGAGTTCGCGGAGGTGCGCGCCGGCCTCCAGCTGCCCCCCGGCCTGCGGCCCTTCCTGGAGGACCTGGAGCGCCTGGTGAGCGAGGAGCCGCAGCTCGCCCGCCTGGTCTCGGAGATCCGCCTGATCCCCGCGCGCGGGGATCGCTACGAGCTGGAGCTGTTCACGGTTTCCCACCCGGTGCGCCTCAGGCTCGGCGAGCGCCTATCACCTGAGTCCCTGCGCAACGCGCTGGTGGTACTGGACCTGCTGGCCAGGCAGGGCCTGCTCCCCCGCGTCCGGGAGCTGGACCTGCGCACCGGGGAAGTGGTCTACCGGGTCAGGGAGGAGGGTTAAGCCTTGGCTGCAGATGATCTGATCGTCGGACTGGACATAGGCACCACCAAGGTGTGTGTCTTGATCGGGCAGTACGGCGAGAGCGGCCAGCTGGAGATCGTCGGGGTGGGCACCACCCCCTCCCGGGGCCTGCGCCGGGGGGTGGTGATCAACATCGAGACCACCGTGCGCTCCATCGCCAACGCCGTGGAGGCGGCGGAGATGATGTCCGGCAGGGAGGTCCACTCGGTGTACACGGGCATTGCCGGCGGGCACATCGAGGGGATCAACTCCCGGGGCGTGGTGGCCGTGACGGGCAAGGGCCGGGAGATCAGCCGCGAGGACGTGGACCGCGTCATCGACGCGGCCAAGGCCATCGTCATCCCCATGGACCGCGAGGTGCTGCACGTCATCCCGCAGGAGTTCATCGTGGACGCCCAGGGGGGGATCAAGAACCCCATAGGCATGGTCGGGGTGCGCCTGGAGGCGGAGGTGCACATCATCACCGGGGCGGTGAGCTCGGCGCAGAACATCGTGAAATGCGTCAACCGGGCCGGTTTCAAGGTCAACGACATAGCCCTGGAGCCCCTGGCCTCCTCCAAGGCGGTGTTGAGCCAGGACGAGAAGGAGCTGGGGGTGCTGCTGCTGGACATGGGCGGGGGCACCACCGACGTGCTGGTGCACCTGGAGGGGGCTCCGTACCACACGGAGGTGCTGTCCGTCGGGGGCGACCAGGTGACTAATGACGTGTCCATTATGCTCAAAAGCCCGCTGGAGGCTGCGGAAAAGATCAAGAAGGAGGCCGGCTGCTGCTACGCGGCGCTGGTTCAGGCGGAGGAGGAGGTGCGGGTGCCGGGCGTGGGCGGGAGGCCGCCGCGCAGCGTGCGCCGTGCGGAGTTGAGCGAGATCATCCAGCCGCGCATGGCCGAGATCCTGGGCATGGTCCGGGAGCAGATCCAGCGCAAGGGCTACCTGGGCCTTCTGGGCGGGGGGGTGGTGCTCACCGGCGGGGGGGCGCTGCTGGCCGGCACCGCGGAGCTCGCCGCGGAGATCTTCAACCTGCCGGCCCGCATCGGCTACCCGCTGCGCCTGGGCGGACTGGTGGAGGAGTACTACAACCCGATCTACGCCACCGGGGTGGGGCTGGTGCTGTACGGCGCGGCCAAGAAGGAGACCGGCTACGTGGACACGAGCTCCAGCGAAAACACCTTCACCAGCGTTTGGGACCGGATGAGGAACTGGTTCAAGGAATTCTTCTAACACCTATAGAGACTGCGGAAGGGGAGGGGGACAATGAACATCGAGTTTGCCAGCGAGCACCCGACGAACATCACCGTGCTCAAAGTGATCGGGGTCGGCGGGGGCGGCTCCAACGCCGTGAACCGCATGATCGCCGGGGGCCTGAAGAACGTGCAGTTCATCGCGGCCAATACGGACCAGCAGGCCCTGCAGATGTCCAAGGCCCAGACCCGCTTAGCCCTGGGAGCCAAGCTGACCGGCGGCCTGGGCGCCGGGGGCATGCCTGAGGTAGGCGAGAAGGCGGCGATCGAGGACGAGGAGCGCATCCGCGAGGTGCTGGGCGGCGCCGACATGGTCTTCATCACCGCCGGCATGGGGGGCGGCACGGGCACCGGGGGGGCGCCGGTGGTGGCGCGCGTGGCCCGGGAGCTGGGGGCTCTGTCCGTGGCCGTGGTGACCAAGCCCTTCGACTTCGAGGGCAAGCGCAAAATGGCCCTGGCCGAGGAGGGGATCGCGCGCCTGCGCGAGGAGGTGGATACCCTGATCGTGATCCCCAACCAGTACTTATTGAAGATCGTGGAGCGGCGCACCCCGATCCGGGAGGCCTTCCTGATGGCCGACGATGTGCTGCGCCAGGGGGTCCAGGGAATCTCCGACCTGATCACCGAACCCGGGGAGATCAACATCGACTTCGCCGACGTGCGAACCATCATGAAGGGCAACGGCGACGCCCTTATGGGCATAGGCCTGGGCGGCGGCGACAACCGCGCGGTGGACGCGGCCACCAATGCCATCAACAACCCCCTGCTGGAGGACGCCAAGATCGAGGGGGCGCGGGGGATCCTGGTCAACGTGACCGGCGGGACGGACTTCTGCCTTTCGGAGTACGAGGAGGTGCTGAAGATCATCACCGCCAGCGCGGACAGCGAAGCCCTGGTCATCGCCGGCACCAGCATCAACGAAACCCTCGGTGACGAGCTGCGGGTCACCGTGATCGCCACCGGCTTCAACGCCGAGCGGGCGCGGCGCCCCGCCCCTGCCGCTGCCGCGGCCGGCGGGGAGAAGACCCGGGGGGACATCATCTCCTACGACGAATGGGTGAAGCTGCGCAAGGGCGTGGCCGCGGGGCGCCCCGCTGGGGACTTCCTGCTGGGCAGGAATTCCCGGGAGGCGGACCTGAACGTGCCGACCGTCCTGCGTGAGAAACGGGTACTCAGCCAGGGGGACGCCTGAAGGGCATGACCGCGCTGATCGGGGCTTTCGCGGCGTATCTGGCGACGGAGCTGCGCCTTTCCAGGGCCACGGTGAGCGTGTACGCTCTGGAGGCGCGCCTGCTGACCGAGTATTGCGCCGCTGGCGCTCGGCCGCCGGAGGAGTTCACCAGCGCGGACCTCATCCAGTACCTGGTGCACCGGCAGCTGGAGGGGGCCAGCCGCAAGACGACCGCCAAGTGCCTTAGCGCCCTGCGGGCCTTTTTTGCCTTCCTGTTGCGGGAGGAGCGGATCACCGCGAACCCGGCGGAGAACGTGGAGACGCCGCGCATCCCGCGGCACATCCCCGAAGTCTTTTCCCGGGAGGAGGTGGAGCGCCTGCTGGCGGCCATCAACCTGGATACGCCCGGCGGGGTGCGCGACCGTTTCCTCTTCGAGCTGATCTACTCCTGCGGCCTGCGGGTTTCGGAGGCCGCGGCGATGAGCCTGGAGCGGATTTACAGGACCGAGAAGTTCCTGCGGGTGCTCGGCAAGGGGGGCAAGGAGCGGATCGTCCCCATCGGGGACGTGGCCCTGGAGTGGCTGGAAAGGTACTTAAGCGGGGCTCGCCCCGCGCTGGCCCGCGGCCGGCGCCTGGCCAGCCTGTTCGTGAACCACCTGGGCGAGCCCTTGACCCGCAAGGGCATGTGGAAACGCTTCAAGGGCTACGCCCAGGAGGCCGGGGTGGCCGGCAAGATCCACACCCTGCGGCACTCTTTCGCCACGCATCTGCTGAAGGGGGGTGCGGACCTGCGCACCGTGCAGGTTTTGCTGGGGCACTCGGATATCGGCACGACCCAGATCTACACGCACGTGGAGGAAAGCGAGCTGGCGGAGTACCACCGGCTCTACCATCCGCGAGGATGAAAATCGGGAGGACGCGTTGGGGCGTTGGATGAAGGGGGCGGCGGGAATGGCGGTCCTGCTGGCGTTGTCGCTGGCGGGCTGCCCCCGCCGGCAGGACTTCTTTCTGGAGCAGTTGAGAAAGACCGAGCCGGGCGCCTCCCGGGGCAGGGAGGCCGACGCCCGGACGATCGCCGACCTGGAGGCCGGCATCCGGCGCTACCGCGAGGAGGTGGACCGGAAAGTCCGTGCCTCCGACCAGCTGGGGGTGTACTACCGGATGCTGGCGGTCCGCTACATGGAACTGGCCATGTACCAGAAGGCCTACGAGGCGCTGGAGGAGGCGCGAAAGATCTATCCGGAGAACCCCGTCCTGTTCTACTACGCGGGGGTGTGCGCCGCCCGGCTCGCCCAGGCGCAGGCGGCGGAGGGGGCCCGGGCGGAGTGGCTGGGGCGGGCCGAGCGGCATTACCGCCGGGCCATCGCGCTGGACCCCCTGCATTCGGAATCCCTGTACGCTCTGGCCGTGCTGGACGTCTTCGAGCTCAATCACCCGGCCGAGGCCGAGGAGCTGCTGCTGCGTCTGCTGGAGCGGGAAAAGAAGAACGCCGATGCCTTGTTCCTGCTGGGTGGCGTGTACTACACGGCCGGCAGGCTGGAGGAGGCCCTGGGGGTGTACCAGAGGCTGGAGGGGCTGGGGCTGCAGGAGGAAAGGCGCCGACAGGCGGCTGAAAACCGGAAAAAAATAGAGGAAGAAATGCATGGCTCCCAATGAACTGACGGCGCTGGCGATCAACCGGGTACCGTTCCTGAAGCCCAGGGAGAAGCTCCTCCTGCTGGAGGTCTGCGCCACTCCGGAGCGCCTCGCCGGGCTTTCCGCATCCGCACTACCGGCCATCCTGGGCAGGGCGGTGCGCAGCAACAACTGGGACCCCGCAGCGGAGCTGCGGCGGGCGGAAGCCGATCAAAAGCTCTTGACCTCCGGCGCGATCCAATGCACCTTTATCTGGAGCCCGGATTTCCCTCGATTATTGCGGGAAATCTACGATCCGCCGGTCGTTTTATACTACCGTGGCAGTCTTCCTACGCCCCAGGAGGTCTGGGTCGGGGTCGTCGGCACCCGGCACCCCACCGGGAGCGGTCGCGGCGCGGCTTTCGCCCTGGCTTTCGAGCTGGCGGGGCTGGGGGTCGGCACGGTATCCGGCTTGGCCCGGGGCATCGACGCGGAGGCGCACCGGGGCAGCCTGGCGGAAGGCGGCAGGACGGTGGGAGTGCTGGGAAACGGGATTGACCGTGTTTATCCGGCCAGCAGCGCCCCGATCGGGCGCAGGATCCTGGAGAGCGGCGGCTGCATTCTGAGCGAGTACCCGCCCGGCGAGCCCCCCCGGCCATACCACTTCCCGGGGCGCAATCGCATCATCAGCGGCCTGGCCCGTACGGTGGTGGTGGTCCAGGCGCCGGAGGGCTCCGGCGCGCTCATCACCGCCGAGTATGCCCTGGAGCAGGGGCGGGAGCTGGTGGTGCACGCCGAGGGCCTGGAAGGGCCGGCAGGCGCCGGCACCCGCTGGCTCGCCGAGCAGGGCGCGGAGAGCGTGCGGGGCGCGGCGGACATCCTGGCCGGGTGGGGTGAAAACCCGCTATTGCGGTGTGAAAACCCGCTATTGCGGCGTGGGCGACAGCCGCCTATTGGCGCAAACCCGCTATTGCGGC
>CAZMWZ010000013.1:10886-16946 GCA_964570045.1 uncultured Spirochaetaceae bacterium
TATTGGCGCAAACCCGCTATTGCGGCATGGGCGCATGCCCGCTCTGGCCGCGCGGCAGGCTGCTCTGGCGTCAGGCCGGTGGAGCGCGGCGGAAGTGCTGGCCCGCCAGATGGAGAGCGAGCTGGCGCACGAGCTGGCGATTCATAACGGAGAGGTGTTGTATGGCTAAGAAGACCCTGATCATCGTCGAGTCCCCGGCCAAGGCCAGAACGATCGAGAAGTACCTCGGGGAGGGCTATTCGGTGGCCGCCTCCATGGGCCACCTGGTGGACCTCCCCAAGAGCCGCCTGGCCGTGGACGTGGAAAAAGGCTTCGAGCCGGAATACATCACCATCCGGGGCAAGGCCAAGATCCTGAACGGGCTGCGGCAGGAGGCCGGGCGTTCAGCCGAGGTGCTGCTGGCCTCCGATAACGACCGGGAGGGTGAGGCGATCTCCTTTCATCTGCGCAACGCGATCCTGTCGAAGAAACCGGATCTGAAGGTGCGCAGGATCGTGTTCAACGAGATCACCCCGCAGGTCATCCGCGAGGCCGTGGCCAACCCGGGGGAGATCGACGGGGCCAAGGTCGAGGCGCAGAAGGCCAGGAGGGTCCTGGACCGGCTGGTGGGCTACCATCTTTCCCCTATCCTTTGGAAAAAGGTCAAGAACGGGCTGTCCGCAGGGAGGGTGCAGTCCGTGGCGCTGCGCCTCGTCTGCGACCGCGAGGCGGAGGTAGAGTCCTTCGTCTCCGAGGAGTACTGGAGCTTGGAGGCGGAGTTGAAGAAGGGCCGCTCCACCTTCAAGGCCGCCCTGGCCGAGTACCGGGGCGCCAAGCCGGAGTTGGAGAACCAGGAGGCCGTGAACGCCATCATCGCGGCCCTGGGGGGGGCGGAGTACCGCGTGGCGGCCTTGAGGACCACCGAGAAGTCCCTGAAGCCCAAGGCCCCCCTGACCACCTCCAAGTTGCAGCAGGATGCGGCCAACCGCTTCGGCTTCACCTCGCGCAAGACCATGCAGGTGGCTCAGACGCTGTACGAAGGCGTGGACATCGGCTCGGGCAGGGTGGGCCTCATCACCTACATGCGCACGGACTCCACGCGCGTGTCGGAGACGGCCCTGGCGGAGGTGCGGGCTTTCCTGGCCGAACGCTTCCCCGCGGAGCTGCCCGAGAAGCCCGTCTACTACGCCCCCGCCGCCAAGGCCCAGGACGCCCACGAGGCCATTCGGCCGACCTACGTGCGCAACACCCCGCAGGACATCCGCTCGGCGCTCACCCCCGACCAGTACAAGCTGTATTCCCTGGTCTGGGAGCGCTTCGTCTCCTCCCAGATGACCCCCGCGCAAGCCGTGACCACCACCGCGGACATTCGGGCCGGGGAGGCTCTGTTCCGGGCCAGCTCCACGCGTATGAGCTCGCCGGGCTTCCAGCGCGCCCTGTCGGTGCTGGCTACGAAAGAACCGGGCAAGGCCCTGCCCGCCATGACGGAGGGGGAGGTGCTGGAGTTCCTGCGCCACTTAAGCGAGCAGCACTTCACCTCCGGCCCGGCACGCTACAGCGACGCCACGATCATCAAGGCGCTGGAGGAGAAGGGCATCGGGCGGCCCTCCACCTACGCCCCGATCATCTCCGTGCTGCTGGACCGCTACTACGTCGTGCGCAAGAGCCGGCAGCTGGTTCCCACCCAGCTCGGGCGCATCATCAACAACCTGCTCACCGCCCAGTTTCCCGAGCTGCTCAACGAGAACTTTACCGCTTCCCTGGAGCGCAAGCTGGATCAGGTGGAGGAGCGCAGGGAGCGCTGGGAGGAGGTGGTGGCGGAGTTCTACCGGGGCTTCAAGGTGCAGGTGGACCACGTGATGCAGACCCTCGAGTCCATCAAGGGAGTCCTGGACGAACCCACCGAGTTCACCTGCGAGAAGTGCGGCCGACCCCTGGTGAAGAAGCTGGGCCGCTACGGTTTCTTCCTGGCCTGCACCGGCTTCCCGGAATGCCGCAACACCCGGGCCGTGCCGCTGGCCGACTGCCCCAAACCCGGCTGCGGCGGCAAGATCATCGCCCGCCGCCGCAAGGGCGGCCGGGGCAAGGAGTTCTACGGCTGCACCAACTACCCGGAGTGCGACTTCGTCACCTACTACAAGCCGACGAACGCCAAGTGCCCGCAATGCGGCTACCTCCTGGTGGAGAAGCAGGACAAGCAGCGCGGCACCTACAAGGCCTGCATCAACCCGCAGTGCGACTACCTGCACACGCCTGACGGCGCATCCGACCCGCAGCGCGACCACCCCCCGGATGCGGAGGACCAGAGTGCTTGAGAGCTTCTTGCAGTACCTGAAGCACGTCCGCCACTTCTCCGACCACACCCTGGCCGCCTACACCCGGGACCTTGGCCTGTACCAGCAGTATCTGGAGGAAGCCGGCCTGCGGAGCCGGGACATCAGCCCGGCGGAAGCCCGGGGCTTCGTGGGCTGGCTGTCCAGGCGGGGCTTGGGTTCCCGCTCGATCAACCGGGCCCTTTCGGCCCTGCGCGGGTTCTTCCGCTTCGCCCGCAGCCACGGGGGGGAGTCGCCCCCGCCGGCCAACCCGTTCCAGGGGATCCGCTCCCTGAAGACCCCCGCGACGCTGCCCTCCTTCCTGCTGGTAGAGGAGGTCGAGCGCCTGGTGGCGCCGCCGGCGGCCAGTTTCTGGGAGCTGCGCGACCGCCTGATCCTGGAGTTTCTCTACGCCACCGGCTGCCGGGTGTCGGAGCTGGCGGCCATGAACCTCACCGACCTGGACATCTCGGCGCGCTCGATCCGGGTGCGCGGCAAGGGGGGGAAGGAGAGGCTGGCGTTCTTCGGAGGGCCGGCCGCCGCGGTATTGAAGGAGTACCTGCTGGCCCGACGGGCGTTGGCCTTCACCAGGGGCCCGCAGGGGGGCAAGGCGCTGCTGGTTAACCGCAGGGGCGGGCGCATCACGGTGCGCGGCATCCAGGGGATCGTGGAGAAGGCCCTGCGGGCCTCCGGCCTGGCCAAGCCGGCCAGCCCGCACACCTTCCGCCACAGCTTCGCCACCCACCTGTTGGCCCGCGGTCGGGACATACGCCTCGTGCAGGAGCTGCTCGGGCACGCCAACCTGTCGAGCACCCAGGTGTACACCCACCTGGACATCGAGCGCCTGGCCGAGGAGTACCGCCTGGCGCACCCACACGCGCGGAGGCAGAGGTAGCATGGAGAGCATGCACGGTACGACGATCATTGCGGTGCGGCGCGACGGCCAGCTGGCCATGGGTGGGGACGGGCAGGTTACCCTGGGGGTCACGATTATGAAGGCGCGGGCCCGCAAGATCCGCAAGGTGGCCGACGGCAGCGTGCTCGTCGGCTTCGCGGGGGCCACCGCGGACGCCTTCACCCTGTTCGAGCGCTTCGAGGGCAAGGTCAAGGAGTACCGGGGCGACCTGCGCCGCTCGGCGGTGGAGCTGGCCAAGGACTGGCGCACGGACCGGGTGCTGCGCCGCCTGGAGGCGATGCTGCTGGTGGCCGACCGCAAGGACCTGCTGCTGATCTCCGGCACCGGCGACGTGGTGGACCCCGAGGAGCCGGTGCTGGCCATCGGCTCCGGGGGCAGCTTCGCCTACGCGGCGGCCCGGGCCCTCTTGGAGTCCACGCCCATGAGCGCGCGCGAGATCGTGGAGCGCAGCCTAGCCATCGCGGCGGACATCTGCATCTACACCAACCGCGAAATCGCGGTCGAGGAGCTGTCATGAAGGTCGACCTGGACAGGCTCACCCCCCGCCAGATCGTGCAGGAGCTGGACAAGTACATCGTGGGCCAGGAGAAGGCTAAGAAGGCGGTGGCCATAGCCCTGCGCAACCGCACCCGGCGGCAGCGGCTGCCCGAGGAGCTGCGCGACGAGGTGGCGCCCAAGAACATCATCATGATCGGGCCCACGGGCGTGGGCAAGACCGAGATCGCCCGCCGCCTGGCCCGCCTGGTGGGCGCCCCCTTCCTGAAGGTGGAGGCCACCAAGTACACGGAGGTCGGCTACGTGGGGCGGGACGTGGAGTCCATGATCCGCGACCTGGCCCAGGTGGCCGTATCCATGGTCAAGGGCGAGATGCAGGAGGAGGTGCGCCAGGAGGCGGAGCGGCGGGCCGAGGAGGCCATGCTGGACCTGCTGCTGCCGGGGGGCAAGACCGCTGCCGAGGCCGGGGCGGTGGAGGGCGCCTCCTCGACGCGTGAAAAGTTCCGCGAGAAGCTGCGTAGAGGCGAGCTGGAGGACCGGGACGTGGAGGTCAACGTGACCCGTAGCTCGATGCCGGCCATCGAGATCTTCTCCGGGGCCAGCTTCGAGGAGCTGGACGTCAACCTGGGAAACCTGGGCAACCTGGGCAGCATCTTCGGCGGGCGCAAGAAGCGCAAGAAGACCACCGTGGGCCGGGCCCGGGACATCCTGCTGGCCGAGGAGATGGACAAGCTGGTGGACATGGAGCGGGTGACCGAACAGGCCATCCAGCGGGTGGAGCAGATGGGCATCGTGTTCGTCGACGAGATCGACAAGATCGCCTCGCGCCAGAACGTCTCCGGAGTGGACGTTTCCCGGGAGGGGGTGCAGCGGGACATCCTGCCCATCGTGGAGGGCAGCAAGGTGAACACCCGCTACGGGATCGTGGACACCGCGCACATCCTGTTCATTGCCGCGGGGGCTTTCCACATGAGCAAGCCCTCGGACCTGATCCCGGAGCTGCAGGGCAGGTTCCCCCTGCGGGTGGAGCTCGCGCCGCTCACCAGCGAGGACTTCGTGAAGATCCTCACCCAGCCGCGCAACGCGTTGATCAAACAGTACGTGGAGCTGCTGCGCACCGAGGAGGTGGAGCTGGACTTCCGGGAGGAGGCCATCCTGCGGCTGGCCGAGGTCGCCACGGAGGTCAACTCGCGCGCGGAGAACATCGGGGCGCGGCGACTGTACACCATCATGGAGCTGCTGCTGGAGGAGGTCTCCTTCAACAGCTCGGAGCTCGCGGGGCAGACGATCACCGTATCGCGGGGCTATGTGGACGAGAGGCTCAAGGGGATCGTGGAGGACCAGGACCTGAGCCGCTTCATCCTCTAATCCGGGGCGGGGATGAGGCCGACAATCGAAGGAAGAGGTGTAATAGGATGTTTTCCGGCAGTTTCGGCAGGACGGTCGACCTGATGCGCCGCGGCATGGACGTGGCGGTGGTGCGCAGGAACGTGATCGCCAACAACCTCGCTAACGCGGAGACCCCGGAGTTCAAGCGCACGGTGGTCAACTTCGAGAGCGAGCTGGCGCGGGCCCTGGCCTCCGAGCGGGTGAAGCCCCCCGTGCAGTTTGTGAGCGACCCCCGGCACATCCCCTTCTACCAGCCGCGGGACTACCGCTCGGTGCGGCCCAGGCAGGTCCTGGACTACCTGAGCACCGCCAAGAACAACGGCAACAACGTGGACGTGGAGGAAGAGGGGATGCTGGCCCAGCAGAACCAGCTGCTGTACCAGACCCTGGCCACGGCGATCGGCGCTCAATATAACCTGGTGAACCTGGTGTTGAGGTAGACCATGGGACTTTTTTCCAGCATGAACATCGCCGCCACGGGGCTCACCGCGGAGCGGGTGCGCATAGACGTGATCGCCGATAATATCGCCAACGCGACCACCACCCGCACCACGGAAGGCGGCCCCTTCCGGCGCAGTCGGGTGATCTTCCGCCCCCGCGTGGCGCAGCCTTATTGGCGCAGCCCGTTCCTGCCGCAGTTCCTGGCACAAGAGATGGGCCGCGGCGTGCGGGTGAGCAGGGTGGAGAAGGACTACGACGCCAAGCCGCGCCTGGTGTACGACCCCACCCACCCGGACGCCATCCAGTCCGGGCCGCGCAAGGGATACGTGGAGTTCCCCAACGTGAACATCGTCAACGAGATGGTCGACATGATCTCCGCCTCGCGGGCCTACGAGGCCAACGTGGCGGTGTTGAGCGGCAGCCGCAGCATGTTCCTGCGGGCCCTGGAGATCGGGAGGTAAGCCATGGACGTTCACGGGCACCGCATCACCCTCGCGACCAGCGACCCGCGCCACATCGCGCCGCAAA
>CAZMWZ010000013.1:17046-30030 GCA_964570045.1 uncultured Spirochaetaceae bacterium
GGCAGCGAGGCCTCGCCGGCCGCGGCCGCAGAGAGCAGCTTCGGCAAACTGTTTTTCCAGGCACTGGGGCAGGTCAACGACCAGCAGGTGCGGGCCCAGGACCTTTCGCAGGCCCTGATCACCGACCCGGAGTCGGTGGACATCCACGATGTGACGATCGCCCTGGCCGAGGCGAACCTGTCGCTGTCGATGACCAAGGCGGTCATCGATCGGGCCATCCGGGCCTACAGGGAGATCGTGAGCATCCGTTGAGTTCTTGAGGTTCTTCTACGGGAGGGGAGAATGAACGAAAGGCTGCGGGCTCTGCTGGCCCAGATCGGGACGCTCTGGGGCAAATGGAGCGTCACCCAGAAGGCGATACTTTTCTCGGTGCTGGGCGTGGCGGTGCTGGCCGTGCTGCTCATCGGCGTTTTCAGCGCCGCGCCCAGCATGGTCCCGCTGATCGGTACCCCCGTCAAGGAGGAGAACGACCGGGCGCGCATCGTCGGCGTGCTGGACCAGGAGGGGGTCAAGTACAAGTCCGGCCCGGACAACATGATCTACGTGGAGGACCAGAAGACCGCCCGCCGCATCCGCACCATCCTGTTCCGGGAGGACCTGATCCCCGCCCGCACCGACCCCTGGGCCATCTTCGACGTGGAGCGCTGGACGCTCACCGACTTCGAGCGCGACGTGAACCTGCAGCGGGCGCTGACCAAGAGCCTGGAGCAGCACATCCTGGGCGTGGACGACGTGGACGCGGTCAGCGTGACCCTGGTGGTGCCCAAGAAGGAGCTGTTCGAGGAGGACCAGAAGCAGGTGAGCGCGTCGGTAATCCTCACCCCGCGGCCGGGCTCCGACATCGCAGCGAACCGGAAAAAAATCGAGGGCATCCAGAAGATCATCAAGTTCGCCGTGGCCGGCCTCAAGGACGAGAACCTGGTCATCACCGACCAGAACGGCATCCAGTTGAACGATTTCGAGGGCCAGATGGGCGTGGACCGCATCGAGATCGCCCGCCGGGAGCTTAAAACCAAGAAGGAGCTGGAGCAGCAGTACAAGAGCGAGATCCTGAACTCATTGCGCGGGATGTTCGGCGCCGACCGGGTCCAGATCGTGAAGATCGACATCCTGCTGGACATGTCCAAGCAGACCGTCAACACCGAGGAGCACTTCCCGGTGACCATGCGCAAGGACAACCCGCGCACGCCCTTCGACGAGAGCGAGGTGGTGGCCTCGATCACCCTCTCCAAGGAAGTCAAGGAGGAGCAGTTCGAGGGCACGGGCTTCAACCCGGAGGGCCCCCCGGGGCAGGAGGGGCAGACCCCGCCGGCCTACAAGGACCTGTCCAACCTGGTGGGCAAGTACAGCCAGTCCTCCATGATCCAGAACGAGGTGGTCAACAAGCGCAGCACCGTGGAGGAGAAGAGCCCCTGGGCCATCTCCCGCATCACCGCCGCGGTGGCGATTGATGGGGTCTGGAAGCGAGTATACAATGCCAAGGGGCAGCTGGAGCTCAACACCGACGGCAGCATCAAACGTGAGTACCTGCCCGTGGCTGACGGCGATCTGAAAAAGGCCGAGGCGCTGCTGCGCGACGCGGTGGGCTTCAGCCGCGACCGCGGGGACTCGGTCACCGTGGAGCACCTGCAGTTCGACAGGAACCGCCAATTCGGCGACGAGGACCTGGAGCTGCGCCAGCAGCGCCAGGTGCGGACCACGATCCTGTCGGTGATCATCGGCCTGGCCGGCCTGCTGGCGGCCATCGTGCTGTACCGCCTGCTGGCCAAGGAGATGGAGCGGCGGCGGCGCCTCAAGGAGGAGGAGCTGGCCCGGCAGCACCAGGCCATGCGCGAGGCTGCCCTGCGCCGCGCCGAGGAGGAGGGGGCCGAGGTGGAGCTGTCCGTGGAGGACCGCGCCCGCCTGGAGATGCAGGAGAACGCCGTGAACATGGCCCGCGAGCACCCCGAGGACGTGGCCCAGCTGATCCGGACCTGGTTGTTGGAGGAGTAAGGCGATGGCTAAGAAGGAAGCCACCCCCGAGGCGGCCCCGGCCCCCGCCCAGGGACGCGGTGCGGCCGCCCCGGCGCGCAGGGCCGGCAAGACCGCCGGACCCAAGAAGGCGCTCACCGGACGCCAGAAGGCGGCCATCTTCATTATCAGCCTGGGGCACGAAATCGCCGCGGAGATCTTCAAGCATCTGCGCGACGACGAGATCGAGCAGCTCACCTTCGAGATCGCCCGCAACGAGTCGATCGACCCGGGGGACCGCGACCAGGTCCTGATGGAGTTCCAGGAGCTGATGATGGCCCAGGACTTCATCTCCACCGGCGGCATCGAGTACGCCCGGGAGCTGCTGGAGCGTTCGGTGGGCAGCCAGAAGGCGGTGGACATCATCAACCGCCTGACCAGCTCGCTGCAGGTGCGGCCCTTCGACTTCATCCGCCGCACCGACCCGGCTCATCTATTAAACTTCATCCAGCAGGAGCACCCCCAGACCATCGCCTTGATCCTGGCCTACCTGGAGCCCAACAAGGCCTCGGTCATCCTGGGCTCGCTCCCGAGCGAGATCCAGTCGGACGTGGCCAAGCGCATCGCCACCATGGACCGCACCTCCCCCGAGGTGCTGCGCGAGGTGGAGCGGGTGCTGGAGAAGAAGCTCTCCACCCTGTCCTCCGAGGACTACACCACCGCCGGCGGGGTGGAAAGCATCGTGGAGATCCTGAACCTGGTGGACCGTTCCACGGAGAAAGGGATCATCGAGCGCCTGGAGGAGGACGACCCGGAACTGGCCGAGGACATCAAGAAGCGCATGTTCGTGTTCGAGGACATCGTGCTGCTGGACGACCGGGCCATCCAGAAGGTGCTGCGCGAGGTGGACACCACCGAGCTGGCCAAGGCCCTGAAGGCGGTGGACTCGGAGGTCCAGGACAAGATCTTCCGCAACATGTCCAAGCGGGCGGCCACGCTGCTGAAGGAGGACATGGACTACATGGGCCCGGTGCGCCTGAAGGACGTGGAGGAGGCCCAGCAGCGGATCGTGTCCATCATCCGCAAGCTGGAGGAGCAGGGCGAGATCGTGGTGGCTCGGGCCGGCGAGGACGAGCTGGTGGTGTAAGGAGCAAACCGCAGGTGGCCAAGAACGTTTTTCGAGCCGACGAGATCCTGTACCAGTCGCGCAAGATCTTCATCGAGCCACCCCGGGTGGAGCAGCCCCCCGAGGAGCCGGAGGCCGCGGAGCCCAGCGCCGAGTACACCGGCCCCACCGCCGAGGACGTGCGCCGGGAGGCCGACACCTTCAAGGCCCGCTGGGAAGAGGAGAAGGCGCGCCTGTTGAGTGTAGCCCAGGAGGAGGCCGAACGGATCAAGAAAGAGGCCGAGCGGGTCGCCTTCGACGAGGTGAAGCGCAAGAACAACCAGGCCCAGCGCATCCGCCAGGAGGCCGAGGACGAGGCCAAGCGCCTGTTGGAGGAGGCCCGCCAGGCGGCCGCCGCGCTGGAGGGGGAGATCCGCACCCGGGTGGAAAAGATCCAAAAGGAAGCCCGCGACACGGGCAACGCCGAGGGCCGGGAGCAGGGCTACCAGGAGGGCCGCGCCGAGGTCCAGCGCCTGACGGACAACCTGCAGCGCATCATCACGGCGGCCATCGAGCGGCGCAACCTGATCATCGAGGAGTCCGAGACCCAGGTCATCAACCTGGTGCTGCTGATCGCCAAGAAGGTCATCAAGGTGATCTCGGAGAACCAGAAGAACGTCGTGATCAACAACGTCGTGCAGGCCCTCCGCAAGCTCAAGAGCCGTGGGGAGGTGGTCATCCGGGTGAACCTGGCCGACCTGGAGCTCACCTCCGCGCACATCGCCGATTTCATGAAGATGGTCGAGAACGTGAAGGCTATAACCGTGCTGGAGGACTCCTCGGTGGATCGCGGCGGCTGCATCCTGGAGACCGACTTCGGGCAGATCGACGCCCGGGTCTCCTCGCAGCTCTCCGAGATCGAGGAGCGCATCCTGGAGCTGGCCCCCATCCGGGCCAAGGGAGAGGAGTAGGGCGGCCCCGGGACCGCTCGAACAGAGGCCGCCCCCGGGCGGCGCCCATTGGAGAAGGGAGGGGGAATGGGCATCTTCGATAAATACGCTCTGGCCTTGGAGCGCCTTGAGCCCATCAAATACACGGGGACCGTCGACAAGGTGCAGGGCCTGGTCATTGAGGCCAAGGGCCCGCGGGCGGTGGTCGGCGAGCTGTGCCAGATCGTGCTGCCCGCCCAGAAGCGCATCCTCTGGGCCGAAGTGGTGGGCCTGCGGGGCGCCACCGTGCAGATCATGCCCTACGACGAGATGGAGGGGTTGGAGATCGGCGCCAAGGTGATCGCCATGGGCGAGCAGCTTTCCGTGCCGGTATCCGAGCGACTGCTGGGCCGGGTGCTGGACTCCATGGGCAAGCCCATCGACGGCAAGGGGGACGTGGGCTCCTCCCTCTGGTACCCCATCTTCCGCACCCCCCCCGACGTGCTGAGGCGCCACCGCATTCACCAGAAGATCGCCACGGGCATCCGTACCGTGGACGGCCTGGCCACCGTCGGCAAGGGGCAGCGCATGGGGATCTTCTCCGGCAGCGGCGTGGGCAAGACCACCCTGCTGGGCATGATGGCCCGCAACACCTCGGCGGACGTGAGCGTCATCGCCCTGATCGGGGAGCGCGGCCGGGAGGTGCGGGAGTTCATCGAGAACGACCTGGGGCCCGAAGGCCTGGCCCGCTCGGTCGTGGTGGTGGCCTCCGCCAACAAGCCCCCCCTGGCGCGCATCCGCGGGGCCTACGTGGCCACCGCCGTGGCCGAATACTTCCGCGACCAGGGCAGGGACGTGATGCTGTTCTTCGACACGGTGACCCGCTTCGCCAGGGCCCAGCGGGAGATAGGACTAGCCATCGGCGAGCCGCCGGCCAACCGGGGGTACACCCCCTCGGTGTTCAGCCTGCTGCCCAAGCTGTTGGAGCGCGCCGGCACCTCCGAGCGCGGCTCCATCACCGGCTTCTACAGCGTGCTGGTGGAAGGAGATGACCTGGACGAGCCCATCGCGGACGCCGTGCGGGGACACCTGGACGGGCACCTCGTGCTGTCCCGCAGACTGGCCGAGCGGGCCCACTATCCGGCGGTGGACGTGCTGGCCTCGCTGTCCCGGCTGGCCGACAAGGTGTGCGGCCCCACCGTGCGCCAGGCCTGCGCCCGCCTGCGGCGCCTGCTGGCCGTCCACCGCGACGCGGAGGACCTGATCAGCGTGGGGGCCTACGTGGAGGGCTCCAACCCGGAGATCGACGCCGCGGTGCAGAAGATGCCGGCCTTGAACCGCTTCCTGACCCAGGCCGTGGAGGAGCGCTTCTCCCTGTCCGACACCCTGAAGGCCCTGGGCGAACTGGCCGGTCTGGAGATCCCCGAGGAGGAGCTGGGCGGTGAAGCGCTTTCGCTTTCGCCTCGAGCGGCTGCTCGAGCTTAGGGCCCACCGGGAGGCTCAGGCCCTCTACCGGCTGGCCGAGGCCGCCGGGCACTGCGTGCGCCTGGCCCGGCGCCTCCAGGAGACCGAGAGTGAGCGTGGAGCGGCCTACCGCAGCGCGCCGGCCGCGGCCGGAGCCCTGGACCTGGGCCTGTTCGCCTACCGCGAGCGCTACCTCGCCTGGCTGGAGGCCACCCGGCGCCGGTTGAGCGAGGAGCTGGCCCGGCGCGAGAAGGAGCGCCTGGAGGTGCAGGCCAGGTACCTGGAGGCCTCCCGGGAGCGCAAGGTGCTGGAGAAGCTCAAGGAGCGCAGGGCGGCCGAGCACCGCCACGAGGCCCGGGTCGAGGAGTTCAACGTCCAGGACGATGTGGCGGCGAGTCAGTTTCTCCGGGGACGAGAGTAGGGGGTGAGGCAGGTGTCAGACTACAGCGGAGTCGGAGCGGGGTTCCGGATCGTGATCCTGATCCTGCTGGTCGGCGTGCTGGCCCTGGGGGGCCTGGTCTGGTTCGACTACCTGGGCGTGGTGGACGCCCGCCGGACCCTGGCGCCCGTCTTCGCCCTATTAGGCGCGCGCCGGCCGGAGCTGGACGCGGAGGACCCGCTGCTGCTGGACAAGGAGCGCCTGGCCAAGCAGCTGGAGGCCGTGGCCGTGCGCGCCGAGGAGCTCGCCGCTCGGGAACAGGCGCTGGGCAGCCAGGAGCAGGAGCTGGCCCAGAAGATCCAGCTGGTCCAGGAGCGCGAGAAGGCGGTGGAGGACCGCGAAAAACTGTTCAACCAGCGCGTCCAAGCTTACGACAATAGAAGGGACAACTTATTGCAGAACTCTGCCTACCTGGTGGGCATGCCCCCGGACAAGGCGGTGAAAATTCTGCTGGCCATGGAGGACCAGGACGTGATCGACCTGATGCGGGTCACCGAGGAGCTGGCTGCCGAGGCGGGGGAGGCCTCCCTGGTGGCCTACTGGCTTTCCCTGATGCCGGCGGACCGCGCCGCGGCGCTCCAGCGCAAGATGGCGCGGAAGAGCGGAGGCTGAGCTTGGCAGTAGCCGTTCCCGCCTGGGCGGGAGAACAGCACGCCGCGGAGGCCCGCCCTGCCGCGGCTGCGCGCGCTGGCGGGGCTTCGCGCCCTGATGGGGTTTCGCCGGCCGCGCGGGCCCTCCGGGCGCCTTCCGGGTTCCTGCTCCTGTTTCGCAGGCTGGCCGGGACGCCCATCCAGAAGCCGGAGGGCGACAAGCCGCCTGCCGACAACCGGACTGCGGAGACGCCCGCGGCAGGGACGGGGCCTCGGAAAAAAACTGAAAATCCGGAAGTAGCGGAGGCCCGCGCCGGCGCGAAGCCCGGTACGGAGGCCGGCGCGGCCGTGGCGAAGGCCGGCGTGAAGCCCGGTACGGAGACCGGCACGAAGCTCGGCGCGAAGCTCGGCGCGAAGGCCGGTGCGTCGCCCGATGCCGGCGAGGGCCAGCCAGCCGAGGCGGCCGCCGCGCTCCTTGCGCCCGTCGGCCGGCGCCCGCGAGGCGCGGCATCCGTGGATCATGCCCCGGCCGCCGTGGAGGCCAGGAGGGAAAGCCGGCCCGCGGAAGTGCGGGTGTTCGTGGTGGACCTGCGCCGGCGCGCGACGGAGGCGGGAAACAGCCCCGAAGCCCGGCAGGTCGCGGAGCCCGCCGGCCGCGATACAGGTTCACGCAGCTTCGAACGGGTTCTGCTGGCCCGGGAGGCCGGAGCCGGGGTGGAGAGTCCGCGGGAGGCTCAGGCGGGCCGGTCGGGCCCCGCACCGTCCTCGCCGACGTCCATGTCGGGCTCCGCCCTGCGGGAGCGCCTGCTCCCCGAAATCGTAGAGCGCGCCGGCATCGTGCTGCGAGAGGGGGGGGAGGGAGAGATCCGCCTGGTGCTCAAACCCGAGCACCTGGGCTCCGTGCGCATCCGCCTGCACCTGGGGGAAAGCAGTTTAGAAGGCAGGATTGTTGTCGACAATAGCAATGTGAAGGAGCTGCTCGACGCCAACATGGAGCAGCTGAAGAGCGCGCTGCGGCAGGAAGGCTACGCCTCCGCCAACATCGACGTGACGGTGAGCGGGGGCGGGGGCGAGCGGCGGGGGCTGGACACCGGCCAGGGGGCCGCGGCCGGCCGTCCGGCCGAGGAGTTCCAGCGCGCTACCCCCGCGGCCTGGGACCTAGGGTTCACCACGGTGAACCTGTTGGCTTGAGGTAAGGAGCGTTATAGGCATGGACATCAACACGGCGATTTCCGCCGAGGACCTGGCTTCCTTGAGCCGGCGGGTGGAAGACTACAACCGTACCCTCGCCCCGGGGCGCACCGCGCAGGCCGAGCTGGGCAAGGACGACTTCCTGAAGCTGCTCATCACCCAGCTCTCCCACCAGGACCCCACCCAGCCGCTGCAGGACCGGGAGTTCGTGGCCCAGATGGCCCAGTTCTCCACACTGGAGCAGATGACCAACATGAACGGCGAGCTCACCAAGGTGCTCGGCCTTCTGGCGCGCAGCCAGGCCGTGAACTTGCTGGGAAAAACCGTGGAGATTTCCGAGGGGGAGGGGCGAATCGCCGGCAGGGTCGAGGCGATCAGCGGGAGCCAGTATCCCCAGGTATTGGTCGAAGGCCGATACTACGACGTGACGCAAGTTATAAGCGTGAAGGAATAGAGGAGGGCAGGCGAGTATGATGCGGTCGCTTTACGCCGGCGTGGCGGGGCTGCAGAACCACCAGATACGCATGGACGTGCTGGGGAACAACATCGCCAACGTGAACACCACGGGCTTCAAGAAGGGCAGGGTGAATTTCCAGGACATGATCTCCCAGACCCTTTCCGGGGCAGCCCGGCCCACCGACGAGGTCGGCGGGGTGAACCCCAAGCAGGTGGGCCTGGGCATGGTGATCGCCACCATCGACACCATCCACACCCAGGGCAGCCTGCAGACCACGGGGGTGATGACCGACCTGGCCCTGCAGGGCGAGGGGTTCTTCATCCAGCAGGACGGGGAAAAGAGGTACTTCACCCGCAACGGGGCCTTCGCCCTGGACGAGAACGGCACCCTGGTGAACCCGGCCAACGGCATGCGCGTGCAGGGCTGGCAGGCCCAGAGCGTGGGCGGGGTGACCCGGATCAACACGGCGGCGGACATCGCCGACCTGGTGATCCCGGTGGGCGGCAAGGACCCGGCGGCGGCCACCACCCTGGTCCAACTGGCCTGCAACCTGGACAAGCGCACCCCGGAAATCCCCGTGGGCGCGCCCCCCGAGGCGCTGCTGGACGGCACCTGGTCCACGACCTTTGACATCTTTGACTCCTTCGGGAAGGTGCACAAGCTGGCCGTGAACTTCCAGAAGGTGCCGGGCATCGCCAACCGCTGGCGGGCCGAGGTCGTGGTGGACCCCGAGGCCGTGGTGCCGACCAATACCCGCGCGGAGGTGGGGGCGGCTAACAACGCCGACAACCTCTTCTTCCTGGACTTCGACAACCTGGGCAGCCTGCAGTCCGTGCTGGACGCCCAGGGGGACACCGTGGCGGCCGGCTCCCTCGCGGTGCAGGTGGGCTTCGACGTGCCTGAGGCGGACATCCCCGCCGGCCAGACGGCCTTCCGGCAGCTTTTCGCCCTCAACCTGGGGGAGGTGGGCGCCTACCGCAACGCGGTGACCCAGTTCGCCGAGAAGAGCTCCACCAAGGCCGTGACCCAGGACGGCTATCCCATGGGGTACCTGGAGAGCTTCAAGATCGACCAGAACGGCGAGATCGTGGGCGTGTACTCCAACGGCACCAACCGGGCCATCGGGCAGGTGGCCCTGGCCTCCTTCACCAACCCCGGAGGGCTGGAGAAGGCGGGGGAGAACACCTACGTGGTTTCCAACAACTCCGGCGACCCGAGGGTGGACCCCGCCGGGGTGGCCGGCAAGGGCAAGATCATCGCGGGCACCCTGGAGATGAGCAACGTGGACCTGGCCGAGCAGTTCACGGACATGATCGTGACCCAGCGCGGCTTCCAAGCCAACTCCCGCACGATCACCACCGCCGACCAGATGCTCCAGGAGTTGCTGACGCTCAAGAGGTAATAGGGGTAGGATAGCGGGATGATCGAGGTGACCAGGCTGGACGGGAAGACCTTCTACGTCAACCCGCACCAGATCGAGTACGTGGAGTGCAACCCCGACACGACCCTGGTCATGCTCTCGGGCAAGCGCCTGATCGCCCGTGAGGGCTACGGCGAGGTATTGGAGAGAATCGTGGGCTACCGCCGGCTGATCGGCGCATTCAAGAACGAGGAGTAGCAGTCGTGGATCTAGGGGTCATCGTCGGACTGGCCGGGGGCGTGGCGCTCATGATCCTCGGCATCCTGTGGGGTGGCGGCATCCTCAGCGCTTTTGTCAGCGTTTCCTCCATCGTCATCACCTTGGGTGGCGCCCTGGCCTCGCTGTTCGTGGGCCACCCCCTGAGCCGGGTCCTGAACCTGATCACCTACCTGCGCCTCACCCTGCGCCAGCCCAACTTCCAGGAGGAGCGCCTCATCAGCCAGCTGGTGACCTTCTCGGAGAAGGCCCGGCGCGAGGGCCTCCTGGCCCTGGAGGACGATCTGGAGGAGCTGGAGGACGAGTTTTTACGGAAGGGCATCCAGCTGGTGGTGGACGGCACCGACCCGGAGATCATCAAGAACATCCTGTACAACGAGTTGAACCAGATCCAGGCCCGCCACCAGCACGGCATCCTGCTGATCGACGACTTCTCCAAGCAGGCGCCGGCCTTCGGCATGATCGGCACGATCCTGGGCCTGGTCATCATGCTGGCCCGCATCGAGGACCGCTCCACCATCGGGCAGGGCATGGCGGTGGCCCTGCTTACCACCTTCTACGGGGCCATGCTTTCCTACCTGGTGTTCGGGCCGCTCAAAAAAAAGCTGGAGGACCGGGACGGGGCGGAAGCCCTGGTCAAGGAGATCATGATCGAGGGGATCCTCTCGATCCAGGGCGGGGACAACCCGCGCATCCTGGAGGAAAAGCTGCTGTGCATGCTGCCGCCCGCCAGGCGGGAGGCTGTCCGGCAGCAGGCGGCCAAGGAATAGGGGTGCGATGCCCAACCCGAAGAAGAAGGAGAAGAAGCCGGATGAAGGGCAGCCGCTGTGGCTGCTCTCCTATTCCGACCTGGTTACCCAGCTGCTGGTCTTCTTCGTCATGCTGTACGCAGTCTCCGGGGACACCCTGAACGTGGCCGAGATGCGCCTCCTGCTCTCGGCCTTCACCGGGCTGGGCAACTACCGCGGCGGCAACACCCTGCAGGTCGGGCGCCTGGCGGAGCTGGGGCACACGATCCAGAACCTGCCCTCCGCCGAGCGGGGGAGATCCCTGGGCCGCGCGCGCCAGACCGCGGTCTCCGTTTTCCAGCCGGAGATCAGGACGAAGAAGGTGCGCGTCAGGGAGGACGAGCGGGGACTGGTGATCTCCCTGGCGGCGGACTCCTTCTTCGAGCAGGCCAGCGCCGAGGTGCGCATGGAGGAGGCGCGGGCCGTGCTGCAGAAGGCCGCTTCCCTGCTTTCCTCCCCGCAGTTCGCTGAGCGCAAGTTCCGCATCGAGGGGCACACGGATGACGTGCCCACCGACCCGGGGGGCGACTACTTCACCAACTGGGAGCTTTCCACTGCCCGGGCCACCAACGTCCTGCATTACCTGGTGGATTTCGGGGTGAACGAGAAGCAGTTCCAGGTGGCCGGCTTCGCGGACACGGTGCCCCTGGCGGCCAATGACACGCCGGAGGGCAGGGCCTACAACCGGCGCGTGGACATCGTGCTGCTGACCGCGGGGCACCTGTAGGGGGTTTGCGGTGGCGTTTGATTTCTGTTAATTTCTAGAGGGAGTGACCCATGTCGGACGAAGAAGGCTTGAGTTTAGAGGACGTAGGGGCGGGCGGGGAGGAAACCGCGCCGGAGGGAAAGAAGGCCGGCTTCCTGCCCGCCTTCCTGATTCGCATCCTCAAGTGGGTGGCCATCGGCCTGGGCTTCGTCATCCTGGGCGTGACCACTACGGTCATCACCTTCAACCTCGTGAACCGGGGTAAGAGCGGCACCGCTCTGCCGGCGCTGTCGCAGGAGTACCAGGCCTACCAGGCCCCCCTGCAGTACGACGACACCCTGGAGGAGATCCGCGGGGTGACCTCCGACGAGGAGCCGGCCATCTTCTCGGCCAAGGTCAGCATGGGCTTCGAGGCGGATAGCAAGACAATCGCCTTCGAGTTGAGCGCCCGCAAGCGGGAAATCCAGAACATCATCTTCCTGCACCTGAGCGGGAAGCCCAAAAGCGAGTTGAAACCCGAGCGCTACGTCCAGATCCAGGAGGATCTGCGCAACAACATCAACAAGGTCATGAAGGAAGGCAAGATCAAGGCCGTGGTTTTCCGGGAGTTCGTGGTCGCCCAGTAGGGGGAGGGGAATGGCGGAAGTTCTCTCGCAGGACGAAATAGACCAGCTGCTGTCGGCGATCTCGGCCGGGGAAATCTCCACCGAGGAGGTCCACCAGCCCAAGGACCAGCGCAAGATCAAGATCTACGACTTCAAGCGCCCCGACAAGTTCTCCAAGGACCAGATCCGCACGGTCTCCATCATGCACGAGACCTTCGCCCGCCTGACCACCACTTCGCTGTCCGCGCAGTTGCGCAGCCTCGTGCACGTGCACGTGGCCTCCGTGGACCAGCTCACCTACGAGGAGTTCATCCGCTCCATCCCCAACCCGACCACGCTGGCGGTGGTGGATATGGACCCCCTCAAAGGGTCGGCGATCCTGGAAATAGACCCGGCCATCACCTTCTCCATCATCGACCGCCTGTTCGGCGGCCAGGGGGAGGGGGCCAAGTTCTCCCGCGAGCTCACCGACATCGAGCAGTCGGTCATGGAGGGGATCATCGTGCGGGTGCTGGGCAACCTGCGCGAGAGCTGGAGCACGGTCATCGACCTGCGCCCGCGCCTGGGGGGCATCGAGACCAACCCCCAGTTCGCCGGCATCGTGCCCCCCTCCGAGATGGTGGTCCTGGTGACCCTGGAGACCAAGGTCGGCGAGGTGGAGGGGATGATGAACCTCTGCATCCCCTACCTGACCATCGAACCGATCATCTCCAAGCTCTCCGCCCAGTACTGGTATTCCTCGGTGCGCCGCGGCACCACCACGGAGAACCTGAACATCCTGCGCGACCGCCTGGCCACGGTGGCGGTGACCCTGAGCGCGGAGATCGGCAACATGGACATCACGGTGCGCGACGTGCTGGCCCTGCGGCCGGGGGACATCATCCGCCTGGACTCCGTGCGAGTGGCCGATCCCATGCCCCTGAAGGTGGGCGACCGCAAGAAGTTCCTCTGCCGGCCCGGGGTCCTGGGCAACAAGCTGGCCGTGCAGATCGTGAAGAAACTTGAAGAAATCGAGCAGGCGGAGTTCGAGGAACTCGCCACGGGTCTGGAGGAAGAGCCATGAGTGACGGATCCCTTTCGCAGGACGAAATCGACGCTTTGCTGCAGGAGACGGACAACCTGGA
>CAZMWZ010000014.1:0-13837 GCA_964570045.1 uncultured Spirochaetaceae bacterium
CCCAAGCCCATCAAGAGCACCTACCTGGTGCAGCAGGCCAACTTCGTGGCCTGCCACAAATTCAGCTTCCTGGAAAAGATCGACATGCTCTGGGCCGCCGAGGAGGGCGGCACCTTCCTGCTGGCCTCGCCGTACGGCAAGGCGGAGGTCTGGGAGCACCTGCCCGTGGAGGTGCAAAGGCAGATCATCGACAAGAAGCTCAAGTTCTACGTCATTGACGCCCTGAAGATCGCCGAAGCAGCCGGCCTGGGATGGCGCATCAACACCATCATGCAGACCGCCTTTTTCCTGATCTCCGGGGTGCTCCCGGAGCAGAAGGCCCTGGACCTGATCAAGCAGGCGGTGGAGGACACCTACGGGGGCAAGGGCCGGGACGTGATCGAGATGAACCTGAAGGGGGTGGAAGCCGCCCGGAAGGCCATCGAGCAGGTGAACTACCCGAAAACCGTGAAGGGCGAGCTGCGCATGGCGCCGCCGGCGCCCAAGGAGGCCCCCGCGTTCGTGCGCGAAGTGATCGGGGAGATCATCGCCGAGCGTGGCGATCGCCTGCCTGTCTCCAAGCTGCCCGACGACGGCACCTGGCCCAGCGGCACCACCCAGTACGAGAAGCGCAACATCGCCGAGGAGATCCCGGTTTGGGAGCCGGAGATCTGCATCCAGTGCGGCGAGTGCTCCCTGATCTGCCCGCATGCCGTCATCCGATTAAAAGCCTACGAGTCGGCTCACCTGGCCGGCGCCCCGCCGACCTTCAAGAGCCGAGAGGCCCGGGGCAAGGAGCTGGAAGGCAAGAAGTTCACCCTCCAGGTCTCACCCGAGGACTGCACCGGCTGCGGGCTGTGCGTGGAGATCTGCCCGGCGGAGGAAAAGAAGGACGGCCAGAAGACGGGCCGCAAGGCCGTGAACCTGGCCCCGCAGGCCCCCCTGCGTGCCCCGGAGTCGGCCAACTGGAAGTTCTTCCTGGGCCTGCCGGAGGTGGAGGAGAAGCTCATCAAGCGCAACACCATCAAGGGCTCCCAGATGGTGAAGCCCCTGTTCGAGTTCTCCGGGGCCTGCGCCGGCTGCGGCGAAGCCCCCTACATCAAGCTGGCCAGCCAGCTTTTCGGCGACCGCCTGGTCGTGGGCAACGCCACCGGCTGCTCCTCGATCTACGGGGGCAACCTGCCCAACACGCCCTACACCTACCGCGCCGACGGCCGCGGGCCGGCCTGGTCCAACTCCCTGTTCGAGGATGCCGCCGAGTTCGCTTTCGGCATGCGCCTGAACGCGGACAAGATGAGCGAGTTCGCCCGGGAGCTGGTCGCCGCGGCGCGCGAGGCCGGGCTGGTCGACCCTGCCCTGGGGAGGGATCTCCTGGAGGCCGACCAGGGCTCGCAGGAGGGCATCGAGGCCCAGCGCGTGCGGGTGGCCGGTCTCAAGGAGGCGCTCGGCAAGTCCAAAGCGGAGGAGGCCCGGCAGCTTCAGTCCGTGGCCGACTACCTGGTTCGCAAGTCCATCTGGGCCTTCGGCGGGGACGGCTGGGCCTACGACATCGGCTACGGTGGCTTGGACCACGTGATCGCCTGCGGGCGGGACCTGAACATCCTGGTGCTGGACACGGGGGTGTATTCCAACACGGGCGGGCAGATGTCCAAGGCCACGCCCCTGGGGGCCATCGCCAAGTTCGCGGCGGCCGGCAAGCCCCTGGCCCGCAAGGACCTGGGGCTGATGGCCATGACCTACGGCAATGTGTACGTGGCCAGCGTGGCCATGGGCGCCAACCGCCTGCAGACCATCCGGGCCTTGACTGAGGCCGAGAGCTACCCGGGGCCTGCGCTGGTGATCGCCTACTCCCACTGCATCCAGCAGGGCCTGAACCTGCGCAACGGGATCAAACAGCAGAAGGCGGCCGTGGACTCGGGGGCCTGGCTGCTGTACCGCTACAACCCGCTCGCCAAGAAGGAGGGCAAGAACCCCCTGACCCTGGACTCCAAGGAGCCCTCGCAGGACATCGCCGAGTACATGTACCGGGAGATCCGCTTCCGCGCCCTGCGGGAGTCCAGCCCCGAGCGCGCCGAGCTGTTCCTGGAGCAGGCGCGGCGGGATGCCAAGGAGAGATACTCCTACTACAAGTACCTGGCCGACCGCCCGTAGAGGGCTGCATGGGCGCGGGCTTTCTGATCGTCGGGCTGGGCGAGCTGCTCTGGGACCTGCTGCCGGAGGGAAAAAAACTGGGCGGGGCGCCCGCCAACTTCGCCTACCATGCCCGTGCCCTGGGGGATGATGGCCTGCCCGTGAGCAGGGTCGGCACCGATGCTCTCGGCGGGGAGATCCTGGCCAGGCTGGCCGAGCTGGGGCTTGCGGGGGAGCAAGTCCAGGTCGACCCGCTGCGCCCCACGGGCACCGTGCACGTCGCGCTGGACCCCCGGGGGCTGCCGACCTATACCATCACCCCCGAGGTGGCCTGGGACTATCTAGCGTGGGACGAGGCGCTGGCGGCGCTGGCTGCCAAGGCCGACGCGGTCTGCTTCGGTTCCCTGGCCCAGCGCGGGCCGACCTCGCGCGCGACCATCCGCGCCTTCCTGGCGCGCACCCGGCCCGGCGCCTTAAGGGTTTTCGACGTGAACCTGCGACAGTCCTGGTACACCCCGGAGGTCCTGCGTGAATCCCTGCAGCGGGCGTCGATCGTGAAGTTGAACGATGCCGAGCTACCCGTGGTGCTGGAGGCCCTGGGGCTCCCAAGGGGAACGCCGCGTAGCGGGCGCGAGGGGATGGCCGACGGCTGCCGCGCGCTGCGGCAGGCCTTCGGCTTGAGGCTGGTCTGCCTGACCCTGGGCCCCGAGGGCAGCCTGCTCGTGACCGAGCAAGGGGTGGTGGCCAGCCCCGGGGTTAAGGTGGAGGTGGCCGACACGGTCGGCGCGGGGGACGCCTTCACGGCGGGGATCTGCCATCACTGGCTGCGAGGCTCGCCTCTCGCGCGCACGGCGGAGGCGGCCAACCGCTACGGCGCCTGGGTGGCCTCTCAGGTGGGCCCCACCCCGCCGGTGCCGGCGGACGTCCTGGCCGGCGTGCGGTGAAAAGCGCGCCTTCCCTGGGCCCGGGCAAGCCGCACCCACTGGGGGCCACCCTAGACGACGGCGGAGTGCAGTTCGCGGTGTTCAGCCGGCACGCCACCTCGGTCCACCTGCTGCTTTTCCGCCGCCCGCAGGACGCCTGCCCGTCCGTGGAGCTCGTGCTGGACCCGCGCCTGCACCGCACGGGGGACATCTGGCACATCCACGTGCCGGGTCTCGCCTCCGGGCAGTGCTACCTGTACCGGGTCTTCGGGCCCTACGCCCCGCTGGCGGGCCACCGCTTCAACCCGAACCGCCTGCTGCTGGACCCCTACGCCAAGGCCATCACGGGCAGCTTTACCTGGAACCTGGCCGATGCCCGCGGGTACGACCCCGCCTCGCCGGCAGGCGACCTCTCCTTCGCCACGGCCTCCGACGACGCGGGCATGCCCAAGTGCATCGTGGTGAACGACGCCTTCGACTGGCAGGGGGACCGCCCCCTGGCCCGCCCCTTGCGCTTCAGCGTGATCTACGAGACCCACGTGCGGGGGCTCACCCTGCACCCCAGCTCCCGGGACCGGGGGGTGCGGCACCCGGGGACCTTCCGCGGAGTGGCGGAGATGATCCCGTACTTGAAGGACCTGGGGGTGACCGCCCTGGAGCTGCTGCCCGTGCAGGAGTTCGACGAGCTGGAAAACCCGCACTCCAACCCGCTCACCGGGGAGCGTCTGGCCAACTACTGGGGCTACAGCACGATGAGCTTCTTCGCCCCCAAGGGGCGCTACTCCTCCGCCGGGTCGCTCGGGGAGCAGGTGACGGAGTTCAAGGAGATGGTCCGCGAGCTGCACAAGGCCGGGATCGAGATCATCCTGGACATCGTGTTCAACCACACCTCCGAAGGGGACCATCTTGGGCCGACCCTCTGCTTCCGCGGCTGGGACAACTCGATCTACTATCTGCTGGAGCAGGACAAGCGCTTCTACAAGAACTACAGCGGCTGCGGCAACACCCTGAACTGCAACCACCCGATCGTGCGCAGCCTGATCCGCGACTGCCTGCAGTACTGGGTCGTGGAGATGCACGTGGACGGCTTCCGCTTCGACCTGGGCTCCGTGCTGGGCCGCGACGCCCAAGGCCGGCTGCTGGAGAACCCCCCGGTGCTGGAGGGCATCGCCGAGGACCCGGTGCTGCGCGACACCAAGATCATCGCCGAGGCCTGGGACGCGGCGGGCGCCTACCAGGTCGGCTCCTTTCCCGGCGGCCGCTGGGCGGAGTGGAACGACCGTTTCCGCGACGACATTCGCTCGTTCTGGCGGGGGGACCCGGGTCAGGTGCCGCGCCTGGCCACCCGGCTCACCGGTTCCTCCGACCTGTACCTGCGCGACGGGCGCAAGCCCTTCCATTCGATCAACTTCGTGACATCGCACGACGGGTTCACCCTCAACGACCTGGTGAGCTACAGCCGCAAGCACAACGAGGCCAACGGGGAGGGCAACCGGGACGGCTTCGACAAGAACCTGGGCTGCAACTACGGGGCGGAGGGGCCCAGTCCCGATCCGCAGGTGGAAGAGGTGCGCAACCGGCAGGTCAAGAACTTCCTGGGTACGCTCCTGCTTTCCCTGGGTACCCCCATGCTGCTGGGGGGAGACGAGCTGCGCCGCAGCCAGGGCGGAAACAACAACGCCTGGTGCCAGAACAACGAGGTAAGCTGGTACGACTGGCGCCTGGCCGCGCGCCACGCCGAGATCCTCCGCTTCACCCGCGCGCTGATCGCCTTCCGCCTCCGGCATCCGGCCTTCCTGCGGCCGGAGTTCTACAGCGGGGGGGACGCCGACCGCAACTCCATCCCCGACATCAGCTGGCTTGACCCCGACGGCGGCGAGCTGGATTGGGCCCAGGCCGGCCAGTGTCTGGGCTGCCGCCTGGAAGGTAGCCGGGCGGAGACCGCCGCGGACCGGGACGACAACGATTTCCTACTGCTGTTCAACGCCTCACCCGGGCCGCTTGCCTTCCGGCTGCCTCCGGCCGCCCGGGGCTGGCACCGTGCGGTGGACACCGGCCTGCCTTCCCCGCAGGACGTGTGCGAGCCGGGGCAGGAACCCCCCGTGGAGCCTCCCGACGCCTACACCCTGGCCGGCCGCACCCTGGTTGTGCTGCTTGGGCGCTGAGCTCCCGGATTATGCTTGCAATGTCCGATCATTGCGATAGAATTCAAGTTGTGGGTGTTTGAGGCCGTGCGGAAGGCGGACGGAGCTTTCCAGATTTCCGGCCTCGGTTGCCGGATCCGGGGAGTTGGATATATACTTATATGGATATGGGCGTGATCGAGAAGGTACACGAACAGCCGGCGATCCTGGCCGAAGCCTTGCCGGAGGGCGGGCCTGACGGTACCGGGGAAGCGCGCCGCGACCCTATTTCCCTGTTCAGCACCATCGAGAGCGTGTTCCACATCAAGGACCTGGATTCCCTGTTGGAGCGGGTCCTGCTGGAAGCCCGGCGCTTCGCGCGGGCTGACGCGGGGACCATCTACCTGGTGTCCAAGGGCGCCCTGTACTTCAGCTACGTGCAGAACGACACCCTTTTCAAGGGACAGACCAAGGACAAGTACCTGCACGCCGGCTCGGCCCTGCCGATCGACAACCGCTCCATCGCCGGCTACGTGGCCTTGACCGGGGACTCCCTGCTGATCGACGACGTGCACCACATCAAGAGCGGCCTCTCCTACTCCTTTAACCCCGAGTTCGACCTGAAGAGCTCCTACCATACGACCTCGCAGCTGGTGGTGCCGCTGCGCACCCGCGATGGGGAGGTCGTCGGGGTGCTGCAGCTCATCAACGCCACCGACGAGAAGGGCGGGACGGTGCCCTTCTCGATGCAGGACCGCATCTTCATCTCCCAGTTCGCGCTCAATGCCGCGGACGCCATCGAGAAGGCCCGCCTGTCGCGCGAGATGGTGCTGCGGCTGGTGGAGCTGGCGGAGCTCCGCGACCCCTACGAGACTACACGGCACGCCAAGCGCGTCGGGGCCTATTCGGCGGAGTTGTACGAGAGTTGGGCAACGAGACACGCGGTGCCGTTGCGCGAGGTGCGCAACACCAAGGACATCCTGCGCACCGCGGCCATCCTGCACGACGTGGGCAAGGTGGCGGTGAGTGATGCCATTCTTCGCAAGGCCAGCGCGCTCTCCTACGACGAAAAACTGCAGCTGCGCCACCACACGATCCTGGGCGCTCGGCTGTTCAAGCGCAGCAACTCCCCCTGGGACAGGATGGCCGCCGAGGTGGCCCTCAACCACCACGAGAACTGGGACGGCAGCGGTTACCCCGGCAGGATCGACGACATCTTCGCCGACAAGATCTATCTGGGACCGGGAAAGCAGGCTAGCGAGATCCCCCTGGCGGCGCGGATCGTGGCCCTGGCCGACGTGTTCGACGCCCTGATCTCCGAGCGCACCTACAAGCCGGAGTGGAAGCAGGAGCATGCCCTGCGCTACATCCGCTACCAGGCCGGCAAGAAGTTCGACCCGGAGCTGGTGGGGCTGTTCATCAACATGGCCGAGCTGCTCACGGCCATCTGCCAGAAATATTCTTATTGATTTAGCCTGCAGCCAGGCGGGCGGCCAGCTCGCGGGCGTTGCGCACGGCCTGTCCTCCGAGGTGGTTATTGAAGATGACCAGGGCCAGGCGCGCGCGACTCAAGAGGCGCTGGAGGCGCGGCAGCCACTCCTCCAGCTCCGCGGAGCTGTACAGGTAGTCGTACCGGCTGGCGTTGTCCCCCCGCCACCAGTTGGCCCGATTCCGGCCGTGGAAACGCACGTAGGCGAGGTCACAGGTGACTTCCTCGCCCGGCTCGGGCAGGCGCGGCAGCCGCGGGGTGTCCACGTTCACGAAAGCGGCGTTGCACCGGCGCAGTCCTTCATACACGGACGCGCGCTGCCACTCGGCGCTGCGGAACTCCACGGCCTTGGGCAGCTCGCCGAAAGCCTCGCACAGCCCGGCCAGGTGCCGCCGGGAGGTGGGCGTGTAATGGAAGCTGAAGGGGAACTGGAACAGGACGGCCGCCAACCTCCCGGACTGGGAAAGAGGCGCGATTCCCTCGCGGAAGCGGCGCACCTCCGCGGCCAGGTCCTCTCCCGGTTCGTGGGTCAGGCTGCGGTGAGCCTTGATCGAGAACAGGAAGCCCTCCGGAGTGGCCTGCAGCATCCGCTCCAGGGTGCGCGCCGCGGGCTGCGTGTAGTAGGAAAAGTTCAGCTCCACCACCGGGAAGCAGGCCGCGTAGACTCCCAGGTAGGCCTCCCGCGGGGTCCCCGGCGGGTACAAGGTGCCCTCCCAGTCCGGGTAGGAGTAGCCGCTGGTGCCGACGAGCAGGCGGGCGCCGGGGGGGTACAGCACAACCCCATTCTACCCCAAGGCCAGCGAGCGGCGCCAGCTCGGGTTGAAAACCATCTCCTGCCGCATTATCATATAGAAATAATGAAGAAATCGATCCTCCTGGCCCTTCTGCTCGCGGCGGGCGTGCGCCTGTTCGCCGCCACGGAGGCGGAGCTGCAGGCGCAGGCGGAACGGCATTACCGCTCCGGGAATTACCTCGCCGCCCTGGAGGACTACGACGATCTGCTGGCCCGCTTCCCCCTGGCGGACGCCGCCTCCGACGCCCGCTATTTCCGCGCCGTGAGCCTGCTGCGCCTGGGCCGGGACCGGGAAGCGCTGGCGGCCTTGGGAGAGATCGAGTCCCGCTACCGCACCACGCGCTATTTCCAATACGTGTATTTCTGGCTGGGTACCGTGCGGATGCGCCTGCAGGACCCCGAGGGCGCGGTCCAGGCCTACGCGGCATTCCTGGCCGGTTCGCGGGACCCGGAGCTGGTGCCCCAGGCGCTGCTGGAGAAGGCCCAGGCCGAGCTCGGCCTGGGCAACCCCGCCGCGGCGGTCCGCGACCTGGAGCTGCTGGCCCGGGAGCACGCCGGCTCCGCGGCCGGCCGGCGGGGCGCCGCTATCCTGGCCTTCGCCTACCTGTCCCAGGGCCGGGCTACCGAGGTCCTGGCCCTGGCGGAGCGCACGCCGCCGGAAGCGCTGCCGGAGACCTCGCGCAGCTTCTACCGGCTGTACATCGCGGAGGCGCTGTGGAGCCTCGGCCGCCGGGAGGAAGCCGTTTCTCGATACACGGAGCTTACCGGCGCGGAGGACCCGGTGGCCGCCGCGGCCTACCGGCGCCTGTTCCTGGGGGTGCAGCCGGAGGGCGACCTGAATCAGCTCCAGGCTCTGATGCAGAAGGCGGAAGCCCGCTTCGCCGGCGAGGCTTCGGTCCTGCAGGACCTCTGGATCCAGATCGGGATCGAAAGCGTTCGCCAGGGGCTTTTCCAGCTCGGGGAATACTTCCTGGGCCGGGTGTGGGGGCAGCCCGAGCGGCGTTCGCTGCCGGACACCGTCCCCCTGTACCTGGCCGAGATCCGTCTGCGGCGCGGAGAACCGGCCGCCGCGGCGGCGGTGCTGGAGGAATACCTGGGGCTGGCGCCGCCTCGCGCCGAGCGGGTGCTCCTGCGCCTCGGGGAGGTGCGTCTCCGGCAGGAGGGTTTCGCCGCCGCGGCGGCCCTGTTCGAGCGCTACCTGGCGGACTACGCGCAGGCGGCGGAGGCCCCCGAGGCGGCCTATCGCCTGGCCGTCGCCCGCTTCCGGATGGGCGAGCTGGACGCCGCCGCCCAGCTGGCCTCCCGGCTTCTGGCCTCGCAGCCGCCGGGCACGCTCGCCCCGGACCTGTTCCGGCTCCAGGTGGCCGTGCACCGCAAGCGCGGGCAGAATCGGGAGGCCGCCTCGCTGCTGGCCGCCTACCTCGAAAAATATCCCCAGGACGTGAAGGCTCACCTGGACCTGCTGCGCCTCTACTTCACTCTGCGTGAGTACCCCGCCCTGGTGAGCCAGACCACCCGCCTGACGCAGCAGGTGCCGGGGTTGAAGGATTCCGACCCCTACGCGTACCTGCTCTCAAGCTACCTGCGCGGCCTGGCGGAGATCGGCCGCAAGCAGTATGGCGCGGCACTCCCCGCCCTGGCTCTGGTCACCCGGGAGGGGGCGGAGAAGGCGGGGCTGGCCGCGATCTTCCCCTACAGCCTCTACTACCAGGCCTGGGCCCAGTACCGCTTGAACCAGCTCAAGCCGGCGCGGGAAAAAGCCGCCTCCCTGGCCGAAGGCTTTCCCGCGCACCCGCTGTTCTCCGACGCCCTGTACCTGGCCGGCTGGGTATCCTTCGCGCTGGAGGACTACCGGGCCGCCGCCGCCTACTTCGGACGGCTGGCCAAGGTGGAGGGGGAGGCGGGGACCCGGGCGCTGTTCCTGCAGGGCAGGAGCCTGGTCAACCTGGGTGACAAGCAGGAGGCGGCCCAGGTGTTCCGCACCCTGTACACGGCGCGCCCGCAGTCCGCCTTCGCCGACGACGCCCTCTTCGAGTTCGCGGGCCTGGCCGCCGAGCGCGGGCAGACCGCCGAGGCCGCCGCGGCCTACCGCGACCTGGCCCAGAGGTTCCCGGCCAGTCCCCTAACCGAGGAGGCGCTGTACAAGCGCGCGGAGGCCTTCAGCGCCGCGAAGAGCTGGCAGCAGGCCAGGGACGCCTTCTACGAGTACCGCACGCGCTTCCCGCGGGGGCGCCTGGTGGACGCCGCGCTGTACTGGGGCGGAATCGCCGCCGCCGAGCTGGGGGAGAGCTTCGGGGCGGTGCTGCACTGGGAACGCCTGGCCGAGGGCTTCAAGTCCAGCCCCTTCCGCGCCGACGCCTTGAGGCGCACCGCCGAGGCGTACGCCCAGCGCGGGGACTACGCCAAGGCGATCGCCCTTCTGGGCACCCTGTACCAGGAGTACCCGGAAGAGGCCAAAGTCTACGGCACGGCCGACCGCCTGGAGGAGCTGCGCTACCGCCTGCGGGGGGCGGGTGACCGGGAAGCAGCCCTGTCCAGCGTGATCGGGCGCGAGGGTGGGAGCCGCACGGGCAAGGGCCGGGAGGCGATGATCGAGCTGTCCCAGCTCTACATCTTCGAAGGCTCCTCCCGGCTGGAGCTGGCCCCGCCGATGCTGCAGGCGGTGGTGGACAAGCAGGAGCCTGCGACGGCCGCCAGGGCCCAGTTCCTGCTGGGCGAGTACCATTACCGCAAGGGGGACCCGGCCACGGCGGCCCAGGCGTTCCTGAAGGCGGCCGCGCTCAACACGCCGGATGCGGACCGCACGGCCGCCTCCCTGTACCGGGCGGCGGAGATGATGAGCCTGGCGGGTCGAACCCAAGAGGTGCGGGAGCTGGCCGCCCGCCTGGAACGGTTTTTTCCGGGCTCCCAGTGGACCCTCGAGGTCCGCAAGCTCGTGGAGGGAGGCGCCCCATGATCGCCCTGCTGGTGCTGCTGCTTGCCGCCTCCCTCGCCCTGCCGGCGGGGGCTCAGGGCGCGACCGCCCCGGAGGAGCCGGACATCGTCCTGCCCGAGGTGATCCTGCGCATCGAGGACTTCAGCGTGGAAGCACTGAGCGGCGCGGCGCCCGGCGAGGAGGAGGCCCTGCCTCCAGCCCGCGAGCTGCCGCTGCCCGCCGGGGAGGTGCCCCTGCTGGCCGAGCCGCCGGCGCCGCCCGCGGCGGAGGTGCCGGCCGGCCTGCCAACTGGCCTGCCGGCCGAGGCCCGGGAGCGGCCCCTGTCGGCCCTGGCGGAGCTGGGCGCCGGCAGCATGAACCACCTGTTCAGCCAGGTGGCCCTGCACGGCCTGGGAGAGGAGCCCCGCTTCCGCCTGCGCTTCCTGCACGAGACCCTGGACGGCATGGCGGGGGAGGAGCCCGGGTCGGGCTTCAGCCTGCGGCAGGACGAGCTGGAAGGCGCGCTTAAGTTCCACCTGGGGAGGGTCGCAGTGGACCTGGACGCGGGACTGCGCGAGGAGGAGCGCGGGCTGCAGGGCCGGAGCACGGCTCCGGATCCTTTCGTTTCCCGCCTGCTGCGCACGTTCAGCCCGGGCGCGGAGCTGGCCTGGCCCTTCGCCGAGCACTGGACCCTGTCGGGTTCCCTGGACGGCTCCTTCACCGCCCAACTGTTCACCGGGGCGGCCCCCGAGGGGCTCCTCGAGGCGCAGGTCTCCCCGCAGATCGCCCTGGAGGTGCGCATGCCCCGCTTCTGGCTGGGGGTGGAGGGGCGCTACGCACGCCGCCTCTTGGACGGAGAGCCGACGGACCGGGCGACGGCTTCAGGCCGTTTCGGAGTCGACTTCTCCAAGGCGGTGCGCCTGGAGGGAAGCGGCGGCTGGCATTGGGGAACCCTGTCCGGGCACCTGTTCCCCTTTGCCCTGAGCCTGATGATCACCCCGAACCCTTCCTTCAGCCTCCTGGCCGCGGGAGGCTACCGGGTGGAGGAGCTGGCCGCGGGCGACCTGCTCCTTGCCTATCCCTGGGCGGAGTTGCCGGACCCGATCCTCGAGGACCACGGCTGGTACACGGACCTGACCGCCACCTTCAGCCTCCGGCGGGCCTTCTCCCTGCAGGCCGGCGGGCACCTCGCCTGGCACCGGGCCGTGCCGGAGCCTCAGACGGCCCTGGGACTCGGTCCGCGAGGCCTGTACCCCCTGACGCAGGTTGAGGCCGCGCGGGCCGCCGTGGAGGCGTCGCTGCGCTGGTCCCCCGCGCGCGAAACCTACCTCAGCGCGGGCTGGCGTATGCAGGTCGCCAAGCACCCGGCTTTCACCCCCGGCACCGAGCTGCGGCTGGACGGGGGGGCCGGCGGGGAGCGGTGGGGGGTCCACGGGTCGCTCGTCGTCAACCTGGGCTACGACCCGGCTCAGGCCTACACCCTGACCCCGGAGCTCTCCCTGGGCGGGTTTTTCCAGGCCAGCAAGGCCGTCCGCCTGGTGGCCGAGGCCGAGGACCTGCTCGCCCCGCTTGCCGGCGGGCCCCGCCTGGACTGGGATCCTTTCGTTGAACCGGGGATCCGTGCGACCCTGAAGGCGCAGATCAATTTATAAGGAGTGCTGCCATGCTGGAACTTTTCGTCAAGGGTGGACCGATCATGTACTTCATCCTGTTCGCCTCGCTGGTGGGGGTGGTCATCATCATCGAGCGGCTGATCTTCTTCCGGCGCATCCGGGTGGACGAGCAGACGCTGATCCGCCGCCTGAAGGCCACCCTGGAGAAGGGCCACGCCGACGAGGCCCTGGCCATCTGCGAGGCCAACCCCAGCCCGATCACCAACCTCATGAAGGTCGGGATCGAGAACCGGCACCACCCCAAGCAGGTCATCCGCGAGGCCATTCTGGACGCCGCCAACCTGGAAATTCCCAAGCTGGAGCGCTCCCTGTCCGCCCTGGGCACGGTCGCCAACCTGGCCCCCCTGCTGGGCCTGCTGGGCACGGTGACGGGCAACATCCGCAGCTTCGGGGTGATCGGCATGGGAATTGTCGGCGACCCGGCCGCGCTGGCCAGCGGCATCGCCGAGGCCCTGCTCACCACCGCCTTCGGGCTGATCGTGGCCATCCCGGCGATCATCTTCTACAACTACCTGGTGACCAAGGTGAACAACATCATCACCCGCCTGGAGAACCGCGTGAACGAGCTGGTCCTGCTGCTGGAGGGCACGAAGAATGCGCTTTAGGCGGAGGCTCAGCACGGACAGCCAGGTCAACATGGTCCCCATGATCGACGTGGTGTTCCAGCTGATCATCTACTTCATGGTCGCCACCACCTTCGTGATCACCCCGGCGATCAGCCTGCAGCTGCCTTCCTCGGCCACCGCCGAGCCCACCGCGGTGAGCCGCCTGGTGATCACGGTGGTGTCGCGGGAGGAGGTTTATCTTAACAAGGAGCGCTACACCATGGACACCCTTGGGGAGCGGCTGGCAGGCTTGAGCGAGCCGGAAAAAGCCCAGGTCAAGAGCGTGGTTCTGGACGGCGACCGCTCCATCTCCTACAGCCTGCTGGTGGAGGTGCTCGACTCCCTGCGCCAGAACGGCTTCAAGGCGATCGCCCTGCGCATGAGGACGCCATGAGCCGCGATCGTCTGCTGGCCAGCATCCTGCTGGCGCTGGCCATCCACGCGGCGGCCTTCGTCCTGCTGGAGCTGTTCCTGAAGTTCCGGCTGGTGAGCCCGCCGGATTACGGCGGTCCCCTGTACGTCGAGCTGGAAACCGAGCCGGTGATCCAGCGCGCCCGGGAGCCCGCCCCCCAGCGCGGCCCGGCGCGGGCCGTGGAGTCCACCCCGGGGGCCATCACCCCGACCCCGACAACCGGTCCAGCGGCCGGCTCCGCCGCGGGGGCCGAGGAGCCGCCCAGGCCCTCAGGCTCGCCCTTCCGCCTGGAGGGGGCCCCGGCCCAGGCCGCCGGCCGGAGCGAAGAGGGGACCCGGCCGCGCCCTAGCGGTCAGGGTATGCAGACCCCCAGCGAGGAGCCCACGCTGCCGCCGGCGGGGGTCCGCAGCGCCCCGCTGCGGGCCGAGGCCGTGCCGTCGCGAAGCGCGGGCGGACAGCCCCTGCAGGGTCTGGAGAGCCTGGACCGGGCGCTGGCCCAGGGCTCCGGCGCCCCGGCCGGGGGGGCCGCCGCGGCGGCGGGCGCCGCGGCCACCAGCCGCACCGGCACCGGCAGCGAGGAGCTTTCCCGGGAGGGCATCCCGATCCTCTGGGATGACCCGGCCCAGGGGCGCGAACCCACCTACACGCCGCGGCCGCGGCTCCCGGAGTGGGTGTCGAAGCAGGGGCTGCGCCTGACCGTGGAGGTCTCCTTCCTGCTCACCCCCCAGGGGGTTCTGCAGAACGTGAAGGTGGACAAGGGCAGCGGCTACAGCGACGTGGATGCCGCGGTGCTGGA
>CAZMWZ010000014.1:13937-28079 GCA_964570045.1 uncultured Spirochaetaceae bacterium
ACGTGAAGGTGGACAAGGGCAGCGGCTACAGCGACGTGGATGCCGCGGTGCTGGATGCCCTACGGCTGTGGAAGTTCAAACCGGTGAACAGCGCCATCCTCGTGCGCGGGCGCGTCCCCTACCTGATCCTGCCCGGGTCCCGCTAACCGCTTTCCCTCTAGGCGCGCGTAAGGAACTCCCGCAGCAGGGGCCACAGCTCCCGGAAGCGCGCGTAGAGCCCGGCATACCGCGCACCGCGGGCGGGGTCCGGCTCGAAGCTGTCCCCCGGCGCCACCATGCGCTCGGCCCCCTCCTCGATCGAGGAGAACACGCCCGTGCCCGCGCCGGCCAGGATGGCCGCGCCCAGGGCCCCGGCCTCGCCCACGCGCGGACGGAGGAAAGGCGTGCCCAGGATGTCGGCGCACATCTGCAGCCAGACGGCGGACTTGCTCCCTCCCCCCGCCGCGCGGTAGCGGCGGATGGTGAGTCCCGCGCGGGGCAGCAGGTCCGTGCAGACTTTGAGGTCGAACACGGCGCTCTGGAGGATGCCCTGCAGGATATCTGCGCGGCGGGTGTGCAGACTCAGGCCGGTGAGCACGCCGCTGGAGTTCTCGATGTAGTCCGGCGGGCCGGTGGGGCTGAAGTGGGGCAGGACCAGCACATCGTTGGGCACGGCGGGCAGCTCGGCGAACAGGGTTTCGTACACGTCCTCGCCGCGTCCCCGCGCCAGGCGGTGCTCGGCGGCGGCGAAAGTGTCCCGGTACCAGCGCACCAGGGCGCCGCCCATGTTGTACAGGAAGCTCACGAAGCGGCCCGGCACGGCGTGGTGTTCCGTGTTGAGGCCGATCGCCAGCATTTGCTTCGGCGCCGGGCGCCCGGGATGCACGGGCACGATGCACAGGTAGGTGCCCAGGCCGAACAGGGCTTCGCCCTCGCGGGTGACCCCGCAGCCCAAGGCGTTGGCGCACTGGTCGTGCGTCCCGGCCACTACGGCCGTGGTGGGCGACAGGCCCAACTGCGAAGCCACCCGCGGCAGCACCGTGCCCAGCACGGTGCCCGAGGGCACCGCCCGGGGAAGCCGGGAGCGCTCCAGGCCGGTGGCCTGGAGGAGCTCCTCCGACCAGTCCCGGCGGTCCAGGTCGAACAGCAGGCTGCGGTTGGCCAGGCAGTAGTCCACCGCCGGCTCCCCGCCGAGCATGAAGCCAATGAACCCGGCCCAGTTCAGGAACAGCTCCGCGCGCTCATACAGCTCCCGCCGGTGCTCGGCGAGCCACATCAGCTTGGTGAGCCCGTACTGGTTGCCGAGGGTGTTGCCGTTGAGCGCGTACAGTCGCTCCCGGGGCAGGCGCTCGCGCAGCGCCGGCAGGTACTCCTGGCCGCGGGCGTCGAAGTTCAGGATCGAGGCTCCCAGGATGCGGCGGTCCCGGGTCACGGGGACCACCGCCTCCCCCATGGAGGAGACGCTCAAGGCGCTGATCGGTTCGCCGCCGGAGCGGGCGACGGCCGCCGCGATCACCCTCTTGACTGCTTCCCACACCTGCCGGGAGTCCAGCTCCGCCTGCCCGGGCGCGGGGGAGGCAAAGGCGTATTCCTCGTAGACGGAAGAAAGCGAGCGGCCGTCGTCGCGGAACACGGCGGCCTTGCAGCCGGTGGTGCCCGCGTCGATGCCCAGCAGGCTCACAGCCTGGCCCTGGAGCCGGTGATCCGGTAGGTCTCGGCGAGCAGCGCGCGGGTGCGCCGGTAGACGGCGTCCCGGGCCTTCTCCTCGCTCCCCGTTTCACGCAACCCTGTCTCGTAGGCCTGGCGGATCTCGGCCCCCACGTTGATCTTGGCGATGCCCAGCGCGAAGGCCCGGCGCACGTCCTCGGGCCGGATGCCCGACCCGCCGTGCAGCACCAGGGGCACACCCGTGGCCTCGGCCAGTTTCGATAATTGCTCCAGGTTCAGGCGGGCCTCCACCTTCTTCTGGTCGCGGGCAGCCCGGGAGATGGCCCCGTGGATGTTGCCGATCGCCACCGAGAGCCAGTCGCAACCCGACTCGCGCACGAAGCGGGTCGCCTCCTCGGGGTCGGTGAACCCCCGCCCGGAGGCAAACAGCTCCTCGTAGGGCGGCAGGGGACCCTCCTCGTGCCCCAGCACGGCGCCCAGCTCCGCCTCGCAGGGAATCCCGGCCGCGTGGGCCAGCTCGGCCACGGCGCGGGTGGCGCGGATGTTCTCCTCCAGGCACAGGCGCGAGCCGTCCACCATCACCGACTGGTAGCCGGCGGCGATCGCCCTGCGGATGATCGGCAGGTAGTCCACCTCCTTGCGGTCCTCATCGATGACCGGCACGTGGTCCAGGTGCAGGCGCACGTGCTCGGGGTCCTCGTGCCGGTGGAACTCCTCGGCCACCGCCTCCAGGCTGCGGCTGCCGAACTTCTCCCATTCCAGGCGCGCGACCTGGACCAGGGCGAAGGAGTCCTCGTCGGCCACGGCCCGGATCACGGGCTGGGCCATGGGCAGGTAGGGGATGTTGAACGCCGGAACGACGATGCCTTCCCGGCGGGCGCGGCGGATGACTTCTGCGGTGCCGATCATGGACTTGCCTCTCCTTCCCATTGCTTGGATTGCTTGCCGGTGAGCTGCCCCAGCGTGATCTCCAGCACGGCGGTGTGCTGGAGGGTCGCGTCGGAGAACTCAAAGCCATGGCCGGTGCGCCGGCCGGCGTATTTTTCCATGAGCAGGTCCAGCGCCTCCCGCTTGGCGGCGGGGTCCTCGACCAGCGCCGCGGTCCCGGAAGCGATGACCGAACGGAAAATGCTGGTGAAGCCGCAGGGCTTCTCGGCGGGTACCAGACCCCGCAGCTCGTCCACCTCCACGCACACCCGGGGGTTAGAAGCCAGCAGCTCCAGCTTGCGGCCCTCCTGGGCGCAGTGCACGTACAGCCGGCCGTCGCGGCAGGCGAAGAATACGGGCACGACGTACGGGGCGGGCCCCTCGGGCCCCTCGGCCACCAGGCCGAGGCGGCAGACCCTGGCCTGGTCCAGGATCCGCTCGAGCCTGGTCCGATCCGCTATTTCCTTGTCTTTGCGTCGCATGCTCTTACCTCTCGCCGACGGTTTTCAGGATACAGTGCAGGAGCACGTTGGCCCCGGCCTCGCAGTCCTCCCAGGAGGTGTTCTCCACCTCCACGTGGCTGCGCCCCCCGATGCTGGGCACGAAGATCATGGCGGTGGGGCAGACCTGGTTCAGGTAGCTCGCGTCGTGGCCGGCCCCGCTCACCATGTGCAGGCTGGAACAGCCCAGCTGCCCGGCGGTCTCCAGCACCCGCTGGACCAGCTTCTCGTTGAAGGGGGCGTGCGCCACCCGCCAGGTCTCCTCGAGGCGCATGGGCGTGCCCTGGCGGGCGGCGATTTCCTGGAAGTCCTTCTTCGCCAGCTCCCAGGCCTTCAGGGCATGCTCGTCGTCCCAGGAGCGGATGTCCACGGTGAAGTGCGCCCGGTCGGGGATGATGTTGCGCGAGTTGGGGTAGCACTGGACCTCCCCGACGGTGGCCACCATGTTCCCCCCCATGCGGGCCGGCAGGCGGTTGACCGCCAGGACCATCTCCGCGGCGGCTACCAGGGCGTCGTGCCGCCCCTCCATGGGCGTGGGTCCCACCTGGTTGGCCTCGCCGGTGAGGTACACGTCGTACCAGTGCAGGCAGAGGATGCCCTTGGGCGCCCCGATGGTCTTGCCCTGGCGCTCCAGCAGCGGCCCCTGCTCGATGTGGTACTCGTAGTAGGCGTGGACCGGCCACTTCTTCGCCGGCGCTTTGCCCTTATAGCCGATGCGTTCCAGCTCCTCGCCCTGCTTCTTGCCGTTGAGGTCCGTACGCCCGTAGGCCCAGTCGCGCTCCAAGGCGCCGGCCCAGACGCCGGAGGCCACCATGGCCGGGGCGAAGCGAGAGCCCTCCTCGTTGGTCCAGTCCACGATGACGATCGGGCGCTCGGTCCGGACCTGGTGCTCGTGCAGGGTGCGCATCACCTCCAGGGCCCCCATGACTCCCAGGATGCCGTCGAAGCGGCCGCCCTTCGGCTGGGAGTCGACGTGAGAGCCCATCATCACCGGGGGCAGGGAGTCGTCCCTGCCCGGGCGGCGGCCGAAGATGCTGCCCATCTCGTCGATCGTCACGCCCAGATCGAGGTCCCGCAGCCAACTCACGAGCAGATCCCGGGCTTTCTGGTCTTCATCGGACAGGGCCAGGCGCTGCACCCCCCCTCCCGGGGTGGCGCCGATCCCGGCCATCTGTTCCAGGCTGGCGCGCAGGCGCTTGCCGTTAACCCGCAAAAAGGTCGTGTCCATGTGCAGCCCAGTGTAGCAGCGGACGCTTAATTTCTCCAGCACCCGCTGCCAGTTTTTCGCGATTGCTGGTACAATAGCCTCCGAGCCATGCTACCACGCAGGGTGCCGATGGTGTTGCTGGGTCTCCTCCTGCTGGGGGCGGGTCCGCCGGCGGGCGGGAACCCGGCCTCCGCGCCCAAGCGCCTGCTGCTGACCTTCCTGGGCGACGTCATGGCGCACAGCGTGAACATCCGGGCCCCCGACTACACCGCCGTGTATCGCGGCGTGCGGCCGCTGCTGGAGCGCGACAGCCTGACCTTCGCCAACCTGGAGACGCCCGTGGATCCCTCCCGGGAGTGCTCTTCCTTCCCGCAGTTCAACGTGGGACTGTCCTACCTGGCCGCCGCGGTGGAGGCCGGGATCGAGGTGTTTTCCCTGGCCAACAACCACGCCTACGACCAGGGCCCGCAGGGCATCGCCGCGACCCTCGACTCCCTGGAGACGGCGGGTAGGGGCTCCTTCCGGCGGATCTGGTATGCCGGCACCCGGGCCGACCCCGACGAGGCCTTCGCGCCCGTGGACATCGCCTGTGCCGGCCTGCGCATCGGGTTCCTGGCCGCAACCCAGGCGCTGAACCTCCCCCTGCCGCGGCCCTACGTGCTGCGGGTGGACTACGGCATCGCGACGGAGGCGGAGGCCTTTCTCGCTCTGGTCCGCGAGACGGCCCCGCGCTACGACCTGCTCGTGGTGTCCTATCACGGCGGCCGGGAGTACGCCCGGGAGGCGGAGGCGGGCAGGGTGCGCTTCTTCCGCAGCCTGCTGGCCGCCGGGGCGGACATCGTCTGGGGGCACCACCCCCACGTCCTGCAGGGCTACGAGCTGGTGGAGCGTCCCGAGGGGCGCGGCCTCATGCTGTATTCCGCCGGCAACTTCATCTCGGGCATGACCTGGGGGATCGATCCCCTCGCGCCGGAAGCCGAGCGCGCCTGGACCGGCGACTCCGTGCTCTGGGCAGTGTCCGTGGAAAGCGGCTTTGGACGGACCGAGGTCACGGCGGTGCGGCCGATCCCGGTGACCAACGTTCGCGACCCGCGGGGGACCATAGTGGTCAGTACCTTCCCCGGCCTGTCCGGCCAGGGATTGTCCGAGCCCTGGACCGCCTACTTCCGCGAGCGCTCGCGACTCCTGGCCGAAGCGCTGCGAGGTTGGGAATACCGGGCGGTTGACCCCCGCTGAGAAACTTCAGTACCTTACAGCGCAGGAGGACCCATGGCTGAAGTGACTTTCAAGGGAAACAAGGTCCACACCAGCGGGAAACTGCCCAAGGCGGGCGGCCGCGCCCCCGACTTCAAGCTCACCCGCGGGGACCTGGTCGACGTCTCGCTCCAGGATTTTGCGGGCAACAAGAAGATCCTCAACATCGTGCACAGCCTGGACACCGGCACCTGCGCCGCCTCGGCCAAGGCCTTCGAAGCCCGGGCGGCGTCGCTCCCCGGTACGGTGATCCTGACGGTCAGCAATGACCTGCCCTTCGCCCAGAAGCGCTTCTGCGAGGCGGAGAACATCCGTAAGCTGGTGCCCCTGTCCCAAATGCGGGATCGCAAGTTCGGCAGGGACTACGGGGTGGAGTACCTGGACGGCCCGTTGGCCGGCCTGTTGGCTCGCGCCGTGGTCGTGATCGACGAGAATGATCGCGTGCTCTACACCCAGCAGGTCCCGGAGACCAGCCTGGAGCCGGACTACGAAGCCGTGCTGAAGGCGCTGCGCGGCTAAATGTTCATCGCGGCCGAAACCGCGCGCTACAAGCTCATCGCCTGCGAGATCCTCTACCGGGAGCTGTGCTACTGCGCCGCGCTGTCCCCGAACATCGTCGACCTGCAGTTCCTGCCCAAGGGCCTTCACGACCTGGGGGAGCAGAAGATGACCGCGCGCCTCCAGGAGGCGATCGACGGGGTGGACCCGGAGCGCTACCAGGCGATCCTGCTGGGATACGCCCTGTGCAACAACGGCATCCGGGGGCTGCGTAGCCCGCTGCCTCTGGTCGTGCCGCGCGCCCACGACTGCATCACCCTGCTGTTGGGGTCCAAGGAGCGCTACCAGGAGGTATTCCACGCCAACCCCGGCACCTACTTCGAGTCTACCGGCTGGGTGGAGCGCAACGAGGCGGCCGAGGGTGGAATTTCCGAGCAGCTTGGCCTGCGCAAGAGCTATGAGGACTACGTGCGCGAGTACGGCGAGGACAACGCCAAATACCTTATGGAGGTGCTGGGCGACGGACTGCACAACTACTCCGCCTACGCCTACATCGGCTCGAGCTTCGGCGACTTCCGGCACTACGAGCGGCGCACGGAGGAGGACGCGCAGGCGCGCGGCTGGAGCTTCCATCGCCTGGAGGGCGACATAGGGCTGCTGAGGCGCCTGGTCGACGGGCCCTGGGACGCGGCGGATTTCCTGGTCGTGCAGCCCGGCCGGACCATCGGCCCGTCCCACGACGCCGGGGTGATCCGCGCCGAGTAGCCCACCCCCGAGCGGCGCCCCGCCGCGCTTCTTCTCCCCTCCTGCCCTTGAAGAATCCTGACCGGCATGGTAGTATTTCTCCGGCAATTCGCAGTTGATTTCGGTTTTAACTTCCGCTACAATTGCACGGTCACCCCGCAGCATAACCTCCGGGAGCAGAACAGCGGCAGGGATACGCACCACAACAACAAGGTAGAGGAAACATGAGGTTGAAATCGTTCAGGGGGGGAGTCCATGCCCCGGACCGCAAGGAGGCCACGCGCGACAGGCCGATCGAAGTGCTGCCGCCGCCCGCCCGGGTCGTGATTCCTTTGCAGCAGCACACCGGCGCGCCCTGCGAGGCGCTGGTCAAGGAAGGCGACGCGGTGGCGCTGGGCCAGAAGATCGGGGATTCGAAAGCCTTCGTATCCGCCCCGGTCCACGCCAGCATCGCCGGCAAGGTGACGGCCGTGCAGTTGCTGCCGCACCCGGTGCTCCCGAAGCCCGTGCTCTCGGTGGTCATCGAAGCCGGGGAGACGCCGGAAGTCGCGGCAGCCGGCGGCCCGCCTGACCAGGCCGGGTACGCCGCCGGCTGGGAGTCCCTCACGGTCGAACAGATCAAAGGCAGCATCCGCGAGGCTGGGGTGGTGGGCCTGGGCGGGGCGGCCTTTCCCACGCACGTGAAGCTTTCCCCCTCCCCCGAGAAACCGGTGGACACCCTGGTGCTGAACGGGGTGGAGTGCGAACCCTACCTGACCAATGACCACCGCCTGATGCTGGAACGGGGGGAGGAGATCCTGGAGGGCGCGCGCATCGTGATGAAGGTGCTGGGCGTGCGGCGGGCCTTCCTGGGCATCGAGGCCAACAAGCTGGACGCCATCCGCCATATGGAAAAGCTCGCGGCGGGGGCGGGCGTGGAGGTGGTGGGGCTGAAGGTGAAGTACCCGCAGGGGGCGGAGAAGCAGCTCATCAAGGCGGTGCTGAACCGCGAGGTGCCCTCCGGCGGGCTGCCCTTCGACGTCGGGGTGGTGGTGCAGAACGTGGGCACCCTCCTGGCGGTCCTGGAGGCGGTGACACGGGGCAAGCCGCTGATCGAGCGGGTGCTCACCGTGAGCGGGGACGGGGTAGGGGAGCCCAAGAACCTGCTGGTGCGCCTGGGCACCTCCTTCGCCGCGGTGCTGGAGGCCTGCGGGGGCGCCACGCTGGACGGGGAGGCCAAGGTGCTCATGGGCGGGCCCATGATGGGCATCGCCCAGTACAGCCTGGAGGTGCCGGTGATCAAGGGCACCAGCGGCATCCTGGTGTTCCGCCGCGGGCGGCTGGAGAAGGAGACCCCGTGCATCAAGTGCGGCCGCTGCGTGGAGGTCTGCCCAATGGGCCTGATGCCCATGCGCATCGCCGACTACGCCGAGAAGGATAACTTCGCCATGTGCCAGGAGTACGGGGTGAAGGACTGCATCGAGTGCGGGGCCTGCGCCTTCGTCTGCGACACCCGGCGCCCCCTGGTGCACTGGGTGAAGTACGCCAAGTGGAACCTGGCGCGGAAGAAGTGAGGGAAAGGAGCCGTAGGTCGTGAGCAACCGCTTCGTCGTTTCCGCCTCCCCCCACCTGCGCGACACCATGAACGCCGGCAAGGTCATGTGGTGGGTGGTAATCGCCCTGGCGCCCGCCGGCCTGAGTTCGGTCTGGATCTTCGGCTGGCGCAGCCTGCTGGTGCAGGCGGTGAGCGTGGCCGCTTGTCTGGCCGCCGAGGCGCTCTCCGAGCTGGCGTTGAAACGGCCCATCACGATCGGCGACGGCAGCGCGGTGGTCACCGGGCTGCTACTGGCCTTCACCTGCCCGGCTTCCTCGCCCTGGTGGATGATCGTGATCGGGGCGGCGGCGGCCATTTTCCTGGTCAAGCAGCTTTTCGGCGGGATCGGGTACAACATCTTCAACCCGGCCCTGGCCGCCCGGGCGGTGCTGCTGTCCTCCTGGCCGGTGGCCATGACGGCCTGGTCGGAGCCGGTGCGCTCGTTTTTTCGCGCCGACGTGATAACCGCCGCCACCCCGCTGGGACTCATGAAGGAGGCCGCTCGCATTCAAGGCCCCTTCACCCCGCCGGGCTACTTGGACCTGTTTCTGGGCAACATTCCCGGCTGCCTCGGGGAAACCTGCAAGGTGGCGCTGCTGGCGGGGGCCCTGCTGCTGATCATCCTAAAGGTAGTGGACTGGCGTACGCCGGTCTCCTTCCTGGCCGCCATGGCCGCGCTCTCGGCGCTGCTGTGGCGCAACCCGGCCTTCGACCTGCTGTCCGGCGGGGCGGTGCTGGGGGCCTTCTTCATGGCCACCGACATGGTCACCTCCCCGACCACCAAGACCGGCCGCTGGATCTTCGGGGCGGCCTGCGGGCTGCTCTCCGTGCTGATCCGGGCCTACGGCGGCTTCCCCGAGGGGGTCTGCTACGCGATCCTGTTCATGAACTGTTTGAACCCATCGATCGAGCAGTACGTGCGCCCGCGGCGTTTCGGCGCTCGGGGTCTCAAGAAGGAGGCGTCCTGATGAAAGGCGCGCTGCGGCTCCTGGTCGTGCTGTTCCTGGTCTGCGGGATCGCCGCGGGCAGCCTGGCCTTCGTGAACGCGGTGACCAAGGAGCGCATTGCCGAGTTCGCCCGCCTGGAAAAGGTCGAGGCGATGCAGAAGGTGCTGCCCCAGGCCGAGGAGTTCATCGAGGTGACGCCGGGCAAGCTTTGGGAGGCCCGCATCGGCGGGGAGGTCGTTGGCCGTGTCCTGGCCGCCTCCACCCAGGGGTACAGCGGGCCGATCGAGAGCCTGGTCGGCCTGGACGCCGCGGGGGCGGTGTCGGGGGTGCGGGTGCTCGTGCAGACCGAGACCCCGGGCCTGGGCGCCAAGATCATCGGTCAGGCTTTTCTGGCCCAGTTTCAGGCAAAGCAAGCCGAGGAGGTGGCGCTGAAACGGGACGATCCAGCGGGGAAAATCGACGCCATCACCGCGGCCACCATTTCCTCCCGCGCTCTCACGGGGGCGGTGCGCAAGGCGATCGATGACTATCAGAAAGGAGTCCAACCGTGAGCACGGAAGCGATTCCCATCCCAGTGGCCGCCAAGGAGCGGACCCGGTCCCGTCTCGGCAAGGAGCTCACCAAGGGGATCATCGTCGAGAACCCGATCCTGATCATCATGCTCGGCTTGTGCGCCACCCTGGCCTGCTCGACCAGCGCCACGGACGCCTTCGGCATGGGCCTGGCCTTCACCTTCGTGATGATCTGCTCCAACGTGGTCGTGGCGCTGGTCCGCAAGATCACCCCGCACCAGATCCGCATCCCCGTGTTCATCACGGTCATTTCCACCTTCGTCACCATCGTGGATTACGCCATGAAGGCCTATACCCCGCTGCTCTCCCGTTCCCTCGGGGTGTTCGTCCCCCTGATCGTGGTGAACTGTATCGTGATGGGCCGGGCCGAGGCCTTCGCCAGCCGCAACGGAGTGGCCGCTTCCTTCATGGACGGGGTCGGGATGAGCATCGGCTTCACGCTCATCATCACCCTGCTGGGCGCCATCCGGGAGCTCTTCGGCAACGGCACCGTCTTTGGCCTGCGCGTCCTGCCGGCGGGCTACCAGCCGTTCCTGATCTTCATCCTGCCCCCCGGGGCCTTCCTGGTCATCGGTTTCATGATGGCCGCGCAGAAGAAGTTCTTCCAGAAGGGAGGGGCCAAGTGATCTCCCAGGACATGGGGCTGTTCCTGATCTTCCTCTCGGCGATGATCGTGAACAACATCCTGCTCATCCGCTTCATCGCCTTGTGCTCCTTCTTCGGCATCTCCAACAGCATGCAGACCTCGGTGGGCATGGGCTTCGCGGTCATCTTCGTGATGATCATGGCCACCACGATTTCCTGGCTGGTCTACCACTATCTGCTGGTGCCCTTCGACCTGCTGTACCTGCGCACCGCCTCCTTCATCCTGACCATCGCCACCTTCGTGCAGCTGGAGGAGATGTTCATCCGCAAGATGTTCCCGCCGCTGTACCGCGCCATGGGCATCTACCTGCCCCTGATCGTGGTCAACTGCGCGGTGCTGGCCGCCGCCTTCCTGGTGATCGACTACAACCTGGGCCTGGTCAAGAGCCTGATCTATACCCTGGGGGTGGGCTTCGGCTACTTCTTCGCCATCGTGATGTTCGCCGGCATACGGGAGCGGACCAACATGGCCCCGATTTCCAAGTCCTTCCAGGGTTATCCAATCGCCTTCATCACCGCCAGCCTGATGTCGCTGGCATTCCTCGGATTCAAGGGGTTGTTCGGACTATGATTCTGATGATTCTCATACCCGTTCTGGTGTTGGGCCTGCTGGGGGTGGCCTTCGCCGCCCTGCTGGCCGTATCCAACAAGACCTTCGCCGTGCAGGTGAACCCCAAGCTGGAAGCCGTGCTGGCCGCCCTGCCCGGAAGCAACTGCGGGGCCTGCGGCTTCGCCGGTTGCCTGGGCTACGCCGAGGCGGTGGTGGCGGTGAAGGCGGGGGTCAACGGCTGCCTGGTCGGGGGCTCCTCCGCGGCGGCCCGGATCGCCGAGATCATGGGCACCGCCGCCGAATTCCGGGAGCAGGAGGTGGCCTTCGTGGCCTGCCGTGCCGGGCGCAGCATCTCGCGGACCAAGTTCGAGTACGAGGGGGTGGCCGACTGCCAGGCCGCCGCCGTCCTGTTCGGCGGGGACAAGTCCTGCGCCTGGGGCTGCCTGGGTCTGAGGAGCTGCGAGCGGGCCTGCACCTTCGACGCGATCCACGTGAACGAGGAAGGGGTGGCGGTAGTAGACCGGGCCAAATGCACGGGCTGCACCCAGTGCGTGAAGTCCTGCCCCCGCGACCTGATCTATATGGTGCCCAAGTCCCAGGCGGTCCTGGTGGCCTGCATGAACCACGACCGCGGCAAGCGCGCCAAGGAAGTCTGCGACATCGCCTGCACCGCCTGCAAGATCTGCGAGAAGAACTGCCCCGACGACGCCATCCACGTGATCGACAACCTGGCCGTGATCGACTTCGCCAAGTGCACGCAGTGCAACATCTGCGTGGAGAAGTGCCCCCAGACCACGATCATCAACAATGCCCGGGCAGTGGGCCGCGCCGGCGGGACCGCGGAGCCGGTTGCCGCCGGCGCGGGGAGGGAGTAACTTATGCCCGTGGAAACCGCAAACTCGGTCCTGGAAGAGGTGGGGTGCGTGCTCAGCACGCAGCCCGGTAAGGCCGTCGTGCGCATCCCGCGCTCCAAGGAATGCGCCGGCTGCCACGGCTGCTCCATGATCGATCCGGAGCAGGGGATGGTAGCCGAGGTGGAAAACCAGCTGGGCGCCTCGCCCGGCGACGAGGTGCGCATCGAGACCCGCGGGGTGGAAGGCAAGCTCAAGGCGGCGCTGCTGCTGTTCGCCTTTCCCTTGGCCATGATGCTCACCGGGGCCATCGCCTCCCAGCCGCTGTTCCGCGGGCTGGGGCTCGCCGCCGCCGCCGAGGGGCTGGGCGTGCTGTCCGGCCTGGTGCTGATGGCCGCCGCCTTCGCGCTGGTCTACTACGTGCGCAAGCGCAGGGGCAAACAGCCGGTTCGTTCCCGCATCGTGGCGATCCTAAACCCCTCACAGGTGGGCCAGCTTACGTAGCAGGAACTCCTTGTTTTCGGCGAAATACTCTTTCAGCTCCTCGAAGCCCTGGGCGGTTTCCGAGGCGGCACCGGACAGCACCAGCACCCGGTTGCGCCAGCGGTACCAGAGGAAGTGCATCCGGTAGGAAAGCCTCGGCTTCATGCCGCGCAGGCGGGCCTCCATGGCCTCGGCCAGCTCGATGTGATTCAGGTCCCCAGCCAGGGCCACGACCTCCCCTTCGCCGATCCCCAGCACCAGGCGTCGAAAACCCTCCCCCATGGCGTCGTCGTGGCGGAAGCCTTCCAGGGTGATGTCCTTGGAGCCCAGGCGCAGGTCGTGGCCCTGTAGGCGCAGGGCGCGGCGCAGCGCCACCACCTGCTCGCGCACCTGACGCACGGTCTCGGGGTTCTTGCGGTAGCGGTACAACAGGTTCCGCATGGAGGTGAGCTCCTGCTCGTAGCGCTCCAGGAGGCGCACCCGGCTAAGGAAGTTGGTGGTGTCCGACAGCAGCTTCCAGGTGGAGGCCAGGCTCTCGGCGAGGTTGTTGAGGAAGCGGTTCATAAAAAAAGGCGGCGCCCGGAGGCGCCGCCCGCATTGCCTCCGAGCTGTCTTACTTGTCCTTCTCGCTCATGTACTTCAGAAGATCGACGATGCGGTAGGAGTAGCCCCACTCGTTGTCGTACCAGCTGACGATCTTGAAGAAGCGCTTCTCCCCGGGCAGGTTGTTCTGTAGGGTGGCCAGGGAGTCGTAGATCGAGGAGCGGTTGTCGTGGATGAAGTCGGTGGAGACCACCTCCTCGTCCGAGTAGCCCAGAATATTCTTTAAATATGTCTCGGAGGCCTTCTTCAGCAGCTTGTCGATCTCCTCGATCGAAGTGTCCTTCGCCGCGCGGAAGGTCAGGTCGACCACAGAGACGTCCGGGGTGGGCACCCGGAAGGACATGCCGGTCATCTTGCCCTTGATCTGGGGAAGGACCTCGCCCACCGCCTTGGCCGCGCCGGTGGTGGAGGGGATGATGTTTATCGCCGCAGCCCGGCCGCCCCGCCAGTCCTTCTTGGAGGGGCCGTCCACCACCTTCTGGGTGGCGGTGTAGGAGTGGATGGTGGTCATCAGGCCGGTTTCCACGCCGATGCCTTCCTTTAAAAGCACGTACACGACCGGGGCCAGGCAGTTGGTGGTGCAGCTGGCGTTGGACACGATGTCCATGCTCTTGGGGTCGTACTCGGTGTGGTTCACGCCGATCAGCAGGGTCTTGGCCCCGCCCTTGGCCGGCGCGGTGATGATCACTTTTTTAGCCCCCGCCTTAAGGTGACCGGCGGCCTTCTCCTTGTCGTTGAAAAGCCCGGTGGACTCGATCACGTACTGGACGCCCAGCTCTTTCCAGGGCAGCTCTTCCAGGCTCTTCTTGGCGCCGATGCAGCGCACCTTGTGTCCGTTCACCACCAGGACGTCGTCCTCCTCCAGCCCCGGCTTGCTCTTCTCGGAGCCGATGTCCGCCTTCATGCGGCCGTGGATCGAGTCGTACTTCAGCTGGTAGCCGAAGTAGGAGGCGTCGGTGGAAACGTCCACCACGCCCACGACGTCGAAGACCTTGCCCAGCAGGCCCTGATCGACCATCGCCTGGAACACCAGGCGGCCGATGCGGCCGAAACCGTTGATCGCAACCTTCACTGCCATAAAACCTCCAATGATTATTTCGATGAAGCAGCCCGCCCTGCCAGGGTAGTTATACGCGAAACG
>CAZMWZ010000015.1:0-11074 GCA_964570045.1 uncultured Spirochaetaceae bacterium
GCCAACAGATTTACAGTCTGCCCCCTTTGACCGCTCGGGAATCTCCCCGTGAGTGGAAACGTAGCAGATGCCTTTTGCTTTGTCAATTAATGCTTCCCGGCCGGGAAGCCGAAGCCCCGGCCGGGAAGTCTATCTAGCTGTTTGGTTGCGTGCCGGAATTAGAACGTGTACCGCACGCCCAGCGTAGCGCTGCCGCTGTATGCCCAGTAGTTGCCTTCCAGGTATGCGGCCCACTTGTCATTAAAATAGTAGGCCGCGCCGTTCGACGTGGCGAACCCGAAATAGGTGTCTTGAGCGTCCCATCCCGCGAGGGTGCCGCTGTAGCTGAAGAACGAAAATGCCAAACCCGCGCTGATGTACACGTCGAATTTCTGCAGGAATTCCGGAATGTCCAATCCCTTGAAACCCGTGTGAGCCGAAACCAAGGCGCCGATGCCGTACGCCGTCCAGTACGAGGAGTAGAAGTTGAGGCTGCCCTTGAGCACCCCCCCGATAGCCAACGGGAAAACGTCGCCGATTTTGAAATCGGCAAAGGCGTATTCCACTCCCGGCACGATCGTGAAGCCGTAGCCCGAGAAACCGGCCCCGACGAACACCGCCAGATCCTTCTTATGCACCTGCCCGTCCCAGTCTACTTTCTGGGCGAAGACGGATGCGGGAATGGCCAGAAGCAGCACTCCCAATACGATAACGATCGCCAATTTCCTCATTTGTCCCTCCTGATTGATATTTGTTTGACAGAAGGTACTGCTCGCCGATCGCTATTGTCAAGCAGATTTCCAGCCACCTCCCGGAATCGAACCGGGGACCCCGAGATTACAAGTCACGTGCTCTTCCAACTGAGCTAAGGTGGCCTGCGAACTCGCTCAAGCGTAGCGGAGGACCCATCCGAAGTCAATACAAGCCGCAGTCCGTGAGGACCTCCGTGCGGTCCCGGAACACGGCGACCGTGTGCTCAAACTGGGCCGCGCGGGCGCCGTCGGCCGTGAGCAGGGACCAGCCGTCAGGGCCGGCAACCAGGCGACCGGCGCCCAGGCTGAGAGCCGGCTCGAGGGTGAGCACCATGCCGGGCACGATGCGCTGGCCCTCCCCGGGCCGGCCTGTGGGAGGCACTTCGGGGTCTTCGTGTAGCTCGACGCCGATGCCGTGCCCCACCAGCTCCGCTAGGACGGCACACCTGCGGGCGGCGGCCACCCGTTCCACGGCAGCCCCGACGTCGCCGAGGTGAGCGCCTGCGCGCACCGCTCCCAACCCCGCCCGCAGGGCCTCGCTGGCGGCGGCCAGCAGCCCCTGGGTGCTCCGGTCGGCCTCCCCCGCCGCGAAGCTCGCCGCCGCGTCCCCGCACCAGCCCCCCAGGCGGACGGCCACATCCACTGTGACCGTGTCCCCGGGCTTCAGCCGATAGTCGGAGGGCGCCCCATGCGCCGCCACCTCGTTGACCGAAAGGCAGATGCTTCCGGGGAAACGCGGGTCCAGCGCCGGCTCGGCCCCGGCCGCCCGGATAGCCTCCGCGGCCAGGCGGTCCAACTCGCGGGTGCTCACCCCCGGCGCGATGGACTCGCGTACGGCGCCCAGGACCCGGACGGCCAGGCGGCAGCTTGCCCGGATGCCCGCCACCTCCGCGGCGGTTTTCAGCACGATGCGGGGCTTCATGCCAGCCCCTCGACCTCCCGGTACAGGGGCAGGTACCCGCCGGCCAGGACGCGGTCCCAGGTGAAGCGCTGCAGAACCTCCTGGAAAGCCAGGCACCGCATGGCCTCCTGGCGCTCCGGCCGCAGGCGGTGGTCGCCGGTCGCCTGCTCGATCGCGCGGCACAGAGCCTCAACGGAGTGTTCCTCGTAGCTGTACCCGGTCTCGCCGTGCCGGACCTTCACCAGCCCGCCCACATGGTGCACCACGGGCAGGCTGCCCAGCATCTGGGCATACAGGTCGGTCAGCCCGCAGGGCTCGTACAGGGAAGGCACCAGGAAGAAGTCCCCCGCAGCGTAGCAGTACCTGGCGGCCAGGCCGTTGAAGCCCACCAGCAGGCAGAACCGGCCCGCCCCCGCCGGCCCCCCGGCGATCTGGCTGAGCCGCTCCTCCAGGACGCGCTCCCCCTGCCCCAGGACCAGGAAGCGCAGGTCGGCCTTGCGGCTGAGCATCCGGGCGACCGCACCGGCCAGGATGTCGACCCCCTTCTGGGCGGCCAGGCGGCCGACGAAGGTGAACAGGGGACTCCCGGGTGAATCCGCCAGCTCCCCGTAACAAACGAGGCCCGCCAGGGGGCTGCCGAGGGCGAACTGCCGGGGCTGGCCGCGGCTGGCCCGGCGCAGATACCCCGGCTTGGTCCCCCCGGCGAGGGCCGCGCCGGCCAGCTCCGCCACCAACCGCCGCCGGCAAAGCCTCTTGCCCTCCCAATCCCCTCTGGATGGGTCGAAGGCGCAGGGCAGACCCGTCTGCGCTGGCAAGCGGGGGTCGTAGGGGCCCGGGTCGATGCCGTTGGTGATCCCGCGCAGGCGGATGCCCGCTTCGCGGTAGGCCTTCCCCAGCCCCCCGGTAAGCCGGTCCAGGGCGCCGGAGGCGATCTCCGCCGCATACTGCTCGGAAACCGTGTTCACCGGCGCGTACCGCGGCCCAAGCAGCAGAGGGTCCACCGAGTCGGCGGCCTGCCCCGCCGCGGCCTCCGCGGGCCTGCCCAGCTCCAGCACCTCCAGCGGCAGCCCGGTGAGCTGGCGGGCGAACTCCAGGCCGTAGATCTCCTGGTGGTAGCCTCCGCCCGCGTTGTGGAGCGTCAGCAGCGCCCGGGTCCGCCGCAGGCTGTGCCGGTAGGCCGGATCGAGGCGCAGGATCGCCGGCAGGAAGGCGGCGTGCCCGTCGTGGCAATGCAGGATCGCCGGCGGGGCGGGCCAGCCGAGCCGCCGCGCGCGACGCGCCAACTCCAGCGTCCCCCGCTGCAGCGTCAGGTTGAGGTGGTGGGCGTCCCAGTGCCCGGTGCCTTTTTTCCGGTACGGGTTCTCCAGCTCGTCGGCCGCCGTATAGGTGTACACGTCGCGCTTGGCGCGCGTGCGCGCCGAGTCCAGCAGGAACAGCTCCACGCCGTCCCGCAGAAGCCGGTACACTTCCACGGTTTCCGGGGCGAGCGGGGAGGCTTCGTTTCCCGAGGGCAGCAACAGCTTCAGGTCGAGCGGCAGCCGCTCAGCCTTCAAGCCGCTGAGGAAGCCGTAGCGCGGCATTACCGCCGCAACCCGGATCCCCGCCCGCGCCTGAGCGGCGGCCAGCCCCGCGACTGCATCCTTGAGACCCCCGGCCTCCGCCACGCCGGCGAACTCGCGGGTCACGTGCCAGATCCCGCGCGGCAGGCCCGAGCTTCCGGCGCCCGGACCCATGCTCAGGCCGGCCGCCCGGGAAAAAGGTCCGGCCGCAGGGCTTCCGCGCCGTCCAGGTAGACGGGGACCGGGACCGCACGCTCCTCACTTTCATAGGTCAGGAGCACCCGGATGACCCCGGTCATGGAGCCCTCGACCTCAGCCTCCTGCAGGCAGAACAGGGGCGCCTGCGCCAGGCCCAGGGAGCGGGCCGCCTCGGCGGGGCTGGCGCGGTTCAGGTCTCGGGTCAGGGAGAAGATCAGGCTGACGATGCGCTCGGGGGCGATCCGGTTGCGGGCCAGCAGCTGCGAGGTGAGCTTCACCGAGGCGGCGCGGATGGCCGCCGCGCTGTTCTCCGCTACCCGGATGGCGCCGCGCACCGCGCGCACGCTCACAGCAGCCCCGCCAGCATCCGCTCGCGTTCCTCCTGCGGCACCTCCCGGGGATTGCCCGACATGCTGGATCCGGAGGAGCGGCGGGCGATCTCGGGAATGTCCGACTGCCGGATGCCGAAGCTCTTCAGGTTCTGCGGCAGATTGTAAAGGAGGAACAGGTCGTCGATCTCACCCATGAGCCACTCGACGGCGTCGGCGCCGTTCCCCGGCCCCTCCGCCGCGGCGCGCCGCAGCCGCTCGCAATCCGCGCGGATGACTGGAGCATTGAAGCGGAGCACCGGCCGGAGGAGCAGCGCGCAGATCAGGCCGTGCGGCACCTCGTACATCCCGCCCAGTCCCGCGGCGAAGCCGTGCGCGGCTCCCAGGCCGGCATTGGCCAGCGTGATCCCGCTTACCAGCGCACCGTATGCCGCCTCGCCCCGGGCTTCCAGGTCGTCGGGCCGGCCGGGGAGCTTTTTCAGCGCGCCCAGCATGACCGGGAAGGCCTCCCGCGCCAGGGCCCTGGTCATGGGCGTGGCCTTGCGCGAAACGAAGGACTCCAGGAGCTGCGTGAGCGCGTCCATTCCCGTGATTCCCGTCAGCGGGAGCGGGCAGTCCCGGCTCAACTCGGGGTCCACCACGACGCAGGAAGCCAGCAGGAAGGGCGAGCGCAGGCTGCGCTTGTACCCCAGTCCGCCGGCACGGACCACCGCGTTCTTGGTGGCCTCCGCCCCGGTGCCCGCCGTGGTCGGGAGCGCGACCCAGGGGACCCCCGGGCCGGGGACGATCCGCCCCTCCCCCACTCCTTCCAGGTACGCTTCCACCCTGCCTTCCAGCGGCAGGAGGGCGGATAGGGTTTTTGCGCTGTCCAGCACCGACCCCCCGCCCACGGCCAGGATGACGTCGGGCGCGAGGTCGCGGGCCCGGGCCCGCAGGTCATCGAGGGCGGCGCTCTCCGGCTCCCCCGGCGGAATGGTCAGGGAGCTCACCTGGAAGCCCTCCAGCAGGTCCAGCAGCCGCTGCTTCCAGGACGAACGGGCGAACCAGCCGGAGCCCGTGCACAACAGGACGCGCCGCCCGTGACGCTTGACGAGCTGCGGGACCCGGGCGTGGGTCCCCGCCCCGAATACGATCGCCGGGGGCATCTCCAGGTTGAAGGGTTGCATGGCGGGTTCGAGTATAGCAACCGCCGGAAAACGCTGTCAATTCTATAGCTGGAACCAGGCGGACAGGAAACCGGTGCCGAGGAGCAGCGCTGCGCAGAACACGGCGGACAGGAGGCTCAACACGACTCTTCCGAACCGGAGCCTGCCCAGGGCGAAGGCGACCAGAACGTACAGCAGTGCCAGCAGGATCTCGGCCAGCAGGGCCAGGCGCAGCAGGGTAAGCAGCAGCACCTGCGTCGTGTCCAGGAACTCCTGGAAATTGCCCAACAGGTACAGTGCGAACACCAGCACGGACAGCACGAAGCTGAACACGGCAGCCCGCCCGGACAGCCAGTACAGCGAGTCGAGAAAAAAAACCCGTTCCCCTCGTCGAGCCACAGCTTCTCCCGCCACAGTATAGCCGGGTTGCACGCTCCCTTGCAATTTGGCCGGTTTTCCGTAATATGGTCACGGGGAGTGTCGATGAAGAAAGCCCTGGTGACCCTGATCGTGCTTGCAGTGCTGGGGGGCGTGGTCTTCTATTTCGGCTGGGTCCAGATCCGCCTCCCGGGGGATGCCTGCGCCGTGATCTTCACCAAGACCGGCGGGTTCGACCGGCGGGTTACCCTGCCGGGGACGTTCTCCTGGCGCTGGGAGCGCCTGATTCCGACCAATTTCACCCTCTACCGCTATTCCCTCGTGCCCTACCGCACCCGGGTGGAGGTCCGGCAGCTGCTGCCCTCCGCGGAGCTGTATTCCGGCGTCCTTCCGGACAAGCCCGACTTCTCGATCCGGGCCGTCGCAGACCTGGAGTTCGCGATTCGGCCGGAGAGCCTCCCCGGGCTGCTGGAGCGCGAGCGGCTTTACCCCGAGAACCTTCCCGAGTATTACCGCGCCACGGCCGACGCCCTGGGTTCCTCCCTGGCGGAGCTGGCCGCCAAAGGGGGGCTCGCCCCCGCAGCCCTCGCCGGGGCGGAGCCCGCTTTCCGCGGCGAGCTGGCGGCGCGGCACCCGCACCTAGCGCTCCTGCGGGTGGAGCTGCGGGACACGCGCCTGCCCGACGACGGGCTGTACGAGCTGGCGCGGGACTCCTACCGCAGCTTGGTTTCCAGACGCGACCGGGCGCGCGACGCGGCCGAGGCCGCGCTGACGGGGGAGCGGGCCCGGGATGCGCTGGCCCGGGAGCGTCAGGCGGCTTCCCTGGAGTCCCTGGCCGCCTACGGCGAGCTGCTGGACAAGTACCCGATACTGTTGAAGGCCATGTACGTGCAGAACCTCAGCGGCAGGGAGCTGGCCACCGTGCCCGGCTTCGACCTGGACCGGGTGTTGTCCGGCCTGGAGCCCAGAACGCCGTGAAGGGCGCGAAGCCCGTGTGCGGCGAGTAGCCCGTGTCCGGCGATTATTTCTTCAGCTTCCAGAAGCTCGCCTACGTGAAAGGGGCCCGCCCCTCGGGTTGTATCCTCTGCCTGATCCGGGACAGGGACGCGGCGGTCGTGGACCTTTCGGTGCATCGCGACCCCCTGTTCATCGCTGCCGTGAACCTCTACCCGTATAACCCCGGGCACTTGCTGGTGTTTCCGGCGCGCCACCTGGCCGACCTGCGCGAGCTCTCTGCGCAGGAGGAGCGCCACCTCAGCCGGCTTACCCGCTACCTGCTGGACCTGCTGGACAGCCTCAACCATGCCGGCGGGTATAACCTGGGCTACAACATGGGCCAGGCGGCGGGGGCGTCCATCGACCACCTGCACCTGCACATCATCCCTCGCTTCCCCAACGAGCTGGGCATCGCCGACCTGTTGGCCGGCAAACGGGTGCTAGTGGAGGATCCCCTGGAGACGGTGCGACGCCTGCGAGAGCGGATCGCTCAGGCGCCTTTTTCCAGCGCCGAGAGCTGACGGAGCAGTTCCAGGAAGTCGCCGATCTGGTCCGCGGTGCTCTTCAGCAGCGCCGAGAGGGTCTGGTTGCGCCCGCGGGAGAAGTGCAGCGTCTTCAGAATCGCCTTGACGCTCTCCACCGGGCTGGCCACGGTCTCGTCGAAGTGGCGCTTGATGCTCTGCAGATGGTCGGTGCCCTGCTCCAGCAGGTCGCGGGCCTCCTTGTCCTTCTGGCCGATGAAGCTGCGGTACAGCTTCTGCTGGCTGAGGTCGGTGGTGATGCGGGTGCGGAAACCGGCGAGGGTCTTCCCGTCCTCCTCCTCCGGCGAAAGCGAACGGTCCAGGAGCACGATCTTGGCCTCCAGCTCCTCCAACCCGCCGGCGCTCTGCATGAGCCTGGCCTGAACAATGCGGTTGCCGGCGAACACGTAGGAGTTGGCTGCCTGGAGGGCTTCCTGGACGTAGCCCTTGTACAGCTTGGACAGGAAGTTGTAGAGGACCATCAGGCTGCGGGCATGGCTGAAATGCGGCAGACCCAGCTTCCGGAAGTCGAAGCTGGGCCGGTCGTTGTAATAGAACAGGTCCAGGAGCTGCTCGGCGCGGAAGATCTCGCGTAGGCGACGCTCGATCACGTTCTTCTTCACGGCGGCCAGCTTCTCGGTCAGCTGCCCGAGGAAACGTTCGCGCAGAAGGCTGGTGTAGACCGGCCGCAGCTGCAGGCGGGGAACGGTGAAGGACAGACGCAGATAGGGGTCGCGGCGGAAGTAGCGCAGCAGGTCCAGCACGGGCACCCGCCGGTCGAACTGGACCGCTGCCGCCGCGGCCTCCGTCAGCGCCCTGGCCAGCTCCTCGGCCTCCGCCTCCTGCTCCGCGGCCGCCGGCTCCTGCGCCTGTGCGGGAGCCGCGGGCTCCCCCTCGGGGCTTCTGCGCCGGTACAGGCAGTAGTATTGCAGCAGCTCCTGGTGACAGAACCAGTCCACCCCCAGCCGGGTCACCAGGCCCAAGGCCGCGAACAGGCGTTCCAGCAGGTCCAGCACGAGCATCGCCGAGCCGTGGTCGAAGTACGGGTACTTGTCGTCCAACCGCTCGCCGGGAAAGTAGTTGAAATGGCGGAACACCAGTGAATATGGGAACAGCACCACGCCGCGGAAGAAGATCAGGGGCTTGAGTCCCTCCTCGATCTGCTGGAACAGCTTGTCGGGGATCTTCTTGATGTAGTCGTTGAAACGCCGCAGGACGATTTTACGGATCTCCTCCTCGCTGCCGCTGCCGGTATAGGCGGTCTCCATCTCGGCAAGCGGCACGAGGTCCTCCAGATCCTTCTTGGCCTCCGGGTACTTTTTCTCGAACAAGGCAGCCAGGGCTTCCTCCCGGAACTTTTCGTCGCGCCCGAAGGTCTGGAACAGGTCGCGCAGCGCAAAGGCGGCGGCGTACAGGTCGTAGAGCTGACGGGTGAAGCGGGGCGTGAGATTGCGGGTCTCGAAACCGGAAATGCCCGGGGCGGCCGCCTTGATAGAGTGTTTGATTAAGGCGATCCGGTTGGAGAGGAACAGGTCCTTGCGGCTCCTGCCGGTGAGGAGGCTGCGCAGCCAGAGCACGAAGCGCGTCCACAGCGAGGCCTGTTCCATCTCCTGTGCGATGAGTCGCTCCCGCTCCTCCTGTTTCAGCTCGACCCGCTGGACTGCGTCGGCCTCCTCCCTGTCCTGGCTGCGGGTGATCCTGGCCAGCAGCGCCCGGCGCTCGCGCTCGGGCAGCTCGGAGGACATCTCTTCCAGCTTCGTCTTCTCGACCATCTATTCCAGTTCCCGGACCAGCAACAGGCTCCCGCGCGCCACCCGCACCCGGGCAGGGTCCGCCGTGACCAGGTTGCTCACCCCGCCGTACCCCCGCGGCCACAGCAGGCCGTCCAGCGGCCACTTCAGCCCTTCGGAGGAAAACCCCTCGGCCTCCGCCCCCAGGGGGAAAAAGGAGACCCTCAGGCCCCGGCAGCCGGCCAGGACGAGCTCCCCATCGATCCGCTGGATGCGCTCGCGCGCCGTGTACCAGGCCGCGGGCGGGGGGTTGCGCTCGAACAGCCCGACGATGGCCAGCAGGTGGTCGAGGCGCCCGCCTCCCCCGCCGGCCAGCACGACCCTGTGGAAGCCCCGCTCGCCGAACATTCGCAGGCCCAGCTCCGCGTCGGTCTCGTCCTTCTCCCGTGGAAAGCGCCGGATGCGCTCCGGCGGGAAGGCCTCAAGCTCGGGGCCGGGGGCCACCGAGTCCAGGTCGCCCACCAAGAGATCAGGCAGGATACCCAGCCGCACGGCCAGGTCGAAGCCCGAGTCGGCGGCGATCACCAGACTGGCGCTGCGGAGGACCGCCGCGAGCTGCCGCCGCTGCGGGCCCTCCCCGCCCAGAAGCAGCAGTCCCTCCGAGCCGCCAGCCATAATCTGGCAACTCTACAGCAAGGCGCGAGGATTTTCAATAAAAAATATACTGCTTCAAAAATTTCGGAATCTGCCGACGAATAAAATAGGCACTTCCGGACAGGGACGTCCGGAAAAAAGTTCTAGTCAAGGAGGATTAGATGATTATCAACCACAACATGAGTGCCATCTTTGCCCACCGGCAGCAGAAGTTCAACAGCTGGGCAATCGACAAGGACATGGAGAAGCTCTCCTCGGGAATGCGGATCAACCGCGCCGGGGACGACGCCTCCGGCCTGGCGGTCTCGGAGAAGATGCGCAGCCAGATCCGCGGTTTACGGCGCGCGGAAAAGAACGCGATGGACGGCATCTCCTTCATCCAGACCACCGAGGGCTACCTGCAGGAGACGCAGGATATGATCCAGCGCCTGCGGGAGCTGGCAGTGCAGGCGTCCAACGGAATCTACTCCGACGAGGACCGGATGCAGATCCAGGTGGAGGTCTCCGCCCTGGTCGACGAGGTGAACCGCATTGCCTCCCACGCCCAGTTCAACGGCATGAACCTGCTGACCGGCCGCTTCGCAAGCTTCACGGGCGAGAACGTGGTGACCGCCAGCATGTGGCTGCACATCGGGGCAAACATGGACCAGCGCGAGCGGCTGTTCATCGGCACGATGACGGCGCAGGGGCTGGGGCTGCAGAACCCCAACGGCCCGCCGCACACCGCCACCTTCATCTCTCTGTCCTCGCCCGACCGGGCCAACATGGCCATCGGGCTGCTGGACGAGGCGCTGAAAATGGTCAACAAGCAGCGGGCGGACCTAGGCGCCTACCAGAACCGCCTGGAGTACGCCATGAAGGGGCTGGCCGTCGGCGCAGAGAACCTGCAGGCCTCCGAAAGCCGCATCCGCGATGTGGACATGGCCGAACAGATGGTCGAGTTCGTCAAGAACCAGATCCTGATCCAGTCCTCGACCGCCATGTTGGCCCAGGCCAATACCAAGCCTCAGACCGTCCTGGCGCTGCTGAAATAGTTCCGGCGCTGCAAGCGGTCCACGCGCCCCCGGCGTCCTAGCGGCGCCGGGGGTTTTTTTTCAGGGAATTGACATCGCGGCGGGCTTCGGGCGAGCATGTCGCGATGCTCGCCGTCCCCCGCGTCGTCACCGAGTTTGCCAGGGCCTTCACGCAGCACGGCCGCCTGTGCTACCTGGTGGGCGGCGCGATCCGCGACCTGCTGCTGGGTCACCGCTCGGTGGACTTCGACATCGCCACCGATGCCCTGCCCGAGCAGGTCCACCGCATGTTCCCCCGGGTCATCCCCACCGGCATCAAGCACGGCACGGTCACGGTCCTGTTCCAGGACGTCCGCTTCGAGGTGACCACCTTCCGCATTGACCGGGAATACCTGGACGGCCGCCGGCCCGGATCCGTGGAGTTCACCCCTTCCATTGAGGAGGACCTGAAGCGGCGGGACTTCACGATCAACGCGATCGCCTTCGACCTGATCGGCCGCACCCTGCTGGACCCTCACGACGGGCGCGGGGACCTGCACCGCCGGATCATCCGGGCCATCGGCGACCCGCTGGCGCGTTTCCGCGAGGACGGCCTACGACCGCTGCGAGCCTGCCGCTTCGCCGCCCAGCTCGGCTTCACGGTGGAACCGGCGACCCTGGCCGCCATCCCCCAGACCCTGGAGACCGTGCGCAAGGTGTCCGCCGAACGGATCCGCGACGAGCTCATCCGCCTGCTGGAGGCACCGGAACCCTCGGCGGGTTTCCGCCTGATGCACGGCTCGAGCCTGCTCACCCTGCTGCTGCCAGAGCTGCAGGCCGGGGCGGGGGTCCATCAGAGGGCGCGGCAGCCCGGTACTCCGGCCATGCACTGCTTCGACGTGCTGGAGCACTCCCTGCGCTCCTGCGACGCCGCACCCGC
>CAZMWZ010000015.1:11174-27639 GCA_964570045.1 uncultured Spirochaetaceae bacterium
TGCACTGCTTCGACGTGCTGGAGCACTCCCTGCGCTCCTGCGACGCCGCACCCGCCGGCAGACTACCGGTGCGCCTGGCGGCGCTGCTGCACGACATCGGCAAGCCAGGCGCCTTGCGGCGTGAGGAGGACGGAACCCTGAGTTTTCACGGGCACGAAAAGCTCTCCGCGGAGCTGGCCGTCGGGCTGCTCACGCGCCTGCGCTTCTCTAACCAGCTCATTCATAAAACGCGGCACTTAGTCCTGCACCACATGTTCAACTACACCGGGCAGTGGAGCGACGCGGCGGTCCGCCGCTTCATCGCCAGGGTCGGCGAGGAGCACATTCCCGATCTGCTGGCCCTGCGACGAGCCGACCAGGTGGGCGCCTGCGGGGACTCCTCCCCCTCCGCCGCGCTGGCCGCTTTCAGCAGGAGGTTGGAACAGGTCCTGGCAGCCGCCGGCGCGCTCAGCCTCAAGGACCTGGCGGTGGACGGCCGCGACGTAATGAGCGCCCTGCGGCTCCCGCCCGGCCCGCACATCGGCGTGCTTCTCGGCGAGCTGCTGGAGAGCGTGCTGGAGGATCCGCAGCTGAACAGAAAGGAAAGCCTGCTGGCGATCGCCGGCAGGATCTACGAGGAGCGCCTGCGCTGAGGCCGTGAGCGCCGGCGCACCGGGCCCGCAGGACCCTGAGCTTCCCCAGCCCGGGTGGGGGGCTTGCGGTTGACCAGGGCGTCGTAGGCGATGCTCGCCGCCGCCTGCTCCGCCTCCTTCTTGTTCTTGCCCTCCCCGGGGCCGAAGCTGCGGTTGTCCACGGAAACCTCGATCGAAAAAATGCGATTGTGATCCGGCCCCTTGCGCTGCACAACGCGGTAGCGCGGGTAGGTGCGGAAGCGCTTTTGGGCGTACTCTTGTAAAAGGGTCTTGTAGTCCTTGCGGTGCCGGTCCTCCAGGACCTTGTGGATCTCGGGGGCCAATAGCCGCTTGACGAAATCGTGCACCGCCTTGAAGCCGGAGTCCAGGTAGTAGGCCCCGATGATGGCCTCCAGGGCGTCGGCCAGCAGGGTTTTCTTGCTGCGCCCGCCGGAGTACTCCTCGCCCCGGCCGATCAGGATGAAGTTGTCCAGGCGCAGGGCCCGGGCGATCCCTTCCAGGCTGTCCTCGCTCACCACGAAGGATTTGACCTTGGCCATCTCCCCCTCGGTGCGGTCCCGCAGGACCCCGAGCAGGTACTCGCTCACCACCAGCCCAATCACCGAGTCGCCGAAGAACTCCAGCTTCTCGTTGTTGTCCACCGCCCCGCCCTGCTCATTGGCGAAGGAACGGTGGGAAAAAGCAAGGTTCAAGAGCTCGAGGCTCTTGAACCTTATTTTCGCCTGTTTCTGGAAAAGCGCCAGCTCCTTGCGTCGCTCGACACTGACGGCGGGAGCCTTGAAAGGAAGGGTTTTCAGAAGAAAGCCTGCCTGGACCTCAACTTATTTCTTGGCCAGCTCGATCTTGATAAAGTCCAGGGCGTCCCGGACCGTGGTGAACTCGTTGGCTTTCTCGTCGGGGATGGTGATCCCCATTTCCTCCTCGATCGCGTACACCAGCTCGTAGGTGTCGAGGCTGTCCGCGCCGAGGTCCTGCCGGAACGAAGAATCCAGCGTGATCTTGGACTCCTCGATCTCCAGCCGGTCGGAAATCAACTTCTTCATTTTCTCGAAAAGATCGTCCATTTTTTCCCTCCTGCTTGTCGAAAGCTTAAGTCTTAGGCCAGCTCCTCCGGCTTGAGGACCTGCTTGCCCCGGTAGAATCCGCACTTGGGGCAGACTCTATGGAGCAGCACGCGGTTGCCGCAGTTGCTGCATTCTACCATCGTCGGAGCCTCCAGGCGCATGGTGAAGGCCTTACGCTTCCTGCCGCGCGTCTTGGATACTCGATGTTTCGGTACTCCCATCCTGTTTTTACCTGCCGTCGAAAAGTAGGTGAAAAATACCCTATTTGCAATTCTTCTGTCAACCCGGCTCGCCGCAGCTAGGGCTGGCGCGCCGCAATCCGCTCCCGCAAGGCTTTGGCCACCACCGGGGGGACCATTTCGGAGATGTCGCCTCCGAACAGCGCCACCTCCTTGATCGCGGAGGAACGCAGGACGAAGTATTTCTGGTCAGTCGGCATGAAAATCGTCTCGATCTTCGGGTACAGGGCGCGGTTCATCATGGACAGCTCGAACTCGTAGTCGAAGTCCGCCAGCGCCCGCACCCCACGCAGGATAAGGCGGGCCTCGATCTTTTCGGCGTACTTCACGACCAGGCCGTGCCAGATGGTCACGTTCACGTTCGGCCATTCGCAGACCATCTCGGTGATCATGGACAAGCGCTCCGGGGCGGTGAAGAAGTAGCTCTTGCGCGGGTTGTCCGCGATCACGACCTCTATCTGGTCGAAGATGCCGACGGCCCGCTTCATGATGTCCAGGTGCCCGTTGGTCGGCGGGTCGAAGGACCCGGGATAGATCACGATCATGAAGCCAAGTCTACCTGAATAAATGCGTTTTGACAAAGGCCCGCAGCGGCGATACAATGATAGAAAAGATGAAGGTCCTCGCGATCCTGGCTGTGTGGTTCCTGTGCGCCTCCTGCGTCAGCCCGCCGCCCGCGGGCCAAGGCCTGCCTGAGCCGCTGCCCGAAGAGGCCGGGGAGGTCCTTGCCCCGGAGGCCGAGTTCGTGGTCACCGAGGAGGTCTACACCCGGACCTTCGAAGAAATCGAGCAGTTCATCCGGAACCTGAACCAGATCATCCGCAACGCGGACTACGAGAACTGGCTCACCTACCTTTCCGAGGAATATATCCGCACCACCAGCGACCCGGCATTCCTGCGGGACCAATCGGAAAAGCCCCTGCTCCAGCAGGCCAACATCCACCTGGAGGACCTGCGCGATTATTTCATTCATGTCGTCATGCCCAGCCGCACCCAGGCCACGCTGGACGAAATCGAGTTTATTGACGAGAATCATGTAAAGGCCGTCGCGGTGCTGCGGGGCACCCGTGTCATCCTGTACCTGCTCGCCCGTGACGAAGGCCAGTGGAAAATAGGAGTGTGGTAAGATGAAGTCAACGATCCGGGCTGTAGCACTCGCGTTCTTGCTGGCGGCCGCCGCGGTGGCCGGGGCCCAGGGCACGAAAAAAGAGCTGACCGTCGAAGAGCTGTACCTGCGGGACATCGAGTTCCAGATCCTGAGCGAGAAGGCCTTTTCCGGCAACCCCGAGCTGAAGATGTCCGTGCTCGACGAGATGGAGCAGATGATCGAGGACGGGGAGGTTAAAGACCCGGATAAAGTGCAGTTCGTACTGGAGTACCTGGCCATGGAGGGCACGGGCCGCCGCGTGCGCGAGAACGCGCGCGTGGTCAACTACTTCCCGGAGGTGCGCCGGCGCTCGGCCAACCTGCTGGGCCGCCTGGGAGGTGAAGGGGCCAAGGACGCCCTGATCTCGGTGTTGATCATCGACGACGAGCCCATGGTCAAGGCGGAGGCGGCCTACGCCCTGGGGGTGGTGGGCCTGAACCGGACCAACGAAACGGTCAAGGCCATCCTCTTCACCCTGGAGCAGGAGGATCCCTCCAGCCCGGACAACAATCTGGGCTACGCCATCTGCCTCGCCATGGAGAAGATCGCCAAGCGCAACGGGGGCATCAAGGAGCCTGAGGCCTATCGCGCCCTGGTGCGCATCGCCCAGGGGCCGTACATCAGGACCGTCAAGCAGAAGGCGCTCTCCACGCTGGAGGAGCTGAAGAAGTACCAATAGGCCGCCCCATAACAGCACAACCGGGTCGCTTGGCCAGCGGCCGCAGGACGGGGGTTCAGCGCGCGCCGCGGGGGATGATCCGGCGCCATTCCGGCGCTGCGTCGGTCTTCTCGTACTGGATGCGCTTGCGCACGAAAAAGCCTATGGGGCCCCGGAACTGCACCACGCCGAAGCTGCCGTTGCCGAGGTAGCAGATCTTTTCATTGTCTGCGGGTTGGTGCTCGTCGCGCAGCACGTTGAGTACGCAGTCGAAATGCGCGGGGCCGCCGGTTTCCCGGTGGGCGATGGCCGAGCTCAACTCCCGCACCGGCTTCTGGCAGACCGGGCAAAGAGCCTGCGGCGCCTCCGGCCTATTCTCGGGGCGGCGGCGATGATGGTAGTAGCCCCCGCGTCGATGCGTCCCTCCGCCGGCCATGCCTACTCCTCCCGATGGATGTTCAAGGTGAGGTCCTGGGCGATCTTGCTGATGGCCATCGCCAGGTACCTCTCGTCGTGGATCTTCTTCTTCAGCTCCTCGAGGCGCCGGGGGTCGGTCTTCTTGGCGATCCTGACCATCAGGCCACCCCGTCGAAGGCGTCCTGCAGGTGCAGGACCTCTTCCCCACGCAGGAGAATGACGTCGAAGGATGGTCGGTGCCCGCCCGGCTGGGGGTGAGCGTACAGGAAGCGGCGGGCGACCTCGACGATCCGCCGGCGCTTGCCCGGCCCGATCGCCTGCTCCAGGCTGTCCCGGGACAGGGCGTCCCAGCTTTTCACCTCCACGAAGGCGATGCGCCCCTGGTTGCGCACGATCAGGTCCACCTCCCCCCGCCGTGTGCGGAAGTTGCGGGCCAGCACCTCGTAGCCTTTGGCCAGCAGGTACGCCTCCGCCTTGCGCTCCCCGGCCAGGCCCTTCTCCCGGGTGTTCATCCGGGGGCGGCCTCGCCGAAGGTCTTCGGGTCGATCGCCTTTACGATAAACAGGGCTTTTTTCGTAAGCAGGTCGACCGCCTCCTGCCCCTCCAGACGGTTGCCCAGCTCGTCAATGAGCAGGTCCAGCTTGGGCCGCAGCGGGGCGTCGGGATGGTTCTCGCTCACCCGGCCGATGCTGGAGTTGTTCAGCTGCACGATGCTGCCGACCGGGAAAATGCCCATGCTCTCCAGAAAGGCCTTGAGCACCTGGGGATCGAAGTGCTTCCCATTGTCGCTCAGGATTCCCCGCATTGCCGTGTAGCCGATCATGGAGTTGCGATAGGGCCTTTCACCCACCATGGCCTCGTAGGCGTCGGCCACGGTCACGATCCGGGAGAAGACCCCGATCTCCTCGCCCTTGAGGCGGCGTGGGTAGCCCTTGCCGTCCCAGCGCTCGTGGTGCTCCAGTGCCGCGCGCGCGATATCCTCCGGATATTTTAAATCCTTGGAGATGATGCGGTAGCCCAGGGCGGCGTGGGTGCGCATCTGGTTAGTCTCGGCCTCGGACAGCTTGCCCTGCTTGGCCAGAATGGACTTTTCGATCTTCAACATGCCCACGTCGTGCAGCAACCCGGCCGTGGCCAGCTGCAGCAGGCGATGGCTGGTCAGTTTCATGGTGGTGCCGATGACCACCGACAGCAGCATGCAGTTGACCGCGCTCAGGGCCTCTTTTCGCTCCAGCAGCTCCCCGAGCAGGATGAGCTGGGTCATCTCCTGCCGGTGCTGGCGAAGGAGCTCCACGGTCTCGTTCACCACCGCGTCGATGGGCTCATGGCTCACGCTGGTGCCGTCGACGATGTCCTGGAAAATCGCCTCCACCTTCTCCACGGTGGCGCGGTAGGACTTCAGGAGCTTCTCCTCGCGGGGCGGGAACCACGCCCCCTCCCTGGCGCCCTTGCGGCCAGCCTCCGGCTCGCCGATCTCCCGCCCGTCGGTGTAGACCTCCTCGATCTGCCACCGGGTAAGCCGCTCGATGTCCTTGTCCTTGATCGGGATCTCGGCGGGCACGAGGATGTTTTCGCCTTCGATGTATACCGGCTGGTCGAAACGCATGCCGGGACGCAGACTCCAGACCTTGATCGCTTTCATTTGCCTCTCAGGCTCCGGACATAGACTAGCAGCTCGGCGATGATCCGGTAGAACTCCTCCGGGATGAGGCTGCCGACCTCCAGCTCGATCAGGGAGTCGGCCAGCTCGGGCATGGCGGCCAGGCGGATCCCGTGCTTCTCAGCGATCCGCCGGATGCTCCTGGCCAGCTCCCCCCTGCCCTTGGCCAGAATGATCGGGGCGGGCAGTTCCTCGTTGTAATGGATCGCGACGGCTTTTTCCATCGCCTCTCGAGCTTTCAGCCCTCCGTGTCGACTCGCTGGTACGGGCCCGCCTCCCAGGGGAGGGAAAAACCGTCGAACCCGTGGTCCCCACGTATAGTATCGTCAGTTTCCACGCCGAGGTTTTGCAATTTCTGTGCCAACCGGCGCCACTCCCTGCGAGCCCTGAAGGAGAGCGGCTCCTCAGCGCAGAAGGCGTGCAGGGCGAACCCCGGGGCTTGCCGGGTCAGAACGAAGGACCAGGGCCCGCCGGTGCTCAAGACCAGGCGGTCCGCCAGGCGCTCTTGCGGCGGCCTCCGCAGGCGGATCGTGCCGGCGAGCTCCCCGTAGCTGTATGGGATGACGACCCATTGCTCCCCGCCTGACTGCAGGTGGTTGAACAGCGGCAGGGGGGACGCCTCCCCGTCTGAAGGCTTCTCCATATCCTGCCGCAGCGCCTCGGCCAAACGTTCCGGCGTCTCCGGCCACTGCCGCGGGGGATGCCGGCCCCGGCTTCCTGCGTAGTCCAGCAGGTCGAGCAGCTCAGCAACGCCCGGCGAATCGAGATCCACGCCCTTCTCCAGCAGCAACGCCGCCAGCCTGGCGAAACGCTGCGGCGCGAGGCGCAGCCGCTCCAGCAGCCGCCTCACCTTTTCAAGCGAATCCTGGTGGACCTTCAGACCCGCTGCCAGGAAGGCCGCGAGCACGCGGTCCACTCCCTGCGCAGAGACCGGCGTTTCGCCCGCGGGCTCCGCGGCCGGGCCCAGGACGCGGAGGGTGATCCGCCCGCCGGCCCTGGAGACGCGTGCCAGCAGGCGCGCGCCCGGCGTCAGCTCCACCTCGGCGAAGGCCGGCAGCACCCGCCCCTGGATTCCCACGGACCACCTGCCCCCGGCGAGGCGCCCCAGCACCTTCACGCTCACCAGAGCGCCCAACGGAAAGGAAAGCCCTGAGGGCCTGTCCAGGCGGATGCTGAAGGGCTGCGGGCCGGCGAGCATGGCTTGTTTCAGCTCTCTTTTTTCTGGATCAGCTCTTCGACCTTGGCGGCCTTGCCCACCCGGTCGCGGATGTAGTAAAGCTTGGCCCGCCGCACCTTGCCGTGGCGCGTGACCTCGATCTTTTGGATGCGCGGGGAAGCCAGCGGGAAGATCCTCTCCACGCCGACTCCGTAGGAGATCTTGCGCACGGTAAAGGTCTTCCGCCCACCCGACCGCTTTCTGGCGATGCACAGGCCCTCGAACACCTGTACACGCTCGGTCTTGCCCTCGATGATCTTGTAGTGCACCCGCAGGGTGTCCCCCGAGTCGAAGGCCGGCAGGTCCGTGCGAGTGTACTCCGCTTCGATGGCTTTAATCTTGTCCATGTTCCACTCCCTCTCCTCTCTGTCGCATCTCGCCCACGATGGCCGCCACTTCCGGGGCCAATCCCGTGTCCCGGAGCAGCTCCGGCCGGTAGCGCATCGTCCGAGCCACGCTCTGCTCCAGGCGCCAGCGCTCAATCCGGGCGTGATCGCCCCCGAGCAGCACCTCGGGCACACGGCGTCCTTCGAACTCCGCCGGGCGCGTGTACTGGGGGTACTCCAGAAGTCCCCGCCGGAAGCTCTCCTCCGCCAGGGATTGCGCCTTGATCACTCCCTCCACCAGCCGTACCACCGTGTCCACCAGAACCATGGCGGCCACTTCACCGCCCGCGAGCACGTAGTCGCCGACCGAGATCTCGTCGGTCACAAAGGCATCGACGATCCTTTGATCGATGCCTTCATAACGGCCGCACAGCAGCACGATCTGGCTCTCGCGCGCCGCCTCTTCGGCCAGCGCCTGGCTCCACAGCCTGCCGGACGGGGTCAGGTAGACGACCCGCGCGCCCCCGCCCTCAGCCCGCCCCCGCACCGCGGGGATCGAGCGCAGCGCCTCGGCCAGCGGCGCAGGCTTCAACACCATTCCCGCGCCGCCCCCGTAGGTGTAGTCGTCGCAGGTCCGGTGCCGGTCGTGCGCGTGATCCCGGATGTTGATGAGGCGCAACTCGACCAGGCCCTGCCCCGCGGCCCGGCCGAGGATCGAAGCCTGGCGGTAGCCCTCAAAAACCTCCGGGAAAAGCGTCAGAATGTGAAAGATCACGGGAGCTCGAAGTCCTCCCTGACCGTGATCCGCTGCCTGGCCACGTCTACCTCTCCCAGGAAACTCCCGGAAAAAGGCACCAGGAAACGGCGTCCTTCCCTGCCCTCCACCTCCAGCAGGTCCGCGGGCCCCGCCGCGCATACGCTGACCACCCGGCCCAGCTCCTCACTTTCACGATACAGCCGGCACCGGCAGAGGTCGACCAGGTAATACTCCCCCTCCCCGAGAGGGCTGGCGTCCTGCCGGTCGACCCAGATCTCCAGGCCGCGCAAGGCGGAGGCCTGCTCGGGGGTGGACACGCCGGCCAGCTTGAGCGCGAGATGCCCTCCCCGCCCCTTGACCTCCTCCACCGCGTACGGGAGGAATTCCTCCCCCCTGCGCACGAACAGCCGGCGCAGCCTGTAGAAATGCTCGTCCTCGCCGGACAGGCTCCTTACTTTTAGAAAGCCGTGCACGCCGTGGGAGCCTAGAATCAGGCCCGTCGCCAGACGCTCCGTCAATCCAGGATCTCGAGAACGACCCTCTTGCCGCTCTTGGAAGAGGCGGCGCTCAGGATGGTGCGCACCGCCTTGGCGATCCGCCCGTGCTTGCCGATGACCTTGCCGATATCCCCCTCCGACACCTTCAGTTCGAGGATGGTCGACTTCTCCCCCTCGATCACGTTCACGGACACCCCGCCGGGGTCGTCCACCAGGGATTTGGCGATGTACTCCACCAGCTCCTTCTCCACGCACCGACTCCTCAGGCGATGCGGAAATTGATGTTGTTCAGCAGCTTCCTGACCGTGTGGCTGGGCCGGGCGCCCTTGGACAGCCATTCCCGGATGCGATCCTCCTTGACGGCGATCTGCTTCTCGGCGATCTCGATCGGGTGGTAAAAGCCGACTTCCTCAATGGTCCGGCCGTCGCGCGGGCTGCGCGAGTCCGTCACCACGATGCGGTAGTAGGGCCGCCGCTTGGTCCCGAACCTCTTCAACCTGATACGAACACTCACCGGCTATCCTCCTCAGTTTTTCCCTTTGGCGAACTGGGAAAGCAGCATTTCCTGGGCTTTCCTGTTTTTCGTCATCTTCTTCATCATCAGCTTAGTCTTTTCGAACTTCTTCAGCAGCTTGTTCACGTCAAACACCGCGGTACCGCTGCCCCGTGCGATGCGCGTGCGGCGCCCGGGGCCGATCATCCGGTGGTTGGACCGCTCCGCGGGAGTCATGGACAGGATGATCGACTCCTCCTTCTTTAAATCGCGCTCGTCGATGGACTGCGGGTCGATCGCCCCTTTGGCTCCCGGGATCATCTCCAGCAGCGCCTGGACGCTGCCCATCTTGCGCATCCTCCGGAACTGCTCCAGGTAGTCCTGCAGCGTGAAGGTCTCCTGGGCCATCTTGTCAGCCAGCTGGGCGGCCTCCGCCTCGTCGATGGTCTCCTGGGCCTTCTCCACCAGGCTCACCACGTCGCCCATGCCCAGGATGCGCGTGGCCATGCGCTCCGGGTAGAAGGGCTCCAGCTCCGCCAGCTTCTCCCCCGTGCCGATGAACTTGATCGGCTTGCCGGTCACACTCTTGATCGACAGCGCCGCCCCCCCGCGGGTGTCGGAATCGAACTTGCTGAGGATCACGCCGGTCAACCCCAGCCGCTCGTCGAAGGCCTGGGCGATGTCCGCCGCCGACTGCCCGGTCATGGCGTCGGCCACCAGCAGCAGCTCGTCTGGCTCGGCCGCCTTCTTCACCGCCTCGATCTCGTCCATCATTTCCGCGTCCGCCGCCAGGCGCCCGGAGGTGTCCACCACCAAGGTGTCGTACTGCTGCCTGCGGGCCAGCTCGCGGGCGGCCTTCACCACGCGCACCGGGTCGCTCCCGGCCTCGCGGTAGAGGTCTACGCCCGCCTGGGCGGCCAGCACGGCCAACTGCTCCACCGCGGCGGGGCGGCGCAGGTCCGCGGCCACCAGCAGCGGCCGGCGTTTCTGCCGTTTCAAGGCGGCCGCCAGCTTCGCCGCAGTGGTCGTCTTGCCCGACCCCTGCAGCCCCAGCAGCAGGATCACCGACTGGGTATCCGTGCCCTTGAGCTTCAGCTCCTGGCGGCTTGAGCCCAGCAGCTCGACCAGCTTATCGTGCACGAGCTTGACGAACTGCTGGCCCGGGGACACGGAGCGCAGGACTTTCTCGCCAAGCGCCTCCTCCGTGGTGCGGTTCACGAAGCGGCGCACCACGCGCAGGTTGACGTCCGCCTCCAGCAGGGCCACCTTGATCTCGCTGATCGCGTCCTGAACGTTGCGTTCGGAGATACTGGTTTTCCCTGCGACCTGACGCACGATATCGGTCAGCTTGTCGGTGAGGCGGTCAAGCATAAGCCTGTAAATGTATACCGTTATTCCCCTGGCTTGTCAACGCGGTCACTGGACGTGGAAAAAATAGCGGTCCAGGTAGAGGATCCGGTTTCGCGCCTCGGCGGCATACTCGCTCTCCGGGTATCCCTCGTACACTTTTCTATAATATTCCCGGGCCCGGCGCACGTCCCGCAGGGGGGACTCCAGCTCGTAGAGCTGGGCCAGCTGGAAAAGAGCCCGATCCATGGCGGCACCCCGCGGGTAGCGGCGCAGGTATTCGCTCAGCAGGTCAAAGGCCAGGGGGTAGCGCCCCTGCCCCGCCACGAAACGGGCGACGGCCAGCAGCTCCCTCTCGATGTCAGCCGTCCGCAGCTCGAGCAGCGCCGGCAGGTGCTCCAGGACCAGCTCCGGGGAGCCCAGCTCCAGACCGGCCCGTACCAGGCCGAGGATCGCCTGGTCGGTATAGGGCGGGAGGGCAGAAAGGTTCCGGTCGTAGAATTTCGCGGCCGCGGCGGCCTCCCCCCGCTGGAGGTAGATCGAAGCCAGGCGGTCGTTGAGCAGCGGGTCGGCTTCGCGGTAGATCCCGAGGTACTCGGGCAGGGCCAAGTCGTAGAACCCGGCGGCGAACAGCCGTTCGGCCTTATGCAGGCGCTCCGGGTCCCCGCTTTCCGGGGCCGCCTGCCCGGCCGCCAGCAGGCCGCGGAACTGCTCCTCCGGGAGCACCCGCAGGCGCACGACCTCCCCGCGCGCCACTCCGCGGGAGTTGTCCTGCAGCTGGAAGGCCAGATCGTACTCGCCGTACTCCAGTGCCTTGAAGGAGAAAGTCGTGCGTTCGGCCCCGGCCTCGGAGCCGGTGAAGCTGACCCCCGCGCTGTTCCCCGGCAGCAGGAGCCAGCCCCTTCCTTCCAGGTCGATCACCACGGTGTCCCCCTTGCGGGCCAGGACCTCGCGGCCCGGGCTGGGAGGCCGGGTTTCGGCGGCGACAGCGACGGCGGCGGCGGAGCCCGCTATTTGCGGCGCGGAGCCCGCTTTCGGCGGCGCCTTCGGCGCACTTTCCGCCGGAGAAGCCGCCTTCTTCCTGACTTCGGCCGGTTTTCGGGCCGTAGGCGCCGAAGGCACCGGAAGTGCCCCGGCCTGCCCGCGAATACTGCGCTCGCCGCCGATAGCGGGCTGATCGGCCGGCGGACCGTCGTAAACCTCCACGCTCTCCTCGCTGGCATGCGGTTCCGGCAACTCGGCGGAGGACGGTTCCGCTTCCTCACGGGGGATCGCCAGGGCGACTTCTTCGCCGGAATCCGGGGGTGCGACCGCTGCCTCCGGGGGGGTGCTCTTTGCCGACCTCCCGTCCGGCCGACCCGCGCACGCTCCCAGACCCACGAGCCCGACCAAAATCAGGGCGAAAAGCAGGGCGCGAACGGCAGACATCAGGGCACCTCCTGCAGCAGCCCCTCGATCCTTCTGTCGTTCTCCCGCCTCAGGATTCCCAGCACCGCCTCGTTCACGGGGACCCAGTAGCGCCGGACCTGTTCCTCCGACCAGCGGGGCGTGCGCTCGCGGAACAGGTGGATCCCCGGTAGGGCCGGAGCCTCGGGGGTTTCCAGCAGGAAATCCTGGACCCCCAGCCGCGCGGCCTTTGCAGACGGAACGGCGGCCTGCCCTTCAGCCGGCGCCGCGGCCTCGCGGCGGGGTGTAGCCAGCAGTACGATCAGGGTGATCGCCACGGAAAAAAGGAACAGCCCGGCGGCGCCCAGGGCGAGCTGCGGCAGTCTCAGGTCCTCAGGCCGAAGTCTTTTCCTCAACTTTGTTCTCCACGCGCAGGGTGACGATCTTCGAAATCCCGGACTCTTCCATGGTGATGCCCAGAAAGGTGTCGGCGCTGGAGATCGTCTTCTTGTTGTGCGTGACGATGAGGAACTGGGAGCCGGCGGCGAACTCCTTGAGCACGTGGATGAAGCGCATGACGTTCTGTTCGTCCAGTGCCGCGTCGATCTCGTCCAGCACGCAGAACGGCGAGGGCCGCACCATGAAGAACGAAAACAGCAGGGCGATGGCGGTAAGGGTCTTTTCCCCTCCGGACAGCAGGTTGAGGTTCTCCAGCTTCTTGCCCGGCGGCTGGGCGTAGATCTCGATGCCGGATTCCAGGACGTTCTCCGCATCCAGCAGTTTTAGCTCCGCCCGCCCGCCGCCGAACAGGCGGCGGAACATCATGTGGAAGTTCTTCTTGATGGTATTGTAGGTCGCCAGGAACATCTCCGCCGACTCCGTGCGGATCTCCCGAGTGACCTCCACGAGGTCGGCGTTGGCCTTGCGCAGGTCCTCGAGTTGACCAGTGAGGAACTGGTAGCGCTGGCTCACCTCGGCGAACTCCTCCGGGGCCATCAGGTTGACCTGCCCCAGCTTCTTCAGCTCCTCTCGTACCCCGGCGAGCTCGCTGCGCAGCTCCTTGAGCGGTGTGCGGATCTCGTACATCCGCGCCTCGTGCTCGGAGAGGTCACGCGAGTGCACTTCCTGGAAATTGGCGTACAGGCTGCGGATCTCGGCCCTGAACTCCGCCTGGCTTACCTGCAGTTTCTCCATTTGTCCCTGCGACTGCTCCAACTCGCCGCTGCGGGTCTTCAGAGCCTGTTCGGTCTTGACCAGGTTCTTGTTCTTCTGGCTGATTGCCCCCTCCAGGGAAGCGAGCTCCTTCTTCACCCGCCGGTCTTCCGCCTCCAGGCGCCGGGCCTCCTCGGCCAGCCCGCCGATCTGGGCCTCGATGGCCGCGTGCCTTTCCCGGGCCTTGTCCGCCTCAGCACGGCTCTCGCGCAGGGCCAGGTCCTGCTCGGCGATCTCGCGCGCCAGGCGGTCCAGCTCCCCCGTGAAAGCTGTGCGCTGGGCGTACATCCTGGCCCGGTTCACCCGCAGCTCCTCGAGGGTGCGCTGGTACTCGCCGATCTTGCCGTTCAGGGTGCGGTTCTCGCCGGCCAGCTGGTCGGCCTCGCCGCGCTTCAGGGCGATGCCGGCCAGGGTCTCGGTGATGCGCCGGTCGATCTCGCGCTTGCGGGTGATGATGCCCTCCGGAGCCAGGAACTCCTCCAGGAACAGCGGGGTCCAGCGTCGGTAATCCGCGAAATGCCTGCCCAGCTCCTCGATGCGGCTCAGAGTCTCCTGGAAGGAGGAGGCGGTGGAGGAGAGCAGCCTGGAAAGCTCCGCCTCGCCCAGGTGGCCCAGCAGCCGGTAATCCTCCACCAGGCGCACCTTGCCCAGCAGCTGGATGCGCAGGGCATCCAGTGCGGAGACGATGCGGGCCTCGGCCGCCTGCCGCTCCGCGGCGGAGTAGCCCAGCTCCTTCAACTTCTGGTCCAGCTGGGTGACGATGTCGTCGGTGATCTGGCGCAGGTCGCCGCGCAGCCGCTCGACCTCGCCCTCCAGCCGGGCGGTTTCTTCGCCGGCCGCGGCGATCTGCTTCTCATTACCGCGGATCCGCTCCTCGAACTGCCGGATATCGATCTGAAAACCCTCGATGTTCCGTTCCACGTCCTCCAGCAGCCCGCTTAGCTCGGCCAGATGGGAGCTCTTCTGGGAGTGGCTCTCCTTGCTGGCTTCCAGCTTCTTGCCCAGGGCCCTGGCCCGCTCCTCCTCCGCGGCGATCTCCCGCTCGATTTCCGCCAGGCGCTCCCGCAGCATCTTGACCTGGTTTTCCTTGGTGCTCCTCTCCAGATCGATGCGATACAGGGCCTTCTGGTTTTCCACCAGGCTGGACTCCATGGTGTTCACTTGGTCGATGCCCTGCTCCATGGCCTGGCGTATTGAGTCGATCTCGCCCTTCAGGCGGCTGCGCTCCGCCAGCTGGCGGGCCAGCCTCTCCTCCAGCCGCTCGCGCTCTTGGGTCAGCTCCCTCAGGCGCACCAGGTGGATGTCCAGTTCCAGAGCGAACACCCTTTCCCGCAGGGACCGGTAGGCTTTGGTCTTCTCGGCCTGCTGCTTCAGACTGTCGTGGCTGCGTTTGATCTCCCCCAGGATACCCTCCACCTGGCGAATGTTCTCCTGGGTCTTCTCCAGCTTGCGCTCGGCCTCCTGCCCCTTGATCCGGTACTTGGTGATGCCCGCGGCCTCCTCGAAGACGGTGCGCCGCTCCTCGGGCCGGGTGGAGAGAATCTGGTCGATGCGCCCCTGCTCCATGATGGAGTAGGCCGACTTGCCGATGCCGGTGTCGTAGAACAGCTCGCGAATCTCGCGCAGGCGCACGGCGGTGCCGTTGATGAAGTATTCGCTGTCACCGGAGCGGAACAGGCGGCGCTTGACCGCGATCTCCGCGACGTCGGGCAGCAGCTCCTTGCCGTCGTTAGAGAGCAGGAGCTCGATCTCCGCCACATTGAGGGGCTTGCGCCCCTCGGTGCCGTTGAAGATGATGGCTTCCATGTGGTCCGCCCGCAGCGTCCTGGCGGACTGCTCGCCCAGCACCCACTTGATCGCGTCGACGATGTTGCTCTTGCCGCAGCCGTTGGGGCCGACCAGGGCCGTGATCCCTTCGGCGAACTCCAGGTGAGTCCTGTCGGGGAACGACTTGAAGCCCAGGATCTCGATGCTCTTTAAGCGCACTCACCCTCCCAGCGGCGACTTGCGAACAGCTGTAGATTGTACCACCCGCTCTTTCGCAGCGTCAAGGCAAACCGCGCCTGCGGTCAAGCGCCGCGGCTCTTGCCGCCCTCGCGGCCCTCGGCTACGATGGGGGATGCTGGTCTGCGGCATCGATGAGGCCGGCCGCGGACCGATCGCCGGCCCGGTCACCGCGGCCGCGGTGATCCTGCCCGAGGACTTCCCGTCGGGAGTGCTGGCCGACTCCAAGGCGCTCAGCCCGAGGCAGCGCGAGAAGGCGGAGGCCCTGATCCGGAGGCTAGCCGTGGCCTGGGCTACGGGTTGGGCCGGACCACAGGAGATCGACCTGCTCAACATCCACCAGGCCACCCTGCGCGCAATGGCCCGGGCGCTGGAACGGCTGGCAGTCAGGCCCGAGCTGGTGCTGGTAGACGGGCTGTTCGCCCCTCCCACCGCCCTGCCCTGCCGCACGATCGTCCGGGGGGACAGCTCCGAGGCGCCGATCATGGCCGCTTCCATCCTGGCCAAGACGGCGCGCGACCGCTGGATGCGGATTTACGGCCGCCGCTGGCCGCAGTACGAGTTCGAGCGGCACAAGGGCTACCCCACCCGGCGGCATCGGCAGCTGGTCTGGGAGTACGGGCTGTCGCCGATTCACCGGCGCAGCTTCAGGATTTCCCCTCCCGGATGAAACGTACGGCCCGGTTCAGGCCGTCCAGGAAGACGTCCAGGTCTTTCTTGAACACGATGATCGAATGACGCTCGAAATCATCGGCTTCGCCTTTCTTTTTGCTTTCCACGACATTCAAAAAGATGTCGCCGGTGCGGTTCTCCTTCACATTGAAGAAGTACGTCCGGCGGTCCAAAGTGTGCCGCCACGAAAAGACCTCGCCCCGTGAACCCATAGCTCGTTATAATGCATCCCCCGGGCTTCTTCAACCACTTGATTCCGGCCCGGGGGCGGCGCTATAGTGAGCCGTCAAACGGTGTCGCGACCGTCGTATAATGGCTATTACCCCAGCCTTCCAAGCTGGAGATGTGGGTTCAATTCCCATCGGTCGCTGAAGAGCCCCGCCCGCCCGACTTCGCGGGCACCGTTCAGGACAGCCCGACCAGTCTCCGCAGGGCCGCCAGCGGGTCCGCTTCCGCCCCCAGCTCGTGCATTAGCCAGAAGGTGTTGTAGCGATTGCGCAGCAGTCGGATGTGGGGAAAAGGCAGGTAGGCGTCTTTGGGCCCGATGCCATAGTCCTGCGGGTCGAAGGGCAGGCCGACCGCGCGCAGAGCGGCGACGCCCGCCTCCAGGTCACGTGAGGTCTCCTCGGCCAGACGGCGGATGCGTTCCTTTTCCCGCTCGAAGGCGGCCAGGCGCCGCTGCCAGGCCGCCGGGCCGAGCTCCGCGGCACCTAGTTCCGCGCGGATGTGGTCGGCGAA
>CAZMWZ010000016.1:0-21079 GCA_964570045.1 uncultured Spirochaetaceae bacterium
GCGTCTGGTGGGCGCCCCGCCCGGCTACGTCGGCTACGAGGAGGGAGGGCTGCTGACCGAGAAAATCCGCCGCCGCCCGTACAGCGTGGTTCTGCTGGACGAGATCGAGAAGGCCCACCCGGACGTGTTCAACCTGCTGCTGCAAATCCTGGAGGAGGGGCAGCTGGCGGACAACCTGGGGCACACGGTCTCCTTCCGCAACACGGTGATCATCATGACCTCCAACGCCGGGGCCCGCGAGATCAGCAAGGACGCGGCCTTGGGCTTCCGCACCGAGGACGGGATGATGCACTACGAGGAGATCAAATCCTCGGCGCTCGGCGAGTTGAAGCGCATGTTCAACCCCGAGTTCCTGAACCGGGTCGACGAGATCGTGGTGTTCCACTCCTTGAGCCGCGAGCACCTGCGCCTGATCCTGGAGGTGATGGTCCGGGAAATGCAGGACCAGTTGAGCCAGCAGAAGATCGGCCTGGAGGTCACCAAGGAGGCGCGCGAGGCGCTGATCGAGCAAGGCTACGACGAGAAGTACGGCGCCCGCCCGCTGCGCCGCACCCTGCAGAAGCTGGTCGAGGACCCCCTGTCCGTGGACATCCTCAAGGGGCGGTTCAAGGCCGGCGCTACGGTCGTGGTGGACTCCAAGGACGGCAAGGCCGTCGTCTTCCGCCCCAAGCGCGAGCGCTCGAAGAGCGAGAAGAAGACCAAAGAGCTGGTGGCGCGCTAGCGCGCAGGACCCGCGGAGTGTTCCGGCGAACCGTAGCTGTCTCCTGCCTGCTGTTCGCGCTCGCCTCCGCGGCCCTGAGCGCCCAGGAAGCCGAGAGCCTGTACTCCAGCGCCACCCGGGCCTTCCAGGGCGGCCTCTACCTTATGGCCGCCCGCAGCCTGCGACAGCTCGCCGAGCAGTACCCCGAGCACCCTCTGGCCGACGACGCGGAATACCTCGAAGGCCTGGCCGCGTACTACCAGCAGGAGTACCCCAAGCTCATAGCCATATTCAAGGACTTCCCCCGGCGCCACCCCCAGTCCCCGTTCCTCGCGCAGCTGCCCTTCTGGCTGGGCACCTGCCATTTTCAGCTCGGGCAATACGCCGAGGCCGTGGCCCAGCTGGGCCTGCAGGCCGAGCGGTTTCCCGCGGAGAAGGAGTACGCGGACCGAGCCCTGCTCCTTCAGGGCGCCGCGCTGGAAAGGATCGGCGAGTGGGCCGAGGCCCAAAAGACCTACCGCCGGCTGCTGGACGGGCACCCCGGCGCCGACCTGGCCCCGGAGGCCTGGTTCCGGCTGGCGAGCTCCCAGCTCATGCTCCACGACTACGCCGGGGCCTTGAGCTCCTTCACGCGGGTGCTGGTCAACCATCCGCAGGCCCCCCAGGCGGAGGAAGCCCTGTTTTTCGCCGCGGAGTGCCTGTTCTTCGCCGGCCGGTACGCGGAGGCGGAGCGCCGATTTCGCCTGGTTCTCGAAGGGGCACCGGCGGCGGAACGCCTCGAGGCCAGCCTGTATCGCCTGGTCCGCATCCTGGCCAGCCTGGGCAGGCCCGCGGAAGCCCTGGCGACCGTGGGGGAGCTGGAGCGGCGTTTCCCGCGCGGCCGGTACGCCCCGGAGTACCCGCTCTTGAGCGCCGAGGCTTTCTATGAGCTCGGACGGTACGCGGAGGCCCAGAGCGGATACCGTAAGGCCCTGCGGGCCGCCGCCCCCGCGGACCGCCAGAAGCTGTCGTACAACCTCGCCCTGGCCGCGCTGGCCGCCGGCGACGCGGAAGCGGCGCTGGCGCCGCTGCGGGAAAGCCTGGGGGGCGGGGAACCGGGCATCGCCGAGCAGGCCTCCTTCCGGCTGGCGTCCGCCCTCGCCGCGCTGGGCCGCGAGGCGGAGGCGCTGCGGGCGGTGAGTGATTTCCGCGCCCGCTTCGCGGGTTCCGAGCTCGGCGAGCAGGCCCTGGCCCTCGAGGGCTCGCTGCAGGAGCGCTGCGGGCGCGGCCGGGAGGCCCGCGAGACCTTCACCCAGCTGCTGGCCCGCTACCCCTTCTCGCATCGAAAGGACGAGTACCTTTTCAAGCGCGGCGGGAGTTATCTGTCAGCGGGCGACACCGGCTCCGCCCTCAAGGATTTCTTCGCCGTGGTGCAGGGCCCGCCGGGATCGGCCTACCTGGACGAGAGCCGCTACAACATCGGGTACATCTACTCGCAGCGCGGGGAGTTCACCCGGGCGTTGCCGTACTTCGCCGAGGTGCTCGAGCGGCGCGAAGGCGGGGCACCGCGCGGGGAGCTGGCGGCCCGGGCGGTCCTGGCCTCGGGGGTGTGCCGTTTCAACGCGGGGGACTACGCCGCAGCCCTAGCCTGGTTCCAGCGCCTCTCCGAGCTGCCCGCGCTGCCGTCCCTGGAAGCCCAGGGCTGGTACTACGCAGGACGCGCGCTGTACAAGCTGGAGCGCCTGGAGGAGGCGGAGGAGCGCTTCGCGCGCGCGGCCTCCTCCCTGGCCGGCGGCCCAGAGGGCGAGGACGCCCTATACTGGCGGGCCGTCAGCCTGTTCCGCCTGAACCGCCTGGGGGCGGCCCGAGAGACTTTCCTGGCCCTGGAGTCCGCCTACCCCGCGGGCCCGAGGGCGGCGGAGGCCCTGTACCGCGCCGGGATGTGCGCCGCCCTCGGCGGGGAGCATCCTGCGGCGCTGGGCCTCTTCGAGCGGGCGCTGGCCGCGGCCGGGAAAGCCGAGCCCGCGGACGGCCGCCGGGAGCTGCTGCCGGAGATCCTGTTCCAGAAGGGGATGAGCCTGCTGGCCTCCTCCGGGCGGGGCGAGGCCGCCGCGGCCTTCCGGGACCTAGCCCGCAAGTTCCCGGCGAGCGACCTGGCGGCGGGCGGCTTGCTGTCCCTGGCCGAGGCGGACCTGCGCGCGGGCAGCTACCCGGAAGCCCTGGCGGCTTTCAGGACGGTGATCAAGGACTACCCGCGCAAGCCCGCGGCGCGCAGTGCCCAGTACTGGGCGGGGGTGGCCGCAGCGCGGCAGGGCCTCACCGAGGAAGCCCTGGAGCACCTGCTACGCTACCTCGAGCAGGACCCCGAGGGCGGCCTCGCCAGGTCCGCGGAGGAGGAAATCCGCCGGCTCCTGGCCGAGAGCAATGACCCCGGGGACCGGCTGACGAAGGATTTCCTGCGCCGGGTCGAAGGGGCCAGGGTCCCCGCGGAGTTGAAACAGAAGGCCCGCTTCGAGTATGCTCGCCACCTCTTCGCTCGCGATCGCGAGCAGGGCCTGGCCCTGCTCGCCGCGCTTCGAGCTGAGCAGCCCGCGGAGCCGCTCGCCGGGGAGGTGTACTACCTGATCGGCGAGGCCTACCGGCAGCGCGGGGACCTCGCCCGTGCCCTGGACATCTTCACGGGCATCGCTGGCGCCCGGGCCGACCGCACGGGCGGCCTGGCGCAGTCCGGCGTCGCCCGCGTGCGCGAGCAGCAGGGCCGCCTGGAGGAGGCGGCGGAGGAATACCTGAAGGTCTACTTCCTCTTCCCCGAGTTGAAGGACCTGGCCCCCGAAGGTCTGTACCAGGCGGGCAGGCTGTATCGGGAGCAGGGCCTGAAGGACCGAGCGGACAAGCTGGAGGAAAAGCTGCGGGCGGAGTTCCCGGAAAGCCCCCGGGCCCGCGAGAGGTGAGAGGTGAGCCGATGAGCGAACAGGTGCAGTTTTTGGACACGACCCTGAGGGATGGAAACAAGCTGCCATTCGTGGTGCTGAGCGTCGGGGAGCGCCTGGCCATCGCCCGGCAGTTGAGCGAGCTGGGGGTGGACGTGATCGAGGCGGGCTACCCCGCGGCCTCCGCGGAGGAGCAGGAGACCCTGAGCCTTATCGCCCGCGAGGTGCGCGGGCCCTGGATCTCCGCCTTAAGCCGGGCCACCCCCGCGGACGTGGAGGCGGTTCTGCGCCCGCTGGCCGCCGCCGCCAGGCCGTACCTGCACATCTTCCTGCCCATGTCGCCGGTCTTCCTGCGCGGGGTGCTGGGCAAGCCCTGGGCGGAGTGCCTGAAGCTCATCGAGCAGTCCGTGAAGGCGGCGCGGGGGGTGCGCGTGCAGTTCTCGCTGGCCGAGGTGGGCGAGGCCGAGGAGCCGCTGCTGCTGGAGGCGGCCCAGGCCGCCGCCGCGGCCGGGGCCCAGGTGCTCAACCTGGCGGACACCAACGGCTGTCTGCACCCCCAGCGGGTCCGGGAGCTGGTGGGCCATGTCCGGGCCGCCCTGGACCCGGGGGTGACGGTCGGCGTGCACCATCACAACGACTTGGGGTTGGCCACGGCCAACACCCTCGCCGCGCTGGAGGCGGGAGCCCGCCACGTGGAGGTCACGTTGGGCGGGATCGGCGGGCGGGCCGGCAACACCGCCCTGGAGGAGGTGGCTTTCGCCCTGGAGGTGTTCTCGCCGCGCCTGGGCCTGGCCCACCGCCTGCACCTGGACCACCTGGCCGCCGCCGCCTCGCTGCTGGCCCGCGTCACCGGGGTGCCCCCGCACCCCAACAAGCCGGTGCTGGGCAGGCAGGCTTTCGAGGCCGGGCGCGGCGCCGACGCCCGGCAGGCCCTGGACGAGCGGGTGCGTGGACTGCTCGACCCCAAGACGATCGGGAGGGTGGAGGACTCCCTGTTCAGCGATCAGGAGATCAGCCAGGCGGGGTTCGCCCAGCACCTGGAGCTGCTGGGGGTCGACAAGCTGGGGGTGGACGTCCCGAAGGTCTACCGGCTGTTTCTGGCGCAGGTGCGCCGCAAGCGGATCGTGTACCTGAGCGAGGTCCAGGCCATGATCGCGGACGCCCGCCAGGAGACCTCCTCCCCCTACGTGCTGGAATCCTTCGGGGTGATGACCGGCTCGCACACCCTGCCGGTGGGCAGCGTGGAGCTGGCGCGGGGCGGGGAGCGTCTGGTGCAGAGCTCCCCGGGCACGGGCCCCGTGGATGCCCTGTGCCGTGCTGTGGACAAGGCGGTGGGCCTGAAGCCGCGCCTGCTGGTGTACTCGGCCGACACGGTGACCGAGGGGCTGGATGCCAGGGCCGAGGTCACGGTCACCTTGAGCTTTCTGGGCAAGGTGTTCCACGGGCGCTTCGGCTCCACGGACGTGATCGAGGCCAGCCTGCGCGCTTACCTGGACGCGGTGAACCGTATCGAACTGCACCGCCAGGCGAACCCCGAGGAGGCTCCCCGGGAGTTCTTCATCGACGGGGATCAGCTGTGGTGGGAATGAACAGGGCCCTCAGGTGGCCCGCTCGACGTACTCGCGGGTCTCGGTGTTGATGAGCAGCTTGTCCCCTTCCTTGATGAACAGGGGGACCTTGATGACCAGGCCCGTCTCCAGGGTGACCTGCTTGGTGGCCCCGGAGACCGTGTCGCCCTTCAGGCCGATGCCCGCCTGGGTCACGGTGAGCACGATCTTGTAGGGCAGCAGGATGTCGATCGGGCGCTCGTCCCAGAAGGAAAGCTGGACCGTGTCGCCCTCTTTCAGGAAGAGCTTCCTGTCCTCCTGACCGGAGAGCGGCATGGTGAACTGCTCGTAGGATTCCAGGTCCATAAAGTGGTAGTTCTCGGCGTCGGCGTAGAGGAACTGGGCGTCCTTGTGCTCGACGTTGATGTCCTCCACGGTGTCCTGGCTCTTGATGACCTGCTGCAGGCCGCGGCCGGTGACCAGGCTCTTCATCTTGAGGCGCACGAAGGCCGAGCCCTTTCCGGGGTTGACGAACTCGCGCTCGACCACCAGATGCGGCTCGTTCTTCATCAACAGGAACGTGCCTTTGGCGATGGAACCTGCCTTGATCATAGACCCCTGTAGTACCTCAAGCGTCACCGCCGTGTCAAGCCGAGTGAGGGGTTCACGCTTGCCACGGACTCCTCGTCCAACAGGACCAGGAGCAGTCGGTCCACGCCGAGGGCCACCCCGGAGCACTGGGGCAGCCCCGCCTGCAGCGTTGCCGCGAGGTCCCAATCCACGCGGTGCGGCTCGCGCGCCGAGCGCTTAGCCTCGCTCTGGCTGCGGAAGAACTCCCCGATCTCCGCCGGGTCGGTGGCCTCGGTGTAGCAGTTGGACACCTCGATGCCTCCCAGGTACAGCTCCCAGCGCTCCGCCCAGAAGCCGGGGGGCTGGCGGCGGGCCAGAGTGGGGACGCCGGCGGGGTAGTCGAACAGCAGCAGCGGGCGGTCGGCGGGCAGGGCGGGCTCCACGAAGCTCAGGAACAGCTTGTGGAACAGGTCGGCCCAGCTGTCCTCCTCGGCCACCGGCACCTCCAGGGCGCGGGCCTCCCGGGTTAGGGCCGGCAGGGAGGCCAGCTGCTCCAGTCTCAGGCCCAGATGGTCGCGGAAGGCTTCGGCCACCGAGAGGCGGCGGAACGGCGGGGTGCAGTCCAGGCGGCGCCCGCGGAAGCGCAGGACGGGCCCCAGGCCCAGGCGCTCCAGGAGGAAGGCGAACAGCCGCTCCAGGGTCAGCATCGATTCCAGGTAGCCGGCGCCGACGGTATACCACTCCAGCATGCTGAACTCCCGGGAGTGCAGGGGGCTGTCCGGCTCGTGGTTGCGGAAGCACCGGCAGAGCTGGAAAATGCTGCCGCTGCCATCGGCCAGCAGGCGTTTCATCCACAGCTCGGGGGAGGGGATCAGGTACAGCTGCGAGCCTTCCGACCCGGCGGTGCGGAACACCTCCAGCGAGCTTTCCGGAATGAGGGCGGGGGCCAGCAGGGGCGTGTCCACCTCCAGGTAGCCCAGCCGCCGGAAGAACAGGCGGAGCAGGTGCAGGACCTCGCTTCTGCGTCGCAGGATCGTCAGGCGCTGGCGCGTCACAGCGTCGATTATAGCGACGGCCCGCCGCAAAGTCAGTATATTGTACCCCATGCAAACCCCCGCCCCCGGCGGCCGCATCGCCGGTTTCGAGGTTTCTTCGGTTCGCCCGCTGCCCGAGTTCCGCGCGCACGGAGTGCTTTGCCGGCACTTGGCCACGGGCCTGGAGGTCTACCACTTGGCCTGCGATGACCCGGAGAACCTGTTCGCTTTCGCCTTCCGCACCCCGCCGCCCGACGACAGCGGGGTGGCGCACATCCTGGAGCACGCGGTGCTGTGCGGCTCGCGGCGCTTCCCGGTCAAGGACCCCTTCGTCGTGCTGCTGAAGTCCAGCCTGCAGACGTTCCTGAACGCCTTCACCTTCCCGGACAAGACCGTCTACCCGGCCGCCAGCCAGCTGGAGAAGGACTTCTTCAACCTTCTCGCGGTCTACGGGGACGCGGTTTTTTTCCCCCGCCTGGACCCGGAGGTGTTCCGACAGGAGGGCCACCGCCTGGAGCTCGTAAACGGCGAGGGGCTACGCCGCGTGGGGGTGGTCTACAACGAGATGAAGGGGGTGTTCTCCAGCGCCGAGGCCATCGTGGCCGACCTTTCCCTGCGCTCCCTGTTTCCCGAAGGGCCGTACGGCCGCGAGTCCGGCGGGCACCCCGCTAGTATCCCCGCACTGACCTACGAGGGCTTGCGGGAGTTCCATCGCAGGAACTACCACCCGTCCAATTGCCGGGTGTTTCTGTACGGAGACATTCCCACGGAGAAGACCCTCCGCCTTTTGCAGGAAAGCTTTCTGGAAGGCTTCAGCGCCGCGCCGGCCTCCCCGGCCATCACGGGCCAGGCGCGCTGGAGCGTCCCGCGCTTCGCCGAGACCACCTACCCGGTTGAAGCCGGGGGCGAAGGGTCGAGCAAGTCCTCGATCACCGTGAACTGGTTGTCGGTGCCCGTCACGGATCCCCTCCGCCTCCTGGCCATGGAGGTACTGGGGGAGGTCCTGGTGGGGAATCCGGGCTCCCCGCTGGCCAAGGGGCTGCTGGAGTCGGGGCTGGGGCAGGACCTGTCCCCCGCCACGGGGCTGGACACGGAGCTGGCCGAGCTCGTGTTCACCGCCGGCCTGCGCGGCTGCGAGGCCGAACGGACCGGCGAGGTGCAGGACCTGATCCTCCGCATCCTGGAGTCGCTGGCCTCGGGGGGGATCCCGCCGGAGCTGGTCCGGGCCGCGGTGCATCGCGTGGAGTTCCGCAACCGGGAGATCGTGCGCGGCGGCCGGCCTTTCTCCCTGAGCCTGATGCGGCGCAGCCTGCGGGGCTGGCTGCACGGCGCCGAGCCGGAGCTCACCCTGGAGTTCCAGAAGTGGATGGACGCCCTCAAGCGCGAGCTGGAAGCCGGGCCGTACCTGGAGGGGCTCATCCGCTCCCAGCTCCTGGACAACCCGCACCGCAGCAGCGTGCTGGTGCGCCCCGACCCCCAGGCCGCCGCCAGGCAGCTCGTGGAGGAACGGCGCGAGCTGGAAGGCCTGGCCGCCGCCCTGGGCGCCGGCGAGCGCCGCCGCATCGCCGAGGAGAACCTGCGCCTCGCTCGGTTCCAGGAGACCCCGGACCGGCCCGAGGACCTGGAGCGGCTGCCCAGGCTGCGGCGGGCGGACCTCCTGCGGGAAGTGGACACGGTCCCCACCTCCGCTCTGACCGTCGCCCCGGGCGCTCTTTTGCACGACCTGCACACCAACGGGGTGGTGTACCTGGACCTGGCCCAGGAGGTGTCCGACCTGGACGCGGAGTCCAGCGCCCTGCTGCCGCTCTGGGCCCGCGCCGTGTGCGCCTCGGGGCTTCCGGGCCTGCCCTGGCACGAGACGGCCTCCCGCCTGACCCTGCTCACCGGGGGTTTCAGCGCCGCCCTCGGGGCGGACACCCCGGCTGGGAGCACCCGGGCGGCCCAGCACCTGATCTTCCGGGTGAAGGCCCTGGAGGAGAACCTGGAGCCGGCCCTGCAGCTCATCGGCTCGCTGCTGCTGGAGGCGGATTTCCGCGACCTCGAGCGCCTGCACATGCTGGTGCTCGAGATGCGCAACGACCTGAAGTCCGCCCTGGTCCCGGGAGGCAGCTTCTTCGCCTCCCTGCGGGCGGGGGGGCGCCTTTCGGAGGCCATCGGGCGGGAGGAACACTGGAAGGGGGTGAGCCAGCTCGAGCGCCTGGGCCGCTTCGCCGGGCAGCCGGGGCCGCAGCTGGAAGCGCTGGCCGCGGACCTGGAGCGCCTGCGCGCGACGCTGGTCGCGCGTTCCCGCCTCACTTTGAACCTGACCTGTGACGGCGGCTTTGCCGACCGCTCCGCCTGCGTTCTGGCGCGATTTCTCGAGCGGCTGCCGGCCTCCGGCACCTCCGCGGGCGGCGGGAGCGCCGGACCGCTGCGCCTGGAGGACGGACAACGGCTGGAGGCGCTGCTCACCAGCACCAATGTCAACTTCGCCGCCATGGCCATACCGGCCGCGCCCTTCGGCACGGCGGAGAGCGTACAGGAGGCGATCCTGGCCCATTACCTCTCCACCGGCTTCCTGTGGGAGCAGGTGCGCATGAAGGGCGGGGCCTACGGGGCGGGGGCCGTGGCGAGCAGTCTGGAGCGGGTGTTCACCTTCACCTCCTACCGCGACCCGAACATTGCCCGCACCTTCGCCTCCTTCCGGGAAGCCCTCTACACCGCGCGCGACAACCTTCTGTCCCCCGAAGCCTTCGAACAGGTGCTCATCGGGGCCGTGGGGCGGGAGGAGCGGCCCATGGCCCCCGGGGAGCGCGGGTATACGGCCCTGAAGCGCTCCCTGCTGGCCATCAGCGACCGCATGCGGCAGGACCGGCGGGACCGCTTGCTGGCCGCCACCCCGGGAGACCTGTCGGCGGCCGCCGCGCGCCTGGCCTCAGCCTGCGAGCTCGGGTACTCCGCCGTGCTGACGGGGCGCCAGGCCCTGGAGAGCTCGGGGCTGGAGGGGCTAAGCAGGCTGGAAATTCCGGATTGACGCGTATGAACATGGAAGTCTTCATCCTGGGCACCGGGGGCATGATGCCCCTGCCGGGCCGCAGCCTGACCTCGGTGCTGCTGCGCCGGGAAGGCGAGCTGCTGCTCTTCGACTGCGGCGAAGGCACCCAGATCAGCTTGCGCCGCCTGAACCTGCGCTGGAAGAAGATCTCCGCGATCTTCATCTCGCATACCCACGCCGATCACGTCACCGGCATCCCCGGCATCCTGATGCTCTCCTCGCAGGTGGAGCGCGACGAGCCCCTGACCATCATCGGCCCGCCGCGCATTCGGGAGTACGTTGAGGCCAGCCGGCGCATCCTGGACATGTACATCAACTACGAGATCGTGGTCCGGGAGCTCTACGGTGAGGAGGTGCTCTGGGAGAGGGAGGGCTACCGCGTGCGTTCCTATCCGCTGGCCCACTCCAAGCCCTGCCTGGCCTTCAGCCTGCAGGAGGCGGAGCGCCCGGGCGTCTTCCTGCCCGAGAGGGCGCTGGAGCTGGGCGTGCCGCGCGGCCCGCAGTGGTCCGTGCTGCAGTCCGGGCAGACCGTCGCCTCCAGCTCCGGGGGGGAGGTGCGGCCGGGCGAGGTCATGGGCCCGCGCCGCAAGGGGCGCAAGTTCAGCTACATGACGGACACCTCCTACGTTCCCGGGGCGGTGGACTTCGTGCGGGACTCGGACCTGCTGGTCTGCGAGGGCATGTTCGCCGAGGATCTGGCCGCGGACGCGCAGGACAAGAAGCACCTGACGGCCCGACAGGCGGCCCGCATCGCCAGCCTGGGAGGGGTGAAGCGCCTGGGGCTGATCCACTACAGCCCGCGCTACACGGACCGGGAGTTGAAGGGGCTGCTGGCCGAGGCGCGGGAGATCTTCCCGGAGGCCTTCCTCACGCGGGAGCTGCAGGCCATCGAGCTGGAATACCCCGCCTGAATCGACCCTAACCCTTGACCAGCTCCGGCCTTCTCATCTACCTTGGGGAACTATGATCGAGGTAACGAATCTAGGCAGGCGCTACGGCGCGCTGGAAGCGGTCAAAGGAGTGTCCTTCGGCATCCAGGCGGGGGAGGTGGTGGGTCTGCTGGGGCCCAACGGCGCCGGCAAGACGACCATCATGAAGATCCTCACCTGCTTCATGTACCCCAGCTACGGCACCGCGACGCTCAACGGCTGCGACGTGTTCGCCGATCCGCTGGCCATCAAGCGCTCGGTGGGCTACCTTCCCGAGAACGCCCCGCTGTACACGGACCTGAACGTGATGGAGTATCTGGAGTTCATCGCCGACGCGCGGGGCCTCTCGAGGGGCCGGAAGGCTCAGCGCATCGACGAAGTCATCGGGGAGTGCGGTCTGGAGCCCGTGGTCTACCGCGGGATCGACACCCTGTCCAAGGGCTTCCGGCAGCGCACGGGCCTGGCCCAGGCCATCATCCACAACCCCCAGATCCTCATCTTCGACGAGCCCACCACCGGGCTGGACCCCAACCAGATCATCGAGATCCGCCAGCTGATCAAGCGCCTGGGACAGGAAAAGACGGTCATCCTCTGCACCCACATCCTGCAGGAGGTGGAGGCGACCTGCAACCGGGTGCTCATCCTCAACGAGGGCCGGATCGTGGCCCAGGGCACCACCGAGGAGATCAACCGGGAGATGCGCGGGGAGGTCATTCTGGCGCTCACCGTCACCGGCAGCCGCCCCCCGGGAAGCTCGCTCGCCGCGGTGGAGGGCGTGCGCAAGGTGCTGAAGAACGAAGCCGGCGCCCCCAACCGCTTCCAGCTGGCGCTGTCCGTGGTCCCCGACTCCGCGGTGGAGGAGAGAGTCTTCGACTGGGCGGTGGCCGAGGGCTATCGCATCGTGGCCCTGGTGCCGCAGCGCCTCAGCCTGGAGGAGCTGTTCAGCAAGCTGACCCGCGAAGGAGGGGGCAATGTTCACTAACATCCTGCCGATCATCCGCAAGGAGCTGCGCTCCTACTTCAACTCGCCCATCGCCTACGTGGTTTCCATCACCTTCGTGCTGTTCTGCTCGATCTGGGTGTTCTACGTGCAGACCTTCTTCGCCGCCAACACCGCCAGCCTGCGCTCCCTGTTCGGCATCGTGCCGATGGCCTTCATCATCGTCATGCCGGCCATCACCATGCGCAGCTGGGCCGAGGAGAAGAAGCTGGGCACGATTGAGGTGCTGCTGACGCTGCCTTTCAGAGAAGCCACCCTGGTGCTGGGCAAGTTCCTGGCGGCCGTGGCCCTGCTGGCCATCATGGTCGGCCTCACCCTGCCGCTGCCGCTGCTGCTGGCGCGCTTCGGCGACTTCGACTGGGGGGAGTTGGCCGGGCAGTACATCGGGGTGCTGCTGTTGGGCTGCTCGGGCATCGCCGTGGGGCTGTTCATCTCCTCGCTGGCCACCAACCAGGTGAGCTCCTTCCTGATCAGTCTGTTCGTCCTGCTGGTGTTCACGCTCATCTCGCAGGTGAACATGGTTTTCAACCTGCCGAGCCTCCTGGCCAGGGTTTTCAGCTACCTGGCGCTGGGCGCCCATTACAACAACTTCCAGAAGGGCCTGATTGACACCCGCGACCTGATTTTCTACCTGATCGTGTGCGCCTTGTTTTTATACCTCAACGTGAAGACCCTGGTCTTCAAGAAATGGTGACGGGGGTTTCCCGATGAAAAAGCGTGCCGAGATCGTGATCTTCATCCTGGGGCTGGCGGTGATTCTCCTGGCGGGCCTGAACTCCAGCCGCTTTTTCACTCGGCTGGACCTCACCGCAGGCAAGGCCTTCTCGATTTCCCGCGTTTCCAGGAAGCTCTTCCAGGAGATCCCCGAGCAGGTGTACATCACCTACTACGTTTCCGAGAAGCTGCGCAGGCTGTACGCCTTCCCTCAAGGCATCGAGGACCTGCTGCTGGAATACGCGGCCTACTCGCGCGGCAGGATCAGGGTGGAGTTTCTGGACCCCCTGGCCGCAGGGGAGGTCACCCGCGCCGAGCAGTTCGGAGTCTACCCGCAGCAGATCGAAGTGGTGGAGCGCGACCAGCGCAGCCTGGCCAAGATCTACACGGGAATCGTGATCCAATACCTGGACCGCCACGAGACCATCCCTCTGGCCGTGCGTACCGACGCCCTGGAGTATGAGCTGACCTCGCGGATCCGCAAGGTGCTTTCCGGCGAGGAGCGGGTCGTGGGCATCCTGCTGGGGGATTCCGGGCGCGACCTGGAGCAGGAATACGGCCGCCTGACCAGCGCCCTGGGCGCGGATTTTCGGGTTCGGCCCCTGCGGCCCGGTGAGGACGTGCCCGACGAGGTGGACGTGCTGTTCGTGATCGGCAACACCGACCTGGGCGATTTCGATCTTTTCCCGATCGACCAGTATTTGATGAGGGGCGGGCGGGCCCTGTTCGCCGTCGACGGGGTGCGGGTGGACTTCCTGCGCGGCCTCGCCGCCTCCGGACTCCAGAACAACCCCACCTTGGACATGCTGGCCTCCTACGGGGTCAAGGTGGAGCCGCAGTTGGTGCTGGACAAGTATTGCCAGAACTTCCGGCTGCCCACCCAGGTGTTCGGCCAGGTGATGTGGCAGGTGCTGGACAAGTACCCCTACTGGCTCACCGTGGCCGGGCAGTTCGCCTCGCGCGACAACCCGATCACCGCCCACTTCAGCGGCCTGGACCTGTACTGGGCCAGCCCCCTCACCCTGAGCTCCGGGAGCCGCAGCGAGGCCCTGGTCACCAGCACCCCGGACAGCTGGACCCTGGACAAGGAGCCGTTTGAGACCAGCCCCGAGCGGGCGCAGATGCTGCTGTTTTCGCAGCCGGAGAACACCGGCAGCCGGGTGCTAGCCGCCAGCGTGCGCGGGGAGCTGGCCAGTTTTTTCCGGGGTAAGCGCGTCCCGACGCGCGAAGGGGAGAGCCGCTCCTGGCAGAGCATCGTGGAAGCGGCCAAGGACGCGCGCCTGGTGGTGGTGGGTGACGCGGATTTCGCCAGCAACCTGCTGGAGTTCACCGAGGCCACCTACAACCTGGGTTTCCTGACCAACGCGGCGGAGTGGCTCAGCAACTCGGAGGACCTGCTGGCCATCAAGACGCGCCTGGCGCGCGACGTGCGCCTCAACCGCATCCAGGAGCCGGCCCGCCGCCTGGCTGCCGTGCTCGCCACCCAGATCGTCAACGTCGCGGTCATTCCGCTGGCCGTCGTCGCCTTCGGCATCGTCAGGCTGCTGCTGCGGCGGAAGAAGAGCGCCATCAGGGCGGAGGAGGAATAGAGCATCATGCAGTTCAAGAACAAGGTACTTATCCTGGGCCTGGTCGCTGGCGGGCTGGCCGTGGCCTACGCCCTGGGGCTGGTCTTCTCGCCGACCAACGTGCAGCGGCGCCGTTCCGAGCTGCCCCTGCTTCCGGCCTTCAAGGCGGAGGCGGTGAAAAGGATTCAGGTGGCGAGCGAGGAGGGCAAAACCGTCGAAGTCCTCCGGGGGGAGAAGGGCTGGAGCGTCCTGATCGCCGGCTCGCCTTACCCCGCCTCCCAGGAGCGCGTCGGCTGGTTTCTGGACAGCGTGGCGGGGCTGCGCCGCAGCCGCCTGGTCAGCTCCAACCCGGAGAGCTGGCAAAGCTTCGGCGTGAGCGAAGAAGCCCGCACCCGCATACGCCTGTCCGACGCCGCCGATAAGAGCCTCGTCAGCCTGATCGTGGGCAGGGGCGAGGAGGGGGCACGCGGCAGCTTCGCCCGCCTTGAAGGCAGTAGCGAGGTGCTGCTCCTGAACAAGTCCTTGGCGAGCTACCTGGACGGCTCGCTGAGCTACTGGTCGCACCTGAGGTTCTTCCCCGACGAGCTGGCGGGGGGCAGCATCATGCGCATCAGCGTGCGCGCCGCCTTGAGCTTCTCGGACGGGAGCACCCGGAAGCTCGCCTACACCCTGATCCGCCGGGCCGAGGGCGGCAGGAAGTGGCAGGTCGTGGAACCGGCCGCACAGCGGGACACCCCTCTGAATGACAAGGAAATCGACCGGGTGGCCACCAACCTGGCCGGCTTCGAGGGCAACGAGTTTGTGCCCGGGAACCCCGCTTCCGGGCTGGAGTCCCCCGCGGCGGAGATCCTGTTTTCCACTGAGGACAACAGGGATTACCGCATTTTGGTCGGCGGCCGCTCGGGCGAGGACCAGTACTTCGCCAAGGTCGACGGCAGCGCCTACCTATTCCTTATCCCCGAGTGGCGCGTCAAGTCGACCACCCAGCCGCTGGCGGAGCTGCGGGAGCGCACCGAGTAGCCGCGGCCTTATGCCTTGCGGACCGCGGCCAGGGTCTGGCGGAACTTTTCGGGATCGGCCTGAAAGGCCACGATGCGGCCGGCGCCCTCGGCCTCCGCGCGCTCCAGGGCTTTGGAGCTTTCCAGCAGGATGCGGGCGGCGTTGGCCAGGCGTCCGTTGCGCGCGCTCAACCCCATGCAGACCGCCACCCGTACGCCCCCCGGCCAGGAAGCGTCGGCCAGCTTCCTCTGGAACGCCCGGGCGTCCTTGAGGCTCTGGGCGAGGTCCTTGTCCGGCAGGATCACCGCGCAGGTGCGGCCGTCGTACTGGAAACACAGGTCGCGGAAGGGAAAGTCGGCCAGCACCTGGCGGGCGAGCTGGCCGAAGGCAGAGGCCGCGAGGTGCGGGTCCAGGGCCATCAGCAGCAGGGTGAGGTCCTGGTCGCAGGAGGCCGAGCGCTCCAGCTCGTGCCCCAGGCGGGTGGGCAGGTGCTCCCGCAGGCCCAGGCCGGTGTCGGAGGAGACCAGGCCCTGTTTGCGGACCCCGGCGGTCATACGCTGCGGTTCCAGGGGTACGTAGCCCTGCCGGGACGAGGAGACCGCCACCAGCATCACCGCCGTGATCACCAGGTACGCCACGAGCATGTAGAAAAGCTCCCGCAGCAGTGGTGCCAGATCCTGCCAGTCCAGCACCCGGAACACGCCGTCCAGCACGTAGTCGCGGGTAAAGGAGGCGCTGAGCAGGCGGTCGCGCACCCTTTCCAATCGGTACTCGGGTCCCGCGAGGCCCTGGGGGTCGGTGCGCAGCACCTGCCGGCTCCGGGCCCAGAGGTACTCGACGCCCCGCTCACGGGAGTGCACGGATACGGCGAGCAGGCGAGGCAGCAGGGCGGTCTGCTGCCGCATGTTGTACTTGAAATACTCGGAGTCGAAGGAGCCCTCGGCCAGGTAGGTGGACAGCGCGCTGAGCTTCAGGTCGGCGAAGGCGTTCTCGGCCTGTTCGAGGTTCCTGTCCAGCGAGACTTTGAACCGCCAGGCCGCGAAAGCCAGCAGGACCAGCAGGAAGAGCAGGCTTATGGTATAATAAAAAACCAGGATCTTGCGGTTCATGGTAACCGTATTATAGGAGCAATCGTGCGCGCTGTACATCATTTCTCGAAGGCGCTGTGAGCACGCGGCCGCGCTCGCTACCGGCGGGCTGGTACCCGGCCGGGGAATCCCAGACCCGCAGGCAGATCGAAGCCTTCCTGCAGGCCGCCGGGGAGCCCACAGAGACCGCCTGCGCGGGAGTCGCCCCGCATGCCGGCTGGGAGTTCTCCGGCCGCTTGGCCTGCCGGGTGCTGCGCTGCCTGGACCCGGAAGTGGAGACGGTGGCCGTGGTCGGAGGCCACTTGAGTCCCGGCGACGGGGTACTGGCCGCCTTCGAACAGGGCTACGAGACCCCGCTGGGCGCGGTGGAGGCCGACCTGGAGCTGCTCGCCTGCCTGCGGAAACGCCTTGAGGTCGCGGAAGACCGCTGGGCGGATAACACCGTCGAAGTGCATCTGCCGCTCCTGCGCCACCTGGTGCCCCGCGCGCGGGCGCTGTCCCTGCGCGCCGCCCCCTCCGGCGAGGCGCTGGCGCTGGGGGAAGCGCTGGCCGCCTGCGCCGCGCAGCTGGGCCGGAGGCTCGCCGTAATCGGCTCCACGGACCTGACGCACTACGGGCCGAACTACGGCTTCACCCCCCGCGGCACGGGGCCTGAGGCATTGGCCTGGGTGCGGGGACAGAACGACCGCCGCTTGGTGGAGGCCCTCCTGGCGCACCGCTACGAGGAGGCTCTCGAGCTCGCGCGGCGGGAGCGCTCCGCCTGTTCGGCCGGAGGCGCGGTGGCGGCCGCGCGCTTCGCCTCACTCGGCGGGTCGGTCCGCGGGCGCCTCTTGGAATACGCGACCAGCCATGACCGCCTGCCCGGCAGCTCCTTCGTCGGTTACGCCGCGATCAGCTACTCAAGCGGCGCCTGATGCGCTCCAGCGACCACTCGCGCACGCGGGCCAGCAGGCGGTGCGCTTCCCGTTCCCCGGGCGGCAGTCTCTCCCCCAAGGCGGCGGCGGCGGGCAGCAGGGTCGTCCACAGCGCGCGCTGCGGCCCCTGCAGGCTCTGGTAGTAGGAGAACGCGGGGGGCGTGGGCTCGGGGAGTCGTTCCAGGCCCGCGGCGTAGGACTCCAGGAAGCCGTCCCAGGAGCCGGTCGGGGCGCCCGCGGCCAGGACGGCGCCGACCGAGGCGGGGGCCGGCCTCTCCGGCAGGTCCAGCTCGACCATCGCCCCCGGCAGCGCGGTCAGGCGCGCAGGTACCGTGCGGGCATACGCCTCCAGGCGGCGGCGGTAGGCGGTTAGCGGCCGGGAGGTGTAGCGGGCCTGCCCCCGGCCCCGGCCTTCCAACAGGAATGCCAGGAACCAGGACTCCACGGTCTGGAGCCGGGACTCCGCCGCCCCCGCCACTTTGTACAGGAACGTTCCCCGGCTGTAGGCCTTTCCGGCAGGGCAGGAGAAATCCAGCCCGGCGAGAAACACCTCCCGGGCGCCCAGGCTGACCGCCAGCGAAACGGCCGCCTGGGCCACATTGCCCCCGGAGGTGTCCAGTACGGGCAGGCTCCGCCAGTGCGCGGACACGTACCGTGACAGGGGGTGTCCTCCCGCGAAGTACAGGGTATGGGGGGTGAGCCTGCCCAGGACCGGCGGAGAGGCCAGGTCCAGGGCCAGCGGCACCCCGGGAGGCAGTCCCTGGAGGAAGTGGTGGTAGCTGGCCAGCTGGCAGTCGATGGAGACCACCAGGTCGGGGGTCAACCCGTAGCCCAGGAGGGCGGGGAGGGAGGCGTCCGAGGCGATCAGGAAGGCTTTTTCCCGCAGGCTGACCAGCCGGGGCACCTGGGCCTCCAGGCAGGGCCCCGCCCCCGTGACCACCGCTCTTTGGACCGGCCGGAGGCTGACCGTGCAACGAGCGGCCGCCGCCAGGTTGGCGATGGTGTTGACGAACCACCGCCTGCCGAGCCTGGCCTGCACGGCGAAGTCGTCGCCGGCGAGTGCCGCGGCTTCCTGGATGCCGCGGGTCACCTCCCGGTAGTAATCCGGGTGCTCCTCGAAAGCGGCCCGCAGCGGGTGGGTCTCGAGCCCTCCGTGCAGCGCGGGCAGGTAGTCGGAAAGGACGGCGCTTTTCACCCCCGGCGGCTCGGCACCCACCAGCAGGCGGGTGCGGGAGTCCAGCAGGGCTTCGTGCAGGTCGATACGTTCCAAGACCGCCCGCACCAGTCCGGCGTCCCGCTCGACGACGAGCAGCCGGGTGAGGGAAGGCCCGCCGAGCAGCGCAGCCAGGTGGTAGCCGCCGCCCAGGCCGAGGACCACGGCATAACCGGAGGCCGGTTCGAGCGCGGCCAGGCGCCGCGCCTCGCGCACGGGGTCCACCAGGGAGTGGTAGGGCAGCGGACGCCCGTCGCGCAGCCGGGCGGGGACCGGCAGGCCTGCGGCTGAGGCGAGGAACCGCAGCCCCGCGGCCGGGGAAGCCCGTGTGAGGAGGCTCGCCAGCGCGGGGTCGCCGGCGCCGAGGGCCTGCAGGTTGCACTCGAGCACGGCGCTCACGGCAGGGCATCCAGCCGCGCCCGGCGCGCTGCCAGAAAACCTTCGAGGTCCAGGAGCACCGCAGCCGCCTTGGCGGCCGCGGTTTCCCGACCCCGGGTCCGCAGCACCCGCCGGGCCTCCGCCAGGCGAGCGGCGTCGAAGTGCGTCGCCAGGGAGGAGGCGAGGGGATCGCCGTCCAGCGCGGCGGGGCTGCCGGCCGCCTCGATCCGGGAGCGCAGATCCCCCACGCGCCGCTGCCAGGCTTCGAGCAGGCCGCGGAGGATCCGCAGCCTGGCTGATCGGTCCGGGTACCCTGCCTGCGCGGGGGCCTCTGCCCGGCCGCGCGGATCCCGCCGCAAGCCGCGCCGTGCGGAGACGGCGGTGAGCCGCGCGAGGCCAGGTAGGTCCAGGGGGCGCAGAGCGGGCAGCGCCACGGGGGAAGGCAGCAGGCGGTACAGGCGCGGGTCGGCAGGCCTGCTGGCAAACCAGCCGGCGTAGGTTTCCAGCGCCAGCCCGGTGCGGCCCCCGCCGGGAAGCCGGCGCGGGGCCTGTGCCGTGGCCCAGGTGAAACGCCGGTGATCCAGGGGTTGCAGGCGGTCGGAGCCGCGGTCCAGCGTCCGCTCGAAGAGGTTCGGACGGGCATGGCCGTTTAAGTCCCGGTAGCACAGGTCCAGCCCGGCGAAGATGACCTCCCGGCGGGTGCTGCGCAAGGCCAGCTCCATGGCCGTGGCGGCCACCGTGCCCTGGGGCAGCACCGTGACCGCGGGGTAGGCGACGGCGGCCAGCACGGCGTTCTCGTAGGCCGCCTCCTGGGCCAGCAGCAGGACCCCGCCGCCCAGGTTCCAGGCGCCGAGAGCCGCCGAAAGGGGCATGGCCACGGGCGTGCCCAGGCAGCGGAGAGGAGATAGGTGTGCCATGGCATGCCAGCCGGGGTCGGTCAGCACCACTAGGTCGGGCTCTAGGCCGTGCGCGCCGAGGCACTCCACTGCCGAGGGCAGGGCCCATAACGCGATGCGCTCCCGCAGCCGCCCCAGGGCGGGCAGCACGCTCTGGAGGCTCGGTCCGGAGGCGGCGATCAGGATCGGTAGGTCCCCCGGGCGCGGCGCCGGGAAGAGGACCCGGTCGATCCCCAGGAAGTTGTCCAGACAGTTGCGCAGCCAGCGCCGGCCCACCGCCGCCGTGGTGGCCAGCCCACCGCGCAGCTCGCGCAGCAGCTGTGCCGTCTGCCGTCGCGCCTCCAGGCTGGCCCCGGGGAACAGGCGGGCGCTGGCGGGCCACTCCAGGACCGCGAGCCCCTCCGCCTCGGCGAGCGAGCGGCGCAGGAACCGGAGCAGGGGCTCGCCGCTCGCGGGGCTCCAGCCCTGCGGGTCACCACCGTGCGCCGCGATCTGCGCGTCGTAGTACACGGCCACCAGGCGAGCGCCGGGACAGGCCCGGCGGATGGCATTGCCGGCGTGTCCCAGCTCGGCGCCCAGGAGCAGCACGGTCGCCGGGCTGGTGTCGGCCAGGCGGCTGGCAGCGAAACGGCGGGCCTCGGTTTGCGGGTCGTAGGGTGAGTGCAGGTACATCCCCCCGACGCGGGCGGTCAGCTGTCCGGATCGGGCTGGGAGTATCTCCAGCATGGCTCAGGAGTCGAGGAAGCTGAGGGCGGCCTGGGGGTCGTCGGTGACGATGCGGACCTCCTGCCGGAGGTCGACGGTCCTGGCGTCGACCAGCCCGCGGAGCTCGCTCAACAGAGCGGTCTCCAGCTGGCGCAGGAGCAGCGGGGGGTCGCCGTCCTTCATGCCGTGCACCAGGAGGAACAGGACGCGCGGTTTGGGGGTTTCCACCTGCCCTATGCCGCGAAGCAGCCGGCGGCAGGAGGCGACCAGGAATTCGTAGAGCCGGAAGCTCTCCAGCTCGGGGAAGCGCTCCTGGGCCAGGCGGAGGAGCTCGTCCAGGGAGATGCGGATCAGGATCAGGGGGCGGCCCCGGCTCCTGCAGCCCGCCAGCAGGGTCTGGACGCGTTCGGCCAGCGGGCGTGGGTCCTCCGCGGGCTGCTCCTCCTCATCCTGCGGCAGAAGCTGGCCGGCCGTGGCCATGGTCGACTGCAGCAGCTCCAGGGCCTCCCCGGCCAGGGGCCGCTCCAGGCTCATGGCCAGCAGCAGGCCCAGCAGGCGCTGGTTGTGCAGGTAGGGAACCAGCACCAGCTCGCGGATGGCGGAGAACCCGCGCGAGGAGAAATACTCACGGAAGGCCTCCAGCTCTTCGCCGCGCACCTCCACGATGCGGCCCGCAGCGGCGCGGTTGAAGTCCGGGTTGGCGCCCGGCTGGAAGCGCAGGCGGTGCCGCGAGGTGGTGTCCAAGCCGATGGCGGCCAGCGGGGAGTAGAGGTGGCGGCGGGAATCGTAGGCGAGCAGGGCGGCCTGTTTGAGGCCGAGCACTTCCCGCAGAAGGCGGAACAGCAGGACAGGCGCCGCGAGGCCCGCGGGGATGGCTGCGA
>CAZMWZ010000016.1:21179-27291 GCA_964570045.1 uncultured Spirochaetaceae bacterium
CCGAGCAGGGCTTCCAGGATGGCCAGGCCGCGGTGCAGCAGCCCTCCGGCCGTTTTGCCCGGGATCGCCAGGGAGCTGGCGCGAGCAAACAGCCCCATCAGGCCCCCAGGCCGAGCTCCTCGAAGAGCCTCTTGTACACGCCGAAGTACTCGGACTGTGCGAACTGCTGGATCTTTTCATCCGGCAGCGCTTCGAGGAGCTGATCGAGGTACGAGAGGACCGACTTCACGTCTTCGCGCAGGTCCTCTGGCAGCGCCCCCTCCTGCGCGGCCGGGCGAGCGGAGGGCGGCTCGCCTTCCAGTTCGGCGACGGGCTCTCCCATCTCCGCTTCCTCCATGAGCTCCAGCTCTACGGGCTCGGCCGCTGCCTCCGCCCCGGTCTCGGGCATCAGCTGCTCGTCGGCCAATGACAGATCTGGCAGCTCCTCCACCGCCTCCAGCGGCTCCTCAGAGGCGGGTTCCGCCTCCGCCAGGGTCTCCAGCTCGAGCGCGTCCAGTTCTGCGGCGGGTTCGGCCGCGGCCTCTCCCGAGAAATCCTCCAGGGAGAGCTCCTCCAGCTCGAGCTCGTCGGCGGGTGTCGCCGACAGCTCCTCGTCCAGGGCCCCCAGGTCCAGGTCCGCGCTGCCCCCGGAGGGCTTCTGGTCCAACTCGATTTCGATCTCTTCCGGTTCGGCGCTCAGGCTGCCGGGCTCCAGCAGGTCCAGGTCCTCCACGGCTTCGGCGGGGGCGGCCTCTTCCAAGTCCTGCTCGGGCCCCGGGCCGCCGGCCTGCTCCTCGGTGATGTCCGCGGTGTTCAGGATGTTGTCCAGCTCGTCGCCGGTCAGGGCGATGGAATCGTCCTCCTCCTCGGCGAAGAAGCCGGGCGCGGCCGCGGCGTGGGGAACTTCCACCTCGGCGGAGCCGCGCCGGCCAGCCAGCTCCTTTTTCAGGTTCTGGATCTCCAGCTTGATCTGTTTGAGGTCCTGCTCGATTTTCTTTAATATCGCTTCGGAGGAACGGGCGTCGGCGCCGCGCGCCTCCGTCTCGGCCGCCTCCTCCAGGCTGTCCAGCTCGGGGATGCTGTCGGACAGGGGCACTTCGATCTCGGGCTCTTTGCCCTGCTCCAGGGCCAGCTCGTCCAGGTCCAGGTCCAAATCGGCCACCGTCAGGTCCTCGTCCTCTTCCGCCTCGCCCCCGGAGGCGTCCAGCTCCAGCAGATCCTTTTCCAGGCCTTCGAAATCGGCTGTTTCCCCGGCGGCCTGCTCTGCCCCGGCCCCCAGGGGCTCATCCGTCTCGGATTCCAGCTCCCCCAGCAGCTGCTCCTCCTCCGCGGTCAGCCGGGCGCCCGGCGCGGGTCCGGAATCCAGGTCCGCGAGCGCGAAATCGCTCTCCGTCTCGGCCGCGGCTTCCAGGGTCTCGGGTTCGACCTTGATCCAGATCCCGTACTTCTCCAGACCCGACTCCTCGTCATTTCCGGATTCGCTGCGGATGTCCGCGCTGCTGAGCACGTCGTCCAGCTCGCTGGTGGAGAGGGCGATGTCTTCGCGATCCGTAGGGTCATTGCTTCCCATATGATTCTCCTGGAAGAGGTTTAGCCATGATCCTTAATATTATCGGAAAACGGCCTTCCCCTTTAATCTAATATTACCGTTACCGGAGCTTTTTTCAATAGTGCGCCACAGGTTCAAGCCGCGGCGAGAATACGCCGTTGATGTAGTAGGATGAAGGCCGCGCGCCTGGTGCTGCTCCTCTGCCTGGGGTTCCTGCTGCGCTCCCTCGCGCTGTTGCTTTGGGGTGGCGGCGGCCTGGCCGACTACCGCCGGGTGGCGGCGGGGCGCGGCGAACTGGCCGCCAACCTCGAGGAGCTGAAGAGGATCAATTCCGGCCTGCGTCGGGAGGTGGAATCCCTCGGCTCCGATCCCGAGCGGGTGGGGCTGGAGGCGCGTAAGCTGGGCTACTTCCGGGAAGGCGAGCGGGTCGTGCGCTTCGAGGGGGGCCAGCCGCGGAGGAGCTCCTACACGCTGGGCGCCCTGGTCCGGGTGATCCCCCCCCGGGAGCGGCCCGACTGGATCTGGAAGCTGGCAGGTGTGGGCGTACCCGTCCTGGCCTACCTGGCCTGGGCGATCTCTAGAAAGGTCAGGCATGAAGGTCGACGCTTCTGATCCGGATGCAGCCGGACGCCTGGGACGCCTTCTAGCCGCCGGCGGGGTGGCCATCATGCCCTGCGACACCATCTACGGCATCGTCGGTCCCGCTCCGGCCAGCGGGGAGAGGATCCGGGAGCTGAAGGGCCGCGGGGAGAAGTCCTTTCTGCAGCTCATTCCCGACGCGAGTTGGCTCGCCCGCTTTGGCGACCTGGTCCTCCCCAAGTCGCTGGCCGCATACTGGCCGGGCCCCCTCACGATCATCTTTGCGGCGGGGGAGGGCAGCGTGGCGCTGCGGGTCCCCGACGACCCGGCTCTGCGTCGTCTGCTGGAAGCTCTGGACCGCCCCCTGTACTCCACCAGCGTGAACCGCAGCGGCCAGCCGGCCCTCTGGCGCATCGCTGATATCCTGGAGCAGTTCGAAGGGGCCGTAGACCTGGTGGTGGATGCCGGGGATCTGCCCGAGCGCCTGCCCTCCACGATCGTGGACGCGAGCCGGCGGCCTTTCCGCGTGCTGCGCCGCGGGGCGCTGGAGCTGCCGGACGCGGCGCTGGGTGAATAAGCCGGCAATAGCCGGGTTTCACGCCGGCAATAGCCGGGTTTCACCCCGCTATTGCGGCGCGGCTAGCGGGCGAAAACCTTCTCGAGCACCTGCTCCATACGTTCCACTGGGTGGAAGCGGATGCCTTTGGTTACGTGCCCGGGGATCTCGGCCAGGTCCTTCTGGTTCTGGGCCGGGAAGATCACCTCCCGGACCTTGTTGCGCTTGGCCGCGATCACCTTCTCCTTCAGGCCGCCGATCGGCAGCACCTGCCCCACCAGGGAAAGCTCCCCCGTCATGGCCAGGCCGCTCTTGAGGCGGCGCCCGGTGGCCAGAGAAAGCAGGCAGGAGGCCATCGTGATCCCGGCGGATGGGCCGTCCTTGGGCGTGGCGCCGGCGGGCACGTGCAGGTGGATCTGGTGCTCCTCGAAGAACTCCTTGCCCACCCCGAAGGCCCCGGCGGCGTGGCGCACCCAGGTGTAGGCGATGTTGGCCGACTCCTTCATCACGTCCCCCAGCTGCCCGGTCAGGCGGAACCTCTCCTTGCCCGGGTTGGCCACGGCCTCGATGGTGAGCATGGCGCCGCCCAGGGGCGTCCAGGCCAGCCCCAGGGCCATGCCCGGCTGGTCGACGGATTTCAGCCCCTCGTCCTGGAACAGCGGCTTGCCGAGGTATTTTTCCAGCATGGCCACGCTCATTTTTCTGCGCAGCTTGCCGCTGGCCAGCAGCGCCTCGCGGGCGATCTTGCGGTGGATCTTGTCCAGCGCCTTCTCGAAGTTGCGCAGGCCCGCCTCCCGGGCATATCCCTCGGCGATCGCCAGCAGCGCCGCGCGGTCGTAGCTCACCGAGCCCTTGGCCAGGCCGCTTGAAGCCAGGCTCTTGGGGATCAGGTAGCGGCGGGCGATGGCCACCTTTTCGTCGTTGATGTAGCCGGACAGGCGGATCACCTCCATGCGGTCCTGCAGGGGCGCGGGGATGGTGTCCAGGGAGTTGGCGGTGGTGATGAACAGAATGTTGCCGATATCGAACGGCAGGTCCAGGTAATGGTCGCGGAAGGCGACGTTCTGCTCGGGATCCAGGACCTCCAGCAGCGCCGAGGAGGGGTCGCCCTGGAAGGACACTCCGAGCTTGTCGATTTCGTCGATCATGAACACCGGGTTCTTGACCTTGACGATCTTGAGGCCCTGAATGATCTTCCCCGGCATGGCCCCCACGTACGTGCGCCGGTGGCCTTTTATCTCGGCCTCATCCCGCATCCCGCCCACCGAGAAACGGAAGAACTTCTTGCCCAGCGCCCGGGCGATGGACTTGCCCACCGAGGTCTTGCCGACCCCCGGGGGCCCGACCAGGCAGATGATGGAGCCCTTCGAGTCGTTCTTCAGTTTGCGCACGGCCAGGTATTCCAGGATGCGTTCCTTCACGTCGTCCAGACCGTAATGGTCCTCGTCCAGGATGCGCTGGGCGCGGGTCAGGTCCACCTCCTGCGCCGCGGGGCCGGCCCATGGCAGGGTGACGATGGTCTCCAGGTAATTGCGGGTGACGATGAACTCCGCGGAGCTGGACTCCATCAGGGAGAACTTCTCCAGCTCCTGCTCCACCTGTTCCCGCACCTCCTTATCCAGCGGGAGCCGCTCGATGGCTTCCTGGAAACGCTGGTATTCGCTGGACTTGGCGTCCACGGCCATGCCCAGCTCGCCCTTGATGGCCTTCAGCTCCTCCTTCAGGAAGTACTCCCGCTGGCTTTTCTGGATCTTCTCGTTGATCTGCTTCATGATCTTCTGCTGGATGCTCATCAGCTCCTGCTCCTTGCGGATGAACACCAGCACCTTGGTCATGCGTTCGAAAACATCCAGGGTCTCCAGGATCTTCTGCTGCTCGCGGCGGTCGATGTTGAGAATCGAGGTGATGAAGTCCGCGATCTTGCCCGGGTGGTCGATGTTGACCATGTTGAGGCGCATCTGCTCGGAGAAAAGCGGGTTGCCCTCCGAGATCTTCTTCATCTCCCCGATCAGGGAGCGGGTGAGGGCGCGCACCTCGTCGCTTTCGAAGTTGGCGTCCTCCAGGTACTCCGCGGCCACCGTGATCGGATTCTCCCGGGCGATGACCTTCTTGATCCGGAAGCGCTTGAGGGTGGAGATGAACAGGTTCAGGCCCCCGTCGGGAAGATTCACCTTGCGCACGATCTTGGCCGCGGTGCCCACCTTCAGCAGCTGTTCCCCGGAGGGGTTTTCCATGTCGGGGCTCTCGGTGAGCACCAGGCCAATGAACCCTTGCTCGGCGAGGGCCTGCTCGACCACCTGCACGTCCGCGGCCGAAGCGACCATCAGCGGGGTGAAGATTCCCGGAAAGATGGGATTTCCCTGCAGCGGCAGCACGTACAGCTTGAGCGGCAGGACCTGGTTGGCGGGGATGATCTGTGTTTCTTCCATCGAGGATACAAAATAGTAAGGGTGCCGTGCGGAGTCAAGCAAGCGCTCCGCGGCTTCCCCTTGCCCCGGAGTGGCGATATCAATGTATAATAGGCCGGAAGACTCATGCAAAGGAGCTCGACCACCCCCGCCATCGTGCTGCGCAAGGTCCGGGTGGGTGAAATTCACAAGGCGCTGACCCTGCTCACCCCTGCACGGGGCCTGGTGCAGGTGATGGCGCACGGAGCTCTGAAGATCGGCAGCCGCCTGGCCACCGCCTCCGAGCCTTTCCACCTCCTGAAGGCCTACCTGTACCACGACCCGGTCAAGGACCAGTACAAGCTCACCGACGTGGAGAGCCTGGAGCCGCACGACCAGCTGCGCCGCAGCGTGGCCAAGTTCTACACGGCCTCCCTGTGGGCCGAGACCTGCCTGAAGTCCTACGGCGGGGCGGGGGAGAGCGCCCAGCTGTTCGAGCTGCTGGCCGAGGGCTTGAGGCTGCTGGACCGCGCCGCGGCGGGCGGGGAGGCGGCCTTGAGCATCCAGTTCCTCGCGCGCTTCCTGTCCGTGTCCGGGCACCGCCTGGAGGTGGAGCAATGCGGCCGCTGCCAGCTGGGCTTCGAGCCGCTGGCCACCCTCTACCTGGCCCGCGAGGAGGGGGAGCTGGTGTGCACCGCCTGCCGGGGTGCGGGAGGCGGGGAATACCTACCCCTCCCACCGGGGGCGCGCCGCTACCTGACCGCGACGCTCGCGCTGCCGCTGGCGCAGGCGGCCGCCGTGGGGCTGGAGCGGGCTTCCCTAGCCGCACTGCGCACCGCCATGTACCTGCTCGTGCAGGCCAGCCTGGAGGCGCCGCTCAAGACTCTGGACTGCGCGGCGGGCTACCTGTGAGGCTCTTCCTGGCCATCCCCCTGCCGCCGGCAGCGCTCCGCCGCCTCGAATCCGTGGCCGCGGAGCTAGAGGGCCGGGATCTGAAGGTCGTGAGGCCTGAAGGCCTGCACCTGACCCTGGTTTTTCTGGGCGAGCAGGAAGCCGAGGAGG
>CAZMWZ010000017.1:0-14141 GCA_964570045.1 uncultured Spirochaetaceae bacterium
CGGCACCCGCACCCCGTCAGGCGGGCGGCGCTCCCAGGATAGCAAGGCCCCCGCGGTGTCGGACCAGACCGCCGTATCCTCGTAGGTGTAAACGAAACGGTTCTCGAGAGTGAGTTTTGCGCTTTCCCCGTCGAAGGCCAGGTACTGCCCCGCCAGCAGCGTCAGCTTTTCCGTGACGCCTTCCGCCTCGGTGGCAGTGAGCTGCAGGCTCCCGCTCGCTTCATCGGTGCGGTAAAAGGGGAACAGCGGGTAGGCGCCGAGGGCACCGAACAGGTTCAATGCGCGGCTCTGCAGGGAAAGGCGATAGTTGTTGCGGGAACCCACCAGGACCCCTTCCCGACGCAGCTCCCGGTTCAGGGAGAGCTCCAGGGAGGCGGGCAGGACCAGGTCGTACAGCCGGGAGGAGGTGAAGCGGGACATCGTGAGAAAAACCTCCGGCGTGTACACCGCCGTTAGGGCTGAGAAGCTTTGCTCGGCGAACTGGCTCGCGGTGGCGGCTGAGAACAGCTCGTCCAACGGGGCCGCCCGGTACCAATATCCCTGGCTGGCTAGTTGAGCCAGCCCCTCGGCCAGGTCCAGGCCCAGGTTCCCCTCCGCACCCGGCCGCTCCACCAGCCGCACCACGCGCCTGTAGCCGGGAGTGAGGGACAGCAGGGCCACCTCCTGCCGGACGAAGACCAACGGCAGGCTCGCCTCGAGGCTCAGCGTGCTGGTCTGGGTTCGGCCGGCGGTGAGGAAATCGGCGCTGCGCGTGTTGTAGCTCCCTGCAAGGCGGAGCGCCAAAGGCCGGGTCCCCAGACCCCAGGCGACGTCCACTTTGCCCAGCCGTTCCTCCACCGATCCCCCGTTCCAGGGGGCTATCAGCGAGTAGGCCCCGATCCAGTTGGAAAAGTAGTCCTGCTCGGGCACCTCGTACCCGCTGCGGGTCTCGGTCAGCGACAGGCGGTGCTGCAAGTCCAGGACCCAGGGGGTGACGTCTAGATCCGCGCTCCAGCTCTGGGTTAACAGCCCTTCCTGGGAGATCGCCTCCGCCTCCAGTCTCAGGGCGGCAACCCGGGCGAGGGAGGCGCTCAGGCGGTTCCCCCTCGCCAGGTCCAGGCCTGCGGGTCCCTGCCTCAGGCTGAAGGCGTCCTCGAAGGCGAGCGGGGCGATGGGTAAAGCGAGCCGATGCCCGCCCGCGAGGCTCACCTCGGATCCGGAGGCGGCCACCTGCAGGTCGGCGTCCAGGTCCACCACGGAGATCCCCACGGAAAGCTCCGTACGAGAGCTGAGGGAGCTGTCGGCCTGCGGGGTCCCGTACAGCGCGGCGAAACCCCGCGTACCGGCCTCACCCTCCTGCCGCAGGGTGAGGTCGTGAAGCACCGGGTGGCCGCCCCAGGCCACGAGGGTGCCGGGCAGCTCCAGCTCCAGCCGCCCCCGCGCGGCCGCGCCCACGGCGCTCTTCGGGTCGGTGAGATGCACCTCGTCCAGGTACAGGCTCCCGGACGAAGCAGCAGTCTGACCGACCGTGAAAACAGAAAGGGAACCCCGCCCGGCATCGGCGCTCACGGTTGCCCCGACGACGGCCGTCCCATTACGGTAGACCTCCATGTCATCCAGCGATACTTCAATTCTTGACCAGGCATTTGACACAGACGCGGTCGTCGGCATGGTCCAATGCAGCCCCTTGCCGGATTCGTCCAAAAGGCTGAATCTCAGGTCCGTGCCGCCCGGATCCGTAGGCAGGCGGTAGTAGTACACGACACGCCGGTAGTCGATGCCCTCCGTGGCAGCCTGCGTGTAGCCGCGCACCTGCCAGGCTCCAGCGGGCCATTCCACCTCGAGCACCTTCTGCACTTCTCTGTAGGGATGGAAGGTGTCGGCCACCTCCGGGAAGGCTTCCTCCAACTCGGCTGGGGGAGGGTCTTCAGATGCCCACTCCTCGATTTCCCTCACCGAGGTCACGCCCGTGCCATGGAACAGGCTGCCCTCCAGGCTGATCCGCTCCACCTCGAAGCGGGCGCCGGTGGGGGTGCCAGCTGTCTGGACCACCAGGAGGCGCAGAGAGCGCACGCGGCTGAGACGCGAGCGTTCGGTGGCGTCGAAGGGGTGCGAAACCGCTAGCCAGCCGGTGTCGGCAGCAGTAATGTTTCCCGTGTCCAGGGGCACTAGCAGGTAGGGATTGATGCCGCTGTCCTCCGGGTCCAGGGTCCCGTTCCCGTCCACGTCCTCGCTGTCCCGGCGCCCGTTGCCCTGGTTGTCGGCATTGCTGCCTAGCCGCAGGATGCCCCCACCGGCGGAGTTATCGTTGAACAGGAAGCCGGCGGAGCTTGCCGAGGCTTCCTCATCTAGGCCATCCCCATCCAGGTCCTCGCCGATCTCCCCGATCTGCAGATAGGCCCAGAAGCTGTCCGTCAAGCTCGCGCCTGTTGCCCGGTAGGACATGGAGACTGATTCCAGACCCGAGAGATCGGCCAGTCCCTGCCCGGGCGATACGGGGATCTGCGTTCCCACCCACTCCCCGCTTCCCAGGTCGAAGTCCAGCACGAGGTTCTCCGAGGCCACGTAAGGTCCGGGCTTGGAGCCGGTCTCGTAGGGCAGGTCCTTGTAATAGAGCAATCCGCGATTCGAGGGCGCCAGGACGAAGGGTGCCACGTTCGGATTGACTGGCGGCGCTGCCGGCCAGGCGGTGGACTCCGACAGCGGGATCTCCCTCCCCTGCCCTTCCATGCCCAGCAGGCGCATGCGGCTCGTCGTGTCGGGGTTGGTGAACCCCGCAGCTGCGCTCACCTCGTAGCGCAGGGGCCCGGCTTCGCCCTGCAGGCCGGCCGACACCAGGGCGCTGCCCGTGCGCGAGTAGGCCTCCTCGGTGTAGCTTCCCGGAACGGCGTTCCAGCGCAGGCCGGTGGCCACCTGCAGGGTATGGGCGTCGCCCAGCGGGATGGTGTTCCCCCAGACGAACAGCAGGTCCCCGTTGCCGGCCAGGCTCTGGCGGCGCCGGAAGGTGATCACCAGCCGGTCGTCCGGGGCGATTTCGGTAAGGAAGCTTACCACCCCCAGGCCCGCATCCAACTCGAAGCGGTTCTCCGCCACCCCGTTGCGCAGAACCTGCACCGAGCCGGGGACCACGTCGGCGCCTAGCCCGTAGAGCGTCACCGGGGTGAGCAGGCTCACGCGCAGCTCGTGCCGCAGGTAGCCGGGGCTGGGGTCCGCGGAGGGGCCATAGAGCAGGTTGTCCGGGTCGAACAGGTCCTCAAGACCGAGGTTGCCGTCATCGAGGAAAGGGACCAGGTTGCGCAGGTCGCCGCGCAGGTCATCTGACCGGTAGGCGGTGAGATAATCTGTTCCGGGGGTCAGCCGAAACCTGACGCCGGAGGACACCGCCGTGTCCGGGTCCCCCTTGGCCAGCACCTGTACGCGCATCCGGGAGGCCTCCACCGGGACCGTTGCGGGCGTGGCGTAAGCGCCCAGAATCTCGAAAGGGGAGAACTCTCCCGGCTTCCAAAGACGGAGGCAGTCCTTGGTTCCGACAGTCACCCGGCGGTCGTTCATGTTCTGTCCGAGGTAGCCGGCCAGCGACCAATCGAAAGCCACGTAAGGCGGAGGGGGGGGTGAGGGATCGATTTTCCCGATTGCGTCTCTCGGCAGGGCGTCGATGCCCAGACCGGGGTCGCCGACCTCGTCGAAGCCTACCCTGTAGTACACCAGCACCGCGCCCACAGCCGCCTTCTTCAGAGTGACTATCCCGCCGGCCGCGTCCAGCAGCGCGTCGTCCACAGTCGCGCGGCGATAGCGCCTGGTGCCGTCCGAGAAGGACCCCGTGGCGTCCTCCAGATACACCTCCAGGTCCTGCACGTCCTCGTCGGGCAGCCGGAAGAAACGGCCCCGGATGTATTCGTCCAGCCGCAGGGTGCTTTCCTCGACGCGGTTCTTGCCGAGAAAGATCGCTTCCGCCGGCTCGTTGTTGTCGTAGCGCAGCAGGAGTTGGTGGCTGGAGCGGCCGGCACCGAGCAGCGCCGAGGCGCCCAGGGAGCTGGAGCCGGTCTCGGGTACCTCCAGGAACGGGTATGGGTCGACGGCGACCTCCCGGTTGCCGATCAGGACCGAGCGCAGGAACTCTCCTTCCATGCCCCGGTAGCCCGCCAGCAGGTAGTTCTCGTCGAAGTAGTTGAAGGCCTGGGACTGGGATTCCGTGAAGTCCCCGATGAAAGAAGCCTCCACAAAGTAGCGCTGCTCGAGCCAAACCGAGAAGGAGAGTCTGGGGTAGTTGCGGAACACCGCTCCTGAGGCCCCAAAACTGGGAAAAGCGTCCACGTACACCGCCCCGGAGGGCGTGATGACCAGGCCCAGGGCGGCGGCCACCTCCACCCGCCAGCTGCCGGCGAGCACGAAGTCCACTTCGGCATCCCCGATCTGCGCCGAGAACAGCGCCGGGGGGGCTTCCCCCTCGGGGAGGGAGTACGGCAGGGGCGGAAGGGCTTGGGCGAACACCCATCCCCCGGGGGCGAGCAGCAGCAGGAACCCAGCCAGGAGGATAGCCTTCAACAGTCCACAAAGTATCACATGTACAGGCGAAAAAAAACATGACATAATGCCCGGCCATGGAGCCCGAACGCGCCCGGGCCGCCGCGGTCGCCGCGCACCTGTTGGCCAACCCGGTACTGGCCGGCCTAACGCCGCTGGAGAAGGAGGAACAGGCCCTCCTGCTCCTGCGAGGCCGCGCAGCGGAGCTCGCCGCCTTATTGGCAGGCCCTGCGTATCTGCCAGGACTGCCCTGGGACCGGGCGCGCGAGCTATTACTTGAGGAGCTGCGTCGCGAGACGGACCGCGAGCTGGGCCCGCTGCTCAAGGGCCTCGTCCAGCGGGACGGCGGTTTTAACTTCTCACCGGCTCTGCAGATCACCCCGGTCTCCGCCGAGCGCTGCCGGGAGGAGATAGCCGCCCTGCTGGGGCGGGTCCTGGAAACCGAGCGGACGCGGACGGCCCTGAGCGCCCCGCTGGCTGCGGCGCACCGCGACCTCCCCGGCCGCTACCTGTCCCGCTGCTTCGAGGACCGCCGGTACGTCCACTTCGAGCTCACCAAGGTGGAGCGGCTGCGCCTGGGGCCTGGCGAGTCCGCCTCCCTGGTGCGGGCCGCGCTGCTCCTGCGCACGGGGGTCTTTCTGCACGCGGAGCCGGGCCGCGCCGGCGCGAACCCCCGCTTCGCCTCCGAGGCGCTGGCCCGGCTGCGCGGCGAGTTGAAATCCCTGCCGGTGACGGTGCTGCGCAGCGCGGTGATGAGCCACCTGCCCTTCCAGGGCAACCCCCTGTTAGAGGCCAGCGCCCGGCTCACCGCCGTGTTCGCCGCCGCCGCGCGCGCCCGGCGGCACGAGGGGATGCGGGGCGCGCTGCCCCCGGAGACGAGCTGGTGGGGAGTCGCCCGCAGAAACGCTGTTTTTCACGGGTTCGACGGCTCGATGCTCGAGGAGATGCGCGGCATCGCCTCGCGAAACGGATGGTGAGCGCCATGACCAGGAGATTCACGATCGCAGCGGGTATCCTTGCCGCGGTGATACTGCTCGCGGTGGCGCAGGCCGTTCTGGAGGACGTGTCCGCCCTGGCCGGCTGGCCCGCAGGAGCGCGCCAGGTGGTGCGTCTGGCAGGCTTTTTCCTGGACCTGTTCTTCACGATCGAGTTCCTGGCCAGGCTGGGGCTGGCTCTCGGCGAGCGCCGGGCGGGGCGGTACCTGATGCGCGAACGGGGATGGCTGGATTTCCTGACCGGCGTGCCGCTGCTGGTGTTGGTGTCCGGTCCAGCGGCCGCCGGTTTCCTGCTCGGCCCGACCCCCCTGCACTCGCTGGCACTGGACACCCTGCCGGCCTCCCTGCCGGGTTGCACCTGGGTCCTCACGGCGGTCCGCGTGGCGCGCGTTCTGCGGCTGCTGCGCCCGGCGCGCCTCGCGGCCGGGCTGTGGCCCACCGCCTCCGGCATGGCCGCGCGCCATGCGTCCCTGCTGGCGCTCCTGGGCTCGGCGGTGCTGGCGCTCGGCCTGGCGGCCCTCGCGGTCTCAGGACCGCGGCGGCCGGGGCTGGAAAGCGAGCTGGCGCGGCGGCAGCTTCTGGCCGCTGAGCACCTGCGACAGGCGTCCGGCCGACCGGCAGGCCTAGAGGAGGACCTGGGCATCCTAGTCCGGTCCGATGACTGCCTGCTGGTGGTGCGGGAAGGCGGCGCCACGCTGTACAGCCGCCACCCCGATGCCGTGTACGAGCGCGAGTTCGCCCCGCTTGACTACCGCTACGTGCAGGCCGGGGACCTGGAGCTGTTCTTCGATACGAGGGCGGCGGCCAGGGAGGCAGCGGCGCAGAGCCTCCTGTTCCAGGCCCTCGTGCTCCTGCTCCTGCTGGTCCTGTACCTGCTCTACGCCCCGCACTTCGCTCGCACGGTGAGCGATCCGCTGGAAGTGATGCGCCGCGGACTGGCGGAGGAGAGCTTCAACCTGGAGGTCAGGGTACCGGAGACCCACGGGGGCGAGGAGGTGTTCCGGCTGGCCAGGGAGTACAATGAGCGCCTCCTGCCGCTCAAGGACCGCAGCAGGCAGGGTGCGTCGGAGAGCCTGCTTTCCCCGCAGGACGCGCGCCTGGATGAGCCCGGAGCCGGGGAAGGGTAGCCGTGGTGATCTCGGTGCTGCACTTCATCCTGGACCTGCCGGACATCACTTCCCTCAAAGAGAAGCGCCAGGTCGTGCTGTCCGTCAAGAACCGGCTGCAGCACAGGTTCAAGATATCGGTGGCCGAGGTGGATCTGCAGGACTCGCTGCGCTTCTCCCAGCTGGCCGCGGCCATCGTGTCCAACTCCAAGCAGTTCGGAGAGTCGGTGATGCACAAGGCGCTGGCCTTTGCCGAGGCGCAGGTGCCGGGGCGAATCCGGGACACGGGCATCTTCTCCGAGCACTACTGATTCGAGGCGATCTCCATGGTGTCGGTGAGCGAGTAGACGCACTGCTTGAAATCCCGCAGGCTCTCGCGCATCGCGTAATAGTTCAGCCCTGAGTAGTACAGCTTGGTGAACACCGAGAAGGCGATCTCCTCGGCGGTGGTCTGGATGTTGATGTAGCAGCCGTACTCGTAGCTGATCTTCAGCATCTCCTCCAGGCGGCTGCGCACGAACTCGGCCATGGAGGGCGAAAAGGAAAAGGTGTAGGCCACTTCCAGGAAGCGGCTGCCGCTGTCAATGAAGAAGCCAGCCTGGAAGCCCTCTTCGTTTTCAAAGCCCGCGGAATAACTTTCGTTGGAGCGCTGGGTTTCCTGGATGCGGTAACCCAGCTCCTTCAGTATCACCTTCACGCGGCGGATGCGCTCCTCCATGACCTTGGAGTTCTTCATGTCCATGCCTTACCACCCTCCGGCGAGCCTGTCCGCCAGGGCCCGCGGGAGCCCGGCGGCAAGGATTTTCGCCTGTGTTTTTTCGATCGGGTACGGCACCCGGTAGTGTTCGTAGACCTGCTCCCCTTCGTCCAGCACCCCGAAGGAGGCCAGGGGCACCCGGTCGCGGGGCTGGCCCACGGAGCCCGGGTTGATCAGGTAGCGCGCGCCCGCACGCAGGGCCAAGCGCTCCGGCGGGCTCAGGGCGCGGCTCTTCTCCGCAATGATCGCCGGCACGTGCGTGTGGCCGAAGAAGGCCAGGTGAGCCCCGGGGAAGTCTGCCGTCAGGAAGCGGAAGGCCTCCTCCGCGTCCCGCCCCTGGGTGAGGTACTGGTCCTCGTCCGCGGGCGTCCCGTGGCAGAGCACCCAGCCCTCCCCGGCGGCGAGTGGCCCGCGGGGCAGTCCCGCCAGCAGTCTCAGGTCCTCCTCGCCCAGCGTCCGGCGCGTCCAGACCAGTGCCTCACGGGCCACCTCGTTGAACCAGTCCAGGTTCGCCGGGTCGGACACGGTCTTGTCGTGGTTGCCGCGGACTAAAGACCCGGCCAGGGCCGCGATTCGGGCCAGGCAGTACTGCGGGTCGGCGTTGTAGCCCACGGCGTCGCCCAGAAACAGCACCTGATCCACCCGCAGGTCCGCCAGGCGGGCCTCTACCGCCTCGAGCGCCTCCCGGTTCGCGTGGATGTCGCTGAGAATGGCCACGCGCATCGGTTCCACTGTAGACGATTATCCCGGGGGCGGCAAGTCGGGCCCGGACGGCGCGGGTTGCGCGGCGGCAGGTTGCGCGGGGGCGGGTTGCCTGGTGGCGCCGGGGCGCGGACCCGACGGCAGATACTCCGCGTTGATGTTCCAGGCCGCGCGGTAGATGTTCTCCTTGACCTGCCGGTTCACCCGGCGCAGCCCCCGGAGGATCTCCTTCAGGATCAGCCGCTGGTTGACGTCCTTGCGGGGGCAGGAGCCGGCGATCACCGGCAGGGGGTAGCGCCGGGCCAGCCGCTCCACGTCGCGCTCCTCCACCTCGCACAGCGGGCGGATGATGGCGAGCTTGCCCCCGAAGAAGCGCTGCACGGGCATCATGGTGGAGAACTCACCGCGGAAAAACAGGTTGAGCAGCGTGGTCTCCACGATGTCGTCCAGGTGATGCCCCAGGGCCACCTTGGAGGCGCCAAGGCGTTCGGCCTCGCCGAACAGGATGCGCTTGCGGTTGCGCGAGCAGATGTAGCAGCTGAAAGCCTTGCGGTAGCCCTGCGGGTGGATGTGCGCCGGGATCACTTTCAGGGGGATGGCGAGGCCGTCGAGAAAGCCGCGCAGCGCCTCCAGCGCCTCCGGCTGGGCCGGGTACTCCCGCCAGTCGATGATGGCGGCCGACAGGGAGTAGTCGATCGGGACCCAACGCTTCCGCTCGCTCAGCGCGGCGCAGAGCGCCAGGGAGTCCTTGCCCCCGGAAACGCCGATCAGGATGCGGTCCCCGTCCCGGATCATGTCGAAGCGGTTGATGCCCCTCCCCGCCTTCTTGGCGAAAACGGCCAGGGCGTGCGAGACGCGCGGGCTACGGGTCACGGCCGGGCTTGGAGCAGGCGGCTGCCGCCGAGGCGCTCCAGCGCGGCGGCGAGCTCCGCGTCGGCCTCCGCGATCAGCGAGGCTCTGCGCAGCGAGCGGCCGAAGCCCCGCACGGTGGCCTCGGTGAACACGCTGTCCGCGTCGGCGAAGGGGCGGCTCTCCCCGGCGTCCAGCACCGGCAGGTCGATTTCGAAGGAGATCGGCTCCGGGATGTCGATGATGATGTTCCAGGCAGGCACGGGGCGGCCCAGCGCAAACGAGGCCTCGCGGGCGATCGCCTGCTCGGCGGCGAGGCGAGCGGGCAGTTCGGCCAGATTCGCGTCGGCCGGGTCCGCCGGATCCAGCGGCCGGCTGGCCACCTGCTTGAACAGCTGGCGGCGCGCCACCCGCCCTGCCAGCTGCAGGGGCGGGAACGCGCTGCGGGAAGCCAGGGCGAAGAACTCCTGGTCGTCCAGACCGTACAGCTGGGCGGACTGCAGAGCCCCCGCCTCCAGTGCCAGCAGCACGGCCTTCTTGATCATCGCCGTGGCGATCCGCACGGTCTTGTGCCAGTACACGCTGCGGTACATCAGGTACTTGGAGAACAAGATGCTCTCCACGGCCGTCAGCCCCTTGCGGGTCACGCCCAGGCCTGCGGGCAGGGCGCGCAGCTCCGCCAGGGCGAAGTCCACGTCCTGCACGCCGTGCGGCACGCCGCAGAAGTAGGCGTCGCGGTTCAGGTAGTCCAGCTTGTCGGGGTCCAGGACACCGGCGAGCAGCCGGCGATAGAATGCCAGCGCTTCCCCCCCGGGTCCCGCGCGGCGCGCATCCACGATGGCGGCCACCAGCTCGGGGTCCGCGCCGACCTCCCGGCGAAGCACCCCGGAAAAATCCGGCTCCAGCACCCGCGCGGCGGTCAGGGACTCATGGCTGGCCACCTCCAGCTCCTTCAGGGAGTGCGCGAACGGGTAGTGCCCCAGGTCGTGCAACAGGGCCGCGCACAGGAAGGCGCGGACCGCCTCCGGCTCGCGAGCGGCTTCCGGCATGCGCCCCGGAGCCTCCGCGTGGGCAAGCAGGTTGAGCACCAGGCGCCGGGCCAGATGGAACACCCCCAGGCTGTGGCTGAGGCGGGTGTGGGTGGCTCCCGGGTAGACCAGGTAGGTCGGGCCCAGCTGGCGGATGCCGTTGAGCTTCTGGAAAGCCGGCAGGGCGATCAGACGAAGGAGAGCCGGGGAGAGGAGGATGTTGTTCCAGACCGGGTCCTTGACGGGCTCCGTGTAGTCGCGGATCAGGTGGTCGAGAGCTCCCATGCCGCAGCCACTATATCGGGAGTTTGACCTGTTGGGCAACATCTGATAGAACAGGGGGGTGCGGCAGTGGTGGTTCGCGGCCTGCCTTCCGCTTCTTCTCACGGCCTGTGCCCCCCGGGGGCCCTCCGCCCCGGCGCCCGGGGGGGGGGCCGAGCGGCCAGGCACTGTCCAGCCTAAAAGGGAGCTCCCCCTGACCCCGCAGCCCGCGGCTCGCCCGGTACTGCCGCCGGTGCCCCCGGAGCAGGCGCTGCTCGCTCTTCCTGCCGCCCGCCTGCTCCCCGAGGACTTCGAGATCGGGCCGCTGGCCGACCGGCTGGCCGGAAGCCGCGCGGAGCGCCTGGCGCGCGCGGCGGCCACGCGCTTCCTGGCGGGGCTGGCCGGCGGCAAGGTGCCCGCTGCCGAGATCCTCCCCGAACGCCGCGAGGAGCTGGAACGCTCTCTGCAGTATTACCTGGACCGCAAGCTCCTGCCTGCCAGCTTCCGCCTCGGCCCGCTCATCGAGCTGGAGGACGGCAGCCTGCGGTCCCGGGTGCGCCTGTTCGGCGACCCCGGGGTGAGCTCCGGGGAGCTGTATCTCAGCCTGGCGGAAGGACAGTGGTACGTGTCGGACGTGCAGGTTGGGCTGGCGGCGCTGGCCAGTCCGCACGCCCGCCGCCAGGAGAAGTACGTCCCGTCGGAGGCCCGATGAACCGTCCGGAAGCGATCCGCCTGCTGGAAGAGCAGGTCTCCAGCGACTGGCTGCGGAAGCACAGCCTGGCCGCGGCCGCCATCATGGAGGCCCTGGCCCGCCGCCTGGGCGGCGACCCCGAGGCCTGGTGGGTCGCGGGGCTGCTGCACGACCTGGATTTCGACCAGACCCAGGACCCCGCCGAGCACGGTCGCCGGACCGCGGCGCTACTGCGTTCCCGCGGGGTCGACGAGGAGCTGGTGAACGCGGTGCTGGCTCACAACGCCGAAGGCCTGGGGCTGGAGCGCCGCACGACCCTGGATTTCGCTCTGACCTGCGCGGAAAGCGTCACCGGGCTGATCGTGGCTACGGCCCTGGTCATGCCGGACCGACGCCTCGGCTCGGTCACGGGGGAATCGGTCGTGAAGCGCATGAAAAAGAAGGACTTCGCCCGCAAGGTGTCACGGGAAAGCATCCTGCTGTGCGAGCGCGTGGGCCTGAGCCTCGAGGAGTTCGCCGGTCTGGCCGTGACCGCCATGCAGGGCGTGGCGGGGGAGCTCCGGCTGTGATCCGGGCGTACCTGCTGGCGGCGCTGCTGCTGCTGCCCCTGCCCCCGGCGCGCGCGGACGCCCCCAAGGAAATCGACCGCGTGGTGGAGGAGCTTTCGGCCTTCATCCGGCGCAGCCTGCCGGACCGCGAGGGGGACTCCCTGACGATCCTGCCGTTCCTGTCCGACCAGGGCGGGCGGGCGGTGCTGGGGGAGCGCCTGGCTGCCGAGCTGGAGCTGGCCCTGGCGCGGGCATACCGGCGCACGCGCGTGGGAAGCGGCGGGCCCGGGAAGCGGACCTTCACCCTCGTCGGCGAGCTGCAGCCCTACGCCTCGCAGGTGCGCGTGCTCTGCCGCCTCTTGAGTCCGGACGGCTCGCAACTCGCCGCCGCGCGCGCCGAGCTGGCGATGAGCCGCGAGCTGGCAGCCCTGCTCTCCCCCCCTGCCGGGCCCGACTATTCCGGTCAGGGCCTGCACGCTACGGGCGAGGAGGGCTCGCTGGCGCGGGACCTGGACCCCCTGGAACCCGACGACTCCCCGGGGGGCGAGGTGCAGCTGGCCGGCGGCGAGGGCCCTTTGGAGCGCTACCTGTCATCCGCCGACATCGACCGCTTTCGCTTCTACGTGTCGCAAGCGGGCCCCGTCCGCATCGAGGTGGCCACCGGCCTGGACGCCCAGCTGCTTTTATTCCGCGAGGGGGAACGGGTCCCCTTCGACGTGCGGGGCAACCCCGCCGGGCAGTCCATCCGCTTCGAGGCGCGCCTGGCCCCGGGCTACTACATCGCCGAGCTGCTAGCCTTCAGCCCGGAGGTGGAAGGACCGTACAGCATCCTGTTCACCCCGGCCGCCCCGGCCGAAGACCCCTTCGAGCCGGATGACGCTCCCGGCGAAGCCCGCCCCCTGCCCCCGGGGACCCGCCAGGAGCGGACGCTGGCCTCCGGGGACGCCGACTGGGTGGAGCTAGCCCCCGCGCCTCCTGGATTCTACGTGCTGTACACTTCGGGCCTGGCGGTGGACACCACCCTGGCCCTGTTACACGACGGCCGTTCAATGGTATTGGCCGACGACGACGCCGGGGCCCAGGCCAACGCCTTCCTGGGGTTCTTCCTGGGCCCGGGCCGCTGGCTGGCGCGCGTGGAGGGCAAGCCCCCTCTGGCGGACGGCCCGTATGTCCTGGCTTTCGAGTCGCTGGTCCCCGAGCAGATCTTCCCCCGACGGGCAGCGCGCGAGATCCTTTTGGGGGACCGCCCCGCTTTCCTGCAATTGCGCGTATTGCAGGCGGGCAGGTACCTGGTGCGCTGCCCGGCCATTGAGGTCCAGCTGTACGGCCTGCCCGGCATGAGGACCCTGCCGACGGACGGCCCCGCCCCTCTCGCCGCCGGAGACTACCTGCTGGTTCTGAAGGGCGCCGGGGGAAAGGTCGCCACCCTCAGCGTGGCGGAGGAATAAGGCATGGGAGTGAAAGTCGGCAGAATCGTGCGGGAGTTCCTGTTCCGCGGCCTGGCGGAGCAGCAGCTGGAGATGAAGGTCCATGCCCACCGCCAGGAGCTTTCCTGCCGCACCACCGAGGTGAAGCCGGACCGCATCGAGCTGGCCGTCACGGCCGGCGACCAGCGGGCTTTCGCCGCCGGGGATCACGTGCGGGTTTACTTCCTGTACCAGAACAACTGGCACACCTTCACCACCAGCATTCTGGAAAGCGGGGAGGATCTCATTGCCCTGGAGAGCCCCGAGGGGGTGTACAAGAACCCGCAGCGCAAGTACGAACGGGTGCGCATCGGCGAGGAGGCGGAGGTCTACTTCACGCTCAAGGGGCAGCGGGTCGAGTTGAACTTCCCGCGGACCACCCGCCCTCTCCCCCCCGAGAGCACCTTGAGCGTGCGCGAGGACTTCGACTTCGGCAGCCTGGACAAGCTGCATAAAAGCTTCCACGAGCGCATGGAAAAGGCGGTCAGCTCGAGACGGATCGTGATGCTGCGCGACAAGCTCCCCGACAAGTACGAGGAGAAGGTCATCGCCGCGCTGGGCAAGATGCTGTGGATACCCCTGACCGAGGAAGACTGGCCCGCCAAGGACCCCTTCCCCGACGAGCGGGTGATTCTACGCCGCGATCTGGTGAAGTACGAGGAGTCGCTGGACCGGCCGGCGTACGTGATCACCAGCAAGCTGGGCAACATCCTGTACGAGAAACAGAAGAAGGGCCTGCACTCCGAGCTGTGGTGCCCGATCCTGTACGAGTCCTACATCATCGGCTACGTGTACCTGGCCAACCGCGACGAGCGCAAGGAGCGGATCTCCAAGGAGCTGGCCGATTGGGTCTGGGAGTTCGCCAAGGTCTTGAGCTACTCGTTGCAGCTGAGCGGCTACTTCACCTCGGGCACCACGCTCACCGAGCGCCGCTACGAGTCGCCGATCATCGACATCAGCGCCGCCGGGCTGCTGTTCGCCCACCCGCGCCTCGAGCTGGCCAAGGAGCTGCTGGTCCACACCGACCTGGAAATCACCGTGCGCTTCCCCGAGCGGCGCCTCTTGATCCAGGCCCGCGTTCGCCGGAGGCTGCAGGACGAGGAGCGCAGCTACTTCGGGCTGCAGTTCCTGGCGATCACCCCGGAGGACCTCGCCTTCCTGTTCCAGAAGCTGTACGGGCGGCCGTACTCCAGCCAGGAGGCCGGCCAGTGGGAGGGGGGCACCCCCCCGCCCCC
>CAZMWZ010000017.1:14241-15626 GCA_964570045.1 uncultured Spirochaetaceae bacterium
GAGCTTTCCTCGGGGGAGAGCAGGAACCTGAATTCCTCCTCGGAGACGATGTGCTCGTGCTCCCCCGCCCCCAGGCGGTGGCTGGAGATGGCCAGCCGCAGCTCGGTCTGCTCGCGCCGGATGGCCTCCCGGATGCGCTCGACCATCTCCCGCCCCCCCTCCGGCAGCACGGCGGCGGCGCCGGCCGGCTTGCCTGCCTCCAGCTCCTCCAGCAGGGAGAAGAACTGCCGGTAGAAGCCGGCCAGCTCCTGCAGGTGGTCGCTGCGCTCGATGAGCAGGTGGTTGTCCCGCAGGGAGGAGAAGATGCCGCTGGCGGCCCGTTCCAGAAAGGCCAGGTCCTCCAGGACCCTGTCCCGGGCAAGGTCCGCATCCACGGCCAGCTTCAGCCCGGCACTCACCTGTTTCAAAACAAGCTTCAAATAGAAGATGTTGTCCGCGTAGTTTACCCGTCGCGTCATTATCGGTATGCCTAGTGCAATGTTCGGCCGACCGGAGGCTCGCCTTGACAGTGCAGGGGGGTTGTGTTACGGTGCGCGGTAGCCTCTTTATCGCGCCCCGCGCGGGCGCGATCACCAAAGACCACAGGGAGGTAAACATGCGTGCGTACGAGGCTGTGCTCATCTTTCGACCGGATGGCGACCTGCTGGCCGGCGGCAGGGAGTTCGTGAAAAATCTTTTCGCCGGCGGCGGCTGCAAGGTCCTGAAGGAAGAGGATATGGGAGACCGCCTTCTCGCCTACCAGATCAAGAAGTCCAAGCGCGGCTTCTATGTGTTCTACGAGCTGGAAGCGGAGCCCCAGAACATCCACGCCCTGGACAAGGCGCTGAAGCTGCGTAGCGAGATCCTCAAGTACCTCTTCATCCGCAAGGAAGAATAGCTCGACCGCAATTCGGAGGAAAGAGCCATGGCGGACATCAATCACGTTGTCCTGGTTGGCCGCCTTACCAGAGACGCGGAACTGAAGTTCACGAACGCGGGTCTGGCCATCGCCAAGTTCTCGCTGGCCGTGAACCGGCGGACCAAGAAAGGCGATACCTGGCAAGAGGAGGCGGATTTCTTCGACGCCGTCTGGATGGGCAAGGGCGCGGAAGCCGTCGCCCAGTATCTGCTGAAAGGCAAGCAGATCGGCATCCAGGGGGAGCTGCGCCAGAACCGCTGGGAGCAGGAAGGACAGAAACGCAGCAAGGTGGAGATCTTCGTCACCAACCTGCAGCTGCTGGGCAGCGGGCGCGGCCAGGCCCCCGCCGCCGCCGAGCAGGCCGGTGCCGGGGACTCCCCCCAGCTCGCGCCGAGCGCGCCCGGCGCGCCGTCGGCCGACGATTTCAACGACGACATCCCCTTTTAACGATTTTAGGAGGAACAGTTCATGTCGGATAGGGAACAGA